>NZ_JAGQEG010000081.1 GCF_018305005.1 Collimonas silvisoli
CGTTAGCCACGTTTGGCAGGGTAGGTAAAGGCTGGCAGCGCCTTGATGGTTTCTTTTGTGGCGTCCGGCAGCGTGATTTTGCCGCCATCTTCCTTGATCTGATTTCACGATTGTCGTCGTGTCGGAATATAAGAAATGCCTGGTTTTGTCTTGTTTTGACTATTATTGAATTTTAATCTTGCAGCGGCGCGCAACCGGCAAGCCTTTATTTGGCGATCAAGTCCGGCGACATGATCGCCTTCAGGTAATTGGTCGTGATATCGCCGCGTTCGCGCTGGGCAATCCACCAGACATTGCCTTTTTTGATCGACCAATCCAGCTTCTGGCCCGCTATCAGCAATGCTGCGGCCTGGCCCAGTGTCGGCTGATGGCCGATGATCAGCACCGGTTCGCGGTTGTTGGGCCAGTTGGCCACCGCCAGCAATTGCTCGGCGCTGCAATCGGGAGCAAGCTCGGGATGGGTCTTGAATTTGCGGCCGAGCGCTTCCGCCGTCTGCACCGTGCGGGTGGCCGGGCTGCTGATGATCTTGCAGCCATGCGGCAGGTTGTGGTCTAGCCAGTCAGCCATTTTCCAGGCTTGCTTATGGCCCTTGCCGGTCAGGGCGCGGCCCTGGTCCGGTTCGCCGATTTCTGCCTCCGCGTGCCGCCATAGAATTAATTCCATGATTTACCCTTACTCATTTATTTGAGGAGTGCGTGGGGGAAAGCGCGCCTAAAGCCAGCATCAAATGCCGTTGCGCACCGTATTGCTTTTGTCTCCGATGAGGCTTGTTTTTATGCCAGTTGCCGTCAGACCCGAGGTTCCAAGCATTGGTATTATCTTTCAGGTAGGGAGTGAGGCCTTCGTTGATGACTCTTCTCTTGAGCGATTTGTCTTGTACCGGGAAGGCTACTTCGACCCGCCGGAACAGGTTGCGGTTCATCCAGTCGGCGCTGGCCAGATAGACATCGTGCTGCAGATTGTTGCGGAAATAATAGATGCGGCTATGTTCCAGGAAGCGGCCGATGATGGAGCGCACATGAATGTTCTCGGACAGGCCGGGAACGCCGGGCCTGAGAGCGCAAGCGCCGCGCACGATCAATTCGATCTTGACGCCGTCGGCAGAAGCGTCGTACAGAGCGCGGATGACGGATTCGTCCAGCAGCGCGTTCATCTTGGCGACGATGCGCGCCGGCCGGCCTTTGCGGGCGATCTCGGCTTCATTGTGGATGGCCCGGATGATTTCCTTTTGCAACAGGAACGGCGCCAGCCACAGATAATCCATTTTCTTGGGCTTGGTCAAGCTGGTCAGATGCATGAAGACTTCGTTGACCTCGGTGGCCAGTTTCTGGTTCGAGGTGAGCAGGCCAAAGTCGGTGTAGAGCTTGGTGGTGGAGGGGTGGTAGTTGCCGGTGCCGAGATGGGCGTAATAGCGCAGCTCGCCGTTGCCGTCCTTGTCGCGCTCACGGCGGATCACCAGCGACAGCTTGGCATGGGTTTTGAGGCCGACGACGCCATAGACCACTTGTGCGCCGGCGCGCTCCAGCTTGTCGGCCCAGTTGATATTGGCTTCTTCATCAAAGCGCGCCATCAGTTCCACGATCACCGTCACTTCTTTACCGCGTTGCGCGGCGACAATCAGTGCTTCCATCAGGTCGGAGTTCATGCCGGTGCGATAGATGGTTTGCTTGATCGCTACCACGTCGTTGTCAAACGCAGCAGAGCGGACAAAATCGACCACCGGCTGGAACGACTGGAAGGGGTGATGCAGCAGCACATCTTTCTGTTTCAACTGCTCGAAAATATCGCTGGCGTTGTCCAACTGCAGCTGCGCCGGCAAGCCGGGCGCAAATGACGGAAAGCGCAAGCCGGGATCGCTGATCTGATCGATCATTTCCGACAAGCGCACCATATTGACTGGCCCATCGACTGTGTACAGGCGGTTGGGGGCGATGGCGAACTGGTCGAGCAGAAACTGGGCCAGGTGCGGCGGGCAGCTGCGCGCCACTTCCAGCCTGACCGCAACCCCGAACTGGCGGCTTTGCAACTCGCTTTGCAGCGCCTGGCGCAAGTTCTTGACTTCTTCTTCATCAACCCACAGATCGCTGTTGCGGGTGACCCGGAATTGCGAATAAGCCAATATCTGGCGGCCGGAAAAAAGATCGCCGATATGGGCATGGATAATCGACGACAGCAGGCAGAACGAGCTGCCGTTCGGCGACAGCGCATCAGGCAGCTTGATCACACGAGGCAATACGCGTGGCGCCTTGATGATGGCGATCGAGGTGCTGCGCCCGAACGCATCCTTGCCGGTCATTTCGACAATGAAATTGAGGCTCTTGTTGACTACTTGGGGGAAGGGGTGGGCCGGATCCAGCCCTATAGGGGTCAACAGGGGGCGGATTTCCTGATCGAAGAAGGTTTTTACCCAGGCCCGCTGTTCTTCGCTGCGGTCGCTATGCCGTAGCAGATGAATGCCGTTGGCTGCCAGCTGCGGCAAAATGGTCTGGTTCAGGATGGCGTACTGGCGATCGACGATCTGATGGCACTCTACGCTGGTGCGCTCAAGCGCTGCGACCAGTGCCGGCGGCTCTACCCCGTCAATTTGACTATTTGCCAGCAAACTGGCGATGCGCACTTCAAAAAATTCGTCAAGGTTATTGCTCACGATGCATAAATATCGCAATCGCTCCAGTAGCGGGATGTGCCGGTCCTCGGCCTGGGCCATGACGCGCCGGTTGAAGGCCAGTTGCGATAATTCGCGATTCAGATAGCTTGGATTGGGGCCTAATCTGGCGCTGGGGTGTTTGGTGTCATCGTCCGACTTGGTTTTCTTATCCATGAATCAAGCAGCTGGTCTGATGGGTTGGGCGGAGTGTATGTAGTGAATATGACAGCTTGATGAAGAAAATGGAAGTGTTGCACGTCATTCAATATCCTCATACTGCGCCGTTGGGCGGATTGCTGGGAAAACGGTCCGCCGCAATAGCGCCTTGGTTCATTGATTTATTAATAATTCAACCGTCATTCTCATTCATTCTTTCCTCGTCATAAAGCTGTCATAAATGTTGGTTAGAGTTCGCCCTGTCTTAGGGGCTGTTGTGAAATTAGCCTTTTTGCCCAAAGGTGAATTCCACAACAGTCTCGACTTGGGCACACCACATCTATAGTCAACAAGGGAGTAATAAATGCGATTGAATCACTTCGTTAAGGCCGCCGTTCTTGCAATGGGTTCGACATTGGCGGTTTCTTCAGTCATGGCAGCGGAAATCACCGGCGCCGGCGCTTCTTTTCCTTATCCGATCTATTCGAAATGGGCTGAAGCCTACAAAACAGCAACCGGCAACAGCCTGAACTACCAATCGATCGGCTCCGGCGGCGGCATCAAGCAAATCAAAGCCAAAACCGTGGATTTCGGCGCGTCCGACATGCCCTTGAAAGCTGAAGACTTGAACGCCGATAACCTGGCGCAGTTCCCTGCAATCATGGGTGGCGTGGTGCCGGTCGTGAATCTGGACGGTGTTGCCCCAGGCCAGGTCAAATTGACCGGTCCGGTGCTGGCCGATATCTATCTGGGCAAGATCACCAAGTGGAATGCAGCTGAAATCACTGCGCTCAATCCAGGCGTGAAATTGCCGGCTGACGACATCACCGTGGTGTATCGCGCTGATGGTTCGGGCACTTCATTTGTCTTCACCAGCTATTTGTCGAAGACTAGCCCGGCGTTCAAGAGCGGCGTCGGCGCAGGCACTGCCGTCAAGTGGCCGGTCGGTGTCGGCGGCAAGGGTAACGAAGGCGTTGCTGCCAACGTCCAGAAGATCAAGGGTTCGATCGGCTATGTCGAGTATGCTTACGCCAAGAAAAACAAGCTGCAACATACTCAGCTGAAAAATCGCGACGGTGGTTTTGTGCAACCGGACGACGAAACTTTCAAGGCAGCTGCAGCTGGCGCCGACTGGGCTAAAACTCCAGGTTTCGCAGTGGATTTCACCGACGCCGCCGGCAAGACCAGCTGGCCTATCACCAGCGCTTCTTTCATCCTGATCCACAAAACCCAGGCTGATGCAGCCAAGGGCAAGGAAGTGCTGAAGTTCTTTGATTGGGCCTACAAGAACGGCGGCGCCTCTGCTACCGAACTGGACTATGTCGCGATTCCTGCATCGGTGGTGAAGCTGGTGGAAGAGTCGTGGAAATCCCAGATCAAGGATAACGCTGGTAAAGCCGTCTGGTAATTGTCGTAACTTGATGCGGACTTGACAGGTTCAGGTCCGCATAGCGAGTATTAACCGTTGTAGCGTTATAGATATGCATGGCGGCAGTTGCTCGGGAATAGCGAGAACTGCCTGCCTGGTTGAATGACCAAGTCTCCACGCGAAATATCTCCAGATCAAGCCCGGCCGGCAGTTGAAAACTTCGCCGCCGCATCTTATTCTTCATCGGATATCGCTACTCATGAGTGCAAATATTCCTGTCATGGCACAATCGATCTCACCCCAGGCAATCGGCGCTGAAGAGGCGGGTTTATCGCATCAGAGCCTTCTCGCCGCGATGCGTAAGCAACGCATCCAGGATTTCCTGTTTCACAAAGTCACGCTGCTGTTTTCGCTGATCGTGCTGCTGGTCTTGCTCGGCATTATCGTTTGCCTGGCGATCGGCGCCTGGCCGGTATTCCGCGAGTTTGGGCTATCCTTCATTACCACCGTCGAGTGGGACCCGGTCAACGACCATTACGGCGCCATGATCGCCATCGTCGGCACCCTGGTGACCTCGTTCATCGCGCTGGTGATCGCGTTTCCGGTGAGTTTCGGGATTGCCTTGTTCCTGACTGAGATCTGCCCGCCAAAATTGCGCCGCCCGCTGGGTACTGCGGTGGAGTTGCTGGCCGGCGTACCAAGTATTATTTACGGGATGTGGGGGCTGTTTGTCTTTGCACCGCTGTTTGCCGAATACGGCCAGCCGTTCCTGTCCGCCACGCTTGGCCACCTGCCGCTGATCGGCGCCCTGTTCAACGGCCCTAAAATGGGTATAGGTTTGCTGACTGCCGGTCTGATTCTGGCGGTGATGATTATTCCGTTTATTTCCTCCGTCATGCGCGACGTGTTTGAAGTTGTCCCTGCGGTGCTGAAAGAGTCTGCTTACGGCTTGGGTTGCACCCGTTGGGAAGTGGTGCGCAAGGTGGTGCTGCCGTATGCTAAAACCGGCGTTGTCGGCGGCGTCATGCTGGGCCTCGGACGCGCTTTGGGCGAGACCATGGCGGTGACTTTCGTGATCGGCAACGCGCAGCGGCTGTCCTGGTCGCTATTCGCCTCCGGCAACAGTATCGCGTCGACGCTGGCCAATGAAATCGCCGAGGCTTCCAGCACACTGCACGTATCCGCCTTGTTCGCACTGGGCCTGATCCTGTTCGTGATTACCTTTATCGTCTTGTCGATCGCCAAAATCATGTTGATGGGCATGTCCCGCAAGGAAGGCGCCAAATGAATAATTCTTCGCAAATCGAAACGGATATCCTGGCCAGCCCGCTGACTAACCAGGTCTATCGCAAACGTCTGCTGATGCATCGTTTCGGCATGCTGCTGTCTTTCCTGGCGATGGCCTTGGGTTTGATGGTGCTGGCATGGATCCTGGCTACCTTGGTGATCAAGGGCTTTGGCGCGTTGAATCTCGGCATCCTGATGCAAAACACGCCAGCCCCTGGCTCCGGCGCCGGCGGTCTGTTGAATCCGATTATCGGCAGCCTGATGCTGGTGGGCCTGGCGACCGTGATCAGCACCCCGGTCGGCATCCTGGCCGGTATCTATCTGGCTGAGTATGGCGAGGAAAGCAAGCTGGCGCAGGTGACGCGGTTTGTCACCGACATCATGCTGTCGGCGCCATCGATTGTGATCGGCTTGTTTGTCTACGCCATCTACGTAGCCAAGGTTGGCCATTTCTCCGGTTGGGCCGGTACCTTTGCCCTGTCCCTGATTGCAGTGCCGGTGGTGGTGCGGACTACCGACAATATGTTGAAACTGGTGCCAGGCAACCTGCGCGAAGCGGCGTTTGCCCTGGGTGCGCCGCGTTGGAAAGTTGCCTTGCTGGTGCGTCTGCGTGCGGTCAAGGCCGGCGTGGTCACTGGCGTATTGCTGGCGGTGGCGCGGATTGCCGGGGAAACCGCGCCCTTGTTGTTCACCGCCTTGAATAACCAGTTTTTCAGCACCAATATGAACAAGCCGATTGCGAATCTGCCGGTGGTTATCAGCCAGTTTGCGATGAGTCCGTTTGATAACTGGGTGCCGTTGGCGTGGGGCGGAGCGTTGTTGATTACTTTCAGTGTGCTGGCTTTGAATATCGTATCGCGTTCATTGTTCAGTCAAAAAATTCCAGGCTAAGTCGGCCCTCTTGTCTTCACTTAGATTGTCAATATTATGCAAACCTCGACCAAATTGAATCATTTCAGTGAGCAGCAGACCAAGCAGCCGACCATAGAAATCTCGCAGCTGAATTTCTTCTACGGCAATTTCCAGGGCTTGAAGAATATCAATCTGCATGTCAATGAAAAGAAAGTGACTGCATTTATCGGCCCGTCGGGTTGCGGTAAATCGACCTTGCTGCGCACCCTGAACCGGATGTACGACCTGTACCCAGGCCAGCGCGCAGAAGGCAAGATCATGTATGCCGGCCGCAATATCCTGGAAGCTGGGCAAGATTTGAACATGCTGCGCGCCAAGGTTGGCATGGTGTTCCAGAAGCCGACGCCGTTTCCGATGTCGATCTACGACAACATCGCTTTTGGCATCCGTCTGTACGAAAACCTGCCTAAGGGCGAGATGGACGAGCGCGTCGAATGGGCCTTGTCGAAGGCGGCCTTGTGGGGCGAAGTCAAGGACAAGCTGAACAAGAGCGGGCTGAGCCTGTCCGGCGGGCAGCAACAGCGTCTGTGCATAGCGCGCAGCGTGGCGGTGCGCCCCGATGTCTTGCTGCTGGATGAGCCGACCTCAGCGCTGGATCCGATTTCAACCGCAAAGGTGGAAGAATTGATCAGCGAACTGAAGCAGGATTACACCATCGCCATCGTCACCCACAATATGCAACAGGCGGCGCGCTGCTCCGATTACACCGCCTATATGTATCTGGGCGAGCTGGTGGAATTCGGCGAGACCGATCAGATTTTCATGAATCCGGCGCGCAAGGAAACGCAGGATTACATCACCGGCCGTTTTGGTTGACCGCGAAGCGACTCAAATAGTTAACCTGACATGAATCGCAAAGAACAGAAGGAAATAGGATGAGCGGCGAACACTCTTCGAAACAATACGACACCGATCTGGAAACCATACGTTCCAAAGTGTTGCTCATGGGCGGGCTGGTCGAGCGCCAGTTCCAGGAAGCGATCAACGTTTTCCGCAACGGCAACCTGGAAGCGGCGGAACGAGTCATCAAGGATGACGATCAGGTGAACCGCCTGGAAGTCGAGCTGGATGACGCCTGCAGCCACTTGATCGTGCGCCGCCAGCCGACCGCCAACGATTTGCGCACCGTGATGGCGACCATCAAGGTGATTACCGATCTGGAGCGAATCGGCGACGAAGCAGCAAAAATCGCGCGCACTGCGATCCATCTGCACAAGCGCGGCACCGGCACTATCGATCACATCGAAACGGTGCGCGTTATCGCCGTCGGCGCGGCTGACCTGCTGCACGATGCGCTGGATGCGCTGGCGCGGCTGGACGAGAAGCAAGCCACAAGGCTGATTGCGCAGGACGAGGTGATCGATCGCGACTTCCGCTCGATCATGCGTAACCTGATTACTTTCATGATGGAAGATCCGCGCACGATTTCGGCGTCCATGGATACCTTGTGGGTGGCCAAGGCGGTCGAGCGCATCGGCGATCACGCAAAAAACATTGCCGAGTACGTGATCTACATCGTCGAGGGCAAGGATATCCGTCATACCGATTACGCCGCCAGCCAGCTCGATGACGACATCTGACCTGATGCTGATAAAAAATGGCTGCCGATAAAACATCCATCCTGATCATCGAAGATGAGCCGGCGATTGCCGAGCTGATCGGTTTCACCATCAAGGAAGCCGGCTGGACGCCGTCGATCGTGCATACCGCGGCAGACGGCTGGGAATTCGTCCAGCGCCGCACGCCGCACCTGGTGCTGCTGGATTGGATGCTGCCGGACCAGAGCGGTTTGCGCCTGCTGTCGCAAATGCGCGCCGATCGTCAGTTGCAATCCATGCTGATCATGATGCTGACTGCGAAAAGCATGGAAGAGGACAAGATCTCCGGTCTCGACAATGGCGCCGACGATTACATGACCAAGCCGTTTTCGCCGCGTGAACTGACTTCGCGGGTCAAAGCCTTGTTGCGGCGCAAGGGCGCCGATGAAGTGCCCGGCATGATGTCGGCCGGCGCGGTCTCGCTCGACCCCGCCAGTTGTTCGGTGTGCCTGGAAAACCAGAAAATCGATATCGGCCATGCTGAATATCGTTTGTTGAAATTCTTCATGGCCAATCCAGACCGGGTTTTCTCGCGCAGCCAATTGCTGGACAAGGTCTGGGGCGACCATGTGGTGATCGAAGAGCGTACCGTGGATGTCCACGTGCTGCGCTTGCGCAAGGCCCTGCGCGAGTCGGAACATCTGATTCGGACAGTGCGCAGCGTCGGTTATATGCTTTCGGCAAAATAGCGCAAAATATATGACTGGATGTCGAGCGCGAACCAGTCGCCCAGGTTCGCAGTCGTGAATGATGCCTCCCTCGCAAAATAGTGATTTATGAATCCACAGATGTTGTTCTGGATACCGGCATTGCTGCGGATCCTGCTGATTTTTGTCATCTCCGGCGTGATCTGGACCTTGTTTGGCGCCGTGCCCGGGTTGTCGCTGGGGTTGGCCTTGATGTCGGTTGCGGTGGTGGTGCAACTGCATTATCTGTTCCGCCTCAGCGGCTGGCTGGATAATCCGCGCAGCGAAAAGCTGCCGGACGGCTGGGGCGCCTGGACCGATATTTTTTCGCGCCTGTATCGTTTGCGGCGCGACGATGAAAAGCATCAGACCGAGCTGAGCGAATGGCTGGCGCGTTTTCGCCAGGCCATGCATTTATTGCCCGACGGCGTCGTCATCATGGATGACGTCCTGTTCCTGGAGTGGTGCAACCCGGCCGCCGAACGGCATCTCGGCCTGCAGCACGGGCGCGACAAGGGTATGCGGGTGACCAATCTGATCCGCACCCCGGATTTCATCGATTACATCATTCTGGGCCGTTACGATCAGCCGCTGACCTTGAGCTTGCGCGAGCGCAAACTGATCGTGCAAATCATTCCGTTTGAGAACCGGCGCCAGATCCTGGTGACCCACGACGCCACAGAATCCGAACGAATCGACATGATGCGGCGCGATTTCATCGCCAACGCCTCGCATGAATTACGCACGCCGCTGACCGTGATCAACGGTTTTCTGGAGATTGCGCAGGCACAGCCCGATCTCGACCAGAAAACCCGCGCCGCCCATTTGCAGCTGATGACGGAGCAGGGCCATCGCATGCAAAACCTGATCGGCGACATGCTGACGTTGACGCGGCTGGAATCGGTGGATTACCCCTTGCGCCCCGAACCGGTGGATATGCGAGCCATGTTGCACAACCTGTTACTGGAAGCGGAAGTCTTGTCGGCCGGAAAGCATAGTTTTTCTCTGGCGGTTGACGGGCCTGATATCAACGGCAGCAATGACGAGTTGCGCAGCGCTTTCAGTAACCTGATTTCCAACGCGGTGCGGTATACGCCGGCCGGCGGCAAGATCCAGATCATCTGGCAAAACGGCAAGGCCGGGCCGCAGCTGGTGGTCAAGGATTCCGGCATCGGCATCAGCGCCGAGCATATCTCGCGGCTGACCGAGCGTTTTTATCGCGTCGATAAAAGCCGTTCGCGGGAAACCCAGGGCACCGGCCTCGGGCTGGCGATCGTCAAGCACGTATTGCTGCGCCATCGCGGTACTTTGGGGGTCGAGTCCAAGCCTGGCGAGGGCAGCGTGTTCACGGTCAAATTACCGGCGACTTCAATCATTGCCGCAGCGAAAGACTGAGAGCCGCCGGAGCCGGTCGGAGTTCTCAACATCGGCTACAATTCTGCGGCGGCACCTTGTCGCCGGCCGCGTTCATTGTTGACGATTGACAATGAAAGCGCTTCTCCTTTGTCTTGCTAGGCTTTTCCCCCATTGTTATGTCCTTTTCCCTGTCTTTTTCTCGCCTGCGGTCTTGTTCTAGTCTTGTTTTATGCGTTTTGCTGGCCGCTTGCGGCGGCAACCCGCTTGCGCCGCCGGTGGCGGTGGTCCCTGCGGTAGTTCCGAAAGCGGCGCCCAAGCCGATCAAGATCGGCCTGGCGTTGGGCGGCGGCGCTGCCCGCGGTTTTGCCCATATCGGCGTGATCAAGGCGCTGGAGTCGCAGGGGATAGTGCCGGACATCGTGGTCGGCACCAGCGCCGGTAGTGTGGTCGGCGCACTGTATGCGGCCGGCAATAACGGCTTTGCGTTACAGAAGATCGCGCTGCAAATGGACGAGGCCGCTATCTCGGACTGGTCGGTGCCGTTTTTTGCCAAGGTCAGCGGCGTGCTGAAAGGCGAGGCAATCCAGAATTACGTCAACAAGACCATCCGCAACGTGCCGATTGAACAGTTGAAAATCCCGTTTGGCGCGGTTGCCACCGATTTGAATAGCGGTGCACCTATCCTGTTCCGGCGCGGCAACACCGGTGTCGCCGTGCGCGCTTCTTCGGCGGTGCCGGGAGTTTTCCAGTCGGTGAATGTCGGCGGCCATCTGTATGTCGATGGCGGCCTGGTGTCGCCGGTGCCGGTGCGGTTTGCCCACGAAATGGGGGCGGATTTCGTGATTGCCGTAAATATTTCCGCTTCGCCTGAGGCGCAAGCTGCGTCTAGCTCGGTCGATGTATTGCTGCAGACTTTTGCCATCATGGGCCAAAGCATCAACAACTATGAGTTGAAAGATGCGGATATTGTCATCCGTCCGCAGTTGGGGGCGATGAAGGGCAATGACTTCGCCGCACGCAATACCGCGATCCTGGCCGGTGAACAGGCGGCAATGGCGCAGATGGTGAGTATCAAGAAGAGATTGAAGGAGAAGCGCGAAGAGTAATGCAGCTCAAAGCGGATCTATCGTTAGCGATGCGACGTGCGGCTGGATTGGTTTTGCAGGAAAAAGCCCCTGGCAGTCTCGGACTGGCAGGGGCTTTCTATTTATTGGCGATGTCGGTTATTGATGGCTGCCGTCATCGGGTTCCGGATCATTGATACGGCGCGCACCGTTAAAGCGCGATTTCCAGTAAGCCAGATCCATGCTTTCGATGCGGACTTTGCCGCCGGCGGATGGCGAGTGGATGAATTTATTGTCACCCAGGTAAATGCCGACGTGAGAGAAGCTGCGGCGCAGGGTGTTATAGAACACCAGGTCGCCCGGCTTCAAATCCTGCTTGTCGATTTTTTCGCCGCTGCGGCTCAATTCGGCAGCCGTACGCGGAACGTTGACGCCCCACGCATCCTTGAAAACATAGCGCACCAGGCCGCTGCAATCCAGGCCGTTTTCCGGGTTGGTGCCGCCGTATTTGTAATGAATGCCTATCATGCCCATCGCGCTCACAGCCAGGTCCGACGCCCGGTCGGTAAATTGCTGGAGTTTGCTGCGGGTGCTGCTGGGTTGTGGCCGCATGTCGATATCGGTGATATCAGAAGCGCGGGCGGGGGTGCACAGCCATAAGCTGGCGATCAGGGCGCAGGCGAGCGCCAATGTCTGGAATAGGAGGAAGGCTTCTTTAATCGTCATCGTTATGGATGGGCTCTGGAACATTACGATCGCACGAATGTAAGTGAATAAGAAGTACCTGTCAAATCTGGCAGGCGCAAGGGAGAGACTATATCATGCCAATATGTTAATTAAAATAAGACGTATCCCAAATGTCGCGAGAGGGTCCTACATTTTTATTTCTATAAAGCAAGTATCGCGCCAGAAATAATCTGGCCGGAATGCAAGTGATGCAGGTGCCTATTGCGGGGCACTAAAGTACAATATTCCGTTATTTTCACAAGGAGCAAAAATGAAATCGAAACAAGTGCTAACACTCGATGATGTCAAGAAAATTGCTGCTGCGGCAGAGGCAGAGGCCCTGAAAAACCGCTGGGCAGTGACAATTTCAATCGTTGACGACGGCGGCCACCTGCTGTGGCTGCAGCGCATGGATGGCTGTGCGCCGATTTCGGCCAGCATTGCGCCAGCCAAGGCCAAGACTGCCGCATTGGGTCAGCGCGAATCGAAGATCTATGAAGATATGATCAACAATGGCCGTTTCTCCTTTATCACCGCGCCGAATCTGGAAGGTTTGCTGGAGGGCGGCGTACCTATCGTGGTCGGCGGCGATTATCTTGGTGCAGTCGGTGTTTCCGGCGTGAAATCGAGCGAGGATGTGCAAATTGCCAAAGCTGGTATTGCAGCCCTGGGCGCCTGAACTGGATTCCAAGAAATGCGGTTAGTTGGCTGCGCTGGCCGGCAACCGTGTTTTTCAGGCGGGTAGTGAAGCCGGCTTGTCGGTCCGCGATGCCGAACTGACAAGCTGACCAATATTGTTCGCAGTGCGGGGCGCAATATTGGCGGTGATTGCACTGTTTGTCAGTATTGTTGTCAATTGCATCATCGCCGCATATTTTTCCTGATTATTTATACAAAAACCCTCGGCTTTGGCGTCCGATCAGATTGCCGGGCAGGTCGTTGTCGGCTATAATTGCAGGGTTTAGCCCAATTTACTCCGCCGTAGCGCATACCACCTTCCATCTCGTCCCCAAAGGACTAAAAGCAGACCATGTAAAGTCGCCAAATCGTCACTGTTTTGGGGTTTCATAGCGGTCGTTTGGCGCAGCGCAGCGGCGGTAACAACATCAGGAGTTACCCCTTGCAGCCATTTTTTTCTGGCCTCACCGTACCGGCCATCCTCGCGCTAGCAGATGGGACGATTTTCCAAGGTATTTCAATTGGCGCTGCTGGTCATACGACTGGCGAAGTCGTATTCAATACCGCCATGACCGGCTATCAGGAAATCCTCACCGATCCAAGCTATTGCCGTCAGATCGTCACCCTCACTTACCCGCATATCGGCAATACCGGCGTCAATGAAGAAGATATCGAATCTTCGAAAATCCAGGCTGCCGGCCTCATCATCCGCGACCTGCCGCGTCTGGTCTCGAATTTCCGCTCCACCAAAGCCCTGGACACCTACCTGCAAGAATCCAATATCGTTGCCATCGCCGGCATCGATACGCGCAAGCTGACGCGCATCTTGCGCGAAAAGGGCGCGCAGGGCGGCGCCATTGTCGCCGGTGAAAAGGATATCGCTGCGGCTACCGCCAAGGCGCTGGAACTGGCGCGCGGTTTCCCCGGCCTGGCCGGCATGGACCTGGCCAAGGTGGTTTCCACTGCCAAAGCTTACAGCTGGAGCGAAACCGAATGGCGTCTCGGCCGCGGCTACGACCAGCAGATCACGCCTAAGTATCATGTGGTGGCGTTTGACTACGGCGTCAAATTCAACATCTTGCGCATGCTGGCGCAGCGCGGTTGCAAGATCACCGTGCTGCCGGCGCAAGCTTCGGCTGCCGATGCGCTGGCGCTCAATCCGGACGGTATTTTCCTGTCCAACGGTCCGGGCGATCCGGAGCCCTGCGATTACGCGATTGCCGCCGTCAAGGAATTGATCGAGCGCGCGATTCCGACTTTCGGCATCTGCCTCGGCCACCAGATCATGGCGCTGGCCTCCGGCGCCAAGACGCTGAAGATGAAGTTCGGCCACCATGGCGCCAACCATCCGGTGCAAGACCTGGATAGCAAGCAAGTGCTGATCACTTCGCAAAACCACGGTTTTGCAGTGGACGGCGCAACCCTGCCAGCCAATTGCCGCGTGACGCACGTTTCCTTGTTCGACGGTTCGCTGCAGGGTTTTGCCCGCACCGACAAGCCGGCATTCTGCTTCCAAGGCCACCCGGAAGCATCGCCTGGCCCGCATGACATTGCCCCCTTGTTCGATCGTTTTATTCAATTGATGAATCAAACGATGTTGGAGAAAAATAAAAATGCCTAAGCGTAGTGATATAAAAAATATTCTGATCATCGGCGCTGGCCCGATCATCATCGGTCAGGCTTGCGAGTTCGACTACTCCGGCGCACAGGCCTGCAAGGCGCTGCGCGAAGAGGGCTACAAAGTCATCCTGGTCAACAGCAATCCGGCCACCATCATGACCGATCCGGAAATGGCCGATGTCACCTACATCGAGCCGATTACCTGGCAAGCGGTGGAACGCATCATCGCCAAGGAAAAGCCGGACGCGATCCTGCCGACCATGGGCGGCCAGACCGCGCTCAATTGCGCGCTGGATTTGCATCATCACGGCATCTTGACCAAGTACAACGTCGAATTGATCGGCGCTTCGCCGGAAGCCATCGACAAGGCTGAAGACCGCTCCAAGTTCAAGGCGGCGATGACCAAGATCGGCCTCGGCTCGGCGCGTTCCGGCGTGGCCCACACCATGGATGAATCCTGGGGCGTGCAGAAGGAACTCGGCTTCCCGGTCATCATCCGGCCATCGTTCACCATGGGCGGCACCGGTGGCGGCATTGCTTACAACGCTGAAGAATTCGAAACCATCTGCAAGCGCGGCCTGGAAGCATCGCCGACCAAGGAGCTGCTGATCGAGGAATCGCTGATCGGCTGGAAAGAGTACGAGATGGAAGTGGTGCGCGACAAGGCGGACAACTGCATCATCGTCTGCTCGATCGAAAATCTGGATCCGATGGGTGTTCACACCGGCGACTCGATCACCGTGGCTCCGGCGCAGACCTTGACCGACAAGGAATACCAGATCATGCGTAACGCCTCGCTGGCGGTACTGCGCGAGATCGGTGTCGATACCGGCGGCTCCAACGTGCAGTTCTCGGTCAATCCGGCCGATGGCCGCATGATCGTGATCGAAATGAATCCTCGTGTATCGCGTTCTTCCGCGCTGGCTTCCAAGGCTACCGGTTTCCCGATCGCCAAGATCGCGGCGAAACTGGCGGTGGGCTTTACGCTGGACGAGTTGCGCAATGAAATTACCGGCGGCGCCACGCCAGCATCGTTCGAGCCTTCGATCGATTACGTGGTCACCAAGATTCCGCGTTTTGCGTTTGAAAAATTTCCGACCGCCGACGACCACCTGACGACTCAGATGAAATCGGTGGGCGAGGTGATGGCGATCGGCCGCACCTTCCAGGAATCGTTCCAGAAAGCCTTGCGCGGCCTCGAAGTCGGCGTCGACGGCATGAACGAAAAGACCCAGGACCGCGAAGTCATCGAAGAAGAATTGGGCGAGCCGGGACCGGACCGCATCTGGTATGTGGGCGATGCTTTCGCTCAAGGCTTCACGCTGGAAGAAGTGCATCAGCTGACCCGCATCGATCCGTGGTTCCTGTCGCAGATCAAGGAAATCGTCGATATCGAATTGTGGCTGGAAAAGACCCAGACGCTGGAAGGGCTCGATCGCGATACGCTGTTCCGCCTGAAGCAAAAGGGCTTTGGCGATCGTCGCCTGGCCAAGTTGCTGAAGACTACCGATACCGCGCTGCGCCTCAAGCGCCTGGCCCTGAATATCCGTCCGGTCTACAAGCGGGTGGATACTTGCGCCGGCGAATTTTCGACCAAGACCGCCTACATGTACTCGACCTACGAGGAAGAGTGCGAATCGAAGCCGACCGACAAGAAGAAGATCATGGTGCTGGGCGGCGGTCCTAACCGTATCGGCCAGGGTATCGAATTCGACTATTGCTGCGTCCATGCGGCGCTGGCGATGCGTGAAGACGGCTACGAGACCATCATGGTCAACTGCAATCCGGAAACCGTATCGACCGATTACGACACTTCCGATCGCCTGTATTTCGAACCGGTGACCCTGGAAGACGTGCTGGAAATCGTCGACAAGGAAAAGCCGTATGGCGTGATCGTGCAATACGGCGGTCAGACGCCGTTGAAGCTGGCGCTCGACCTGGAAGCCAACGGCGTGCCTATCGTCGGCACCTCGCCGGACATGATCGACGCCGCTGAAGACCGCGAGCGTTTCCAGAAATTGCTGCACGATCTGAATTTGCGCCAGCCACCTAACCGTACCGCCCGCACCGAAGAAGACGCCTTGCGTCTGGCGCAGGAAATCGGCTACCCGCTGGTGGTGCGTCCATCGTATGTGCTGGGCGGCCGGGCCATGGAAATCGTCCACGAGCAGCGCGATCTGGAGCGCTACATGCGCGAAGCGGTCAAGGTCTCGCACGATTCGCCGGTGTTGCTGGATCGCTTCCTGAACGATGCGATCGAAGTCGACGTTGACTGCCTGTCCGATGGCGAGCGCACCTTTATCGGCGGCGTGATGGAACATATCGAGCAGGCCGGCGTGCACTCGGGCGATTCGGCTTGTTCCTTGCCGCCTTATTCGCTGGGGCAAGAAACCATCGCCGAGATCAAACGGCAGACTGCACTGATGGCCAAGGGGCTGAACGTGGTTGGTTTGATGAACGTGCAGTTTGCGATTCAGCAAATCGACGGCAAGGACGTCGTGTTTGTGCTGGAAGTCAACCCGCGCGCCTCGCGCACCGTGCCATTCGTCTCCAAGGCAACCGGTCTGCAACTGGCCAAGATCGCCGCCCGCTGCATGGTCGGCCAGTCGCTCGACAGCCAGGGCATCAAGGAAGAAGTGGTGCCGAAGTATTTCAGCGTCAAGGAAGCGGTGTTCCCCTTCGTCAAATTCCCGGGCGTCGACACCATTCTCGGACCGGAAATGAAATCCACCGGCGAAGTGATGGGCGTCGGCAAAACTTTCGGTGAAGCCTTCGTCAAGTCGCAACTCGGCGCCGGCATCAAACTGCCGAAGTCGGGCAAGGTGTTCCTCAGCGTCAAGGGCAGTGACAAGCCGCGCGCGGTGCAGGTGGCCAAGGATCTGGTTGCTATCGGCTTCTCGGTGGTGGCGACCAAGGGCACGGCGGCGGCGATCAGCGCTGCCGGGATTCCGGTGGAAACCGTCAACAAGGTGGTTGAAGGGCGTCCGCATGTGGTCGACATGATCAAGAACAATGAGATTTCATTGGTGATCAACACGGTCGAAGAAAAGCGCAGCGCGATTGTCGACTCGCGGGCGATCCGCATCTCGGCCCTGGCGGCGCGCGCCACGACCTATACCACGATTGCCGGTGCAGAGGCGGCGGTCGAGGGCATGCGTCATCTGGATGAGTTGCATGTCTATGATTTACAAGGCTTGCATAAAACCTTACACTAAGGCCAGATCAGGATGCGCCTAGGCACATCCTGAATCGCTTCCGGGCTGCATTGCTGTCTGGAAGCCGCCGAAACGTACAATTTAGCTACAGAAGTTCCTGCGGAGGTCATAAGCGCACCCTTTTTCGGTACGTTTTTGACCTCCGTGACCTTTTATTGCGTGCGTGATAAACCCCCATTTAATATTTGTTGAATACCATCCCTATGAGCTCAGTACCTCTTACTAAACATGGCGCACAATTGTTGAAAGATGAATTACATCATTTGAAAACCAAAGAGCGTCAAGCCGTCATCAAGGCCATCGCAGAAGCACGCGCACATGGCGATCTTTCGGAAAACGCGGATTATGATGCGGCGAAAGAGCGGCAAGGTTTTGTCGAAGGTCGGATTGCCGACCTGGAGGGGAAGCTGGGAGCCGCGCAGGTTATTGATCCGGCAACCCTGGATGCGGATGGGCGCGTGGTGTTTGCCTCTACGGTCGATCTGGAAGACCTGGAATCGGGCGACAAGGTAACTTATCAAATCGTCGGTACCGATGAAGCCGACATCAAGCTGTCCAAGGTTTCCGTGACTTCGCCGATCGCGCGCGCGATGATCGGCAAGACTGCCGGCGATGTGGTTGGCGTGCAAGCGCCATCCGGTATCCGTGAATATGAAATTTGGGAAGTCCGCTACATCTAAGCGGCCGGGGCGCATGGGGTAGTTTGATCGGAAAACCGGGAGTGGCAATGCTCGTAGTAAGACTCAGATTGTTAATCGCCACCCTGTGGGTGGGTAGTCTATGGACGGTTGGTTATCTAGTCGCACCGGCTCTGTTTGCCACCTTGCCTGATCGCGTGCTGGCCGGCACCATCGCCGGCAGCCTGTTCCGGATCGAGGCATGGCTGGCGGTAGCCTGCGGGATTGCCCTTGCCATGTTGTTCAGCTATAGAACCCGTGACGATGCGGCGCCGTTGCGCAAGTCCCTGCTGCGGTTGACGCTAGGTATGCTGGCTTGCACCTTGATCGGTTATTTCTGCATCCAGCCGTTCATGGCCGCCTTGCGCGAAGCGGCTGCGGTTAGCGGCGGCGTAATGGGTGCGGGCGCCAAGACGCAGTTAGGCATTCTGCACGGCGTCGCCAGTGGCATTTATCTGATTCAGAGTTTGCTGGGAGTCGGGCTGATTTTGCGCTTGCGCAGTTTGCGCTAGAGGCAAACTGCAGTGAGGGCTTGTCGCAGGGGAGGGCACTGCCGGATCCGGCTGGATCTTGGTGCCGCCGCAAAAAAATGCGGCCCCCTTGCCTGTTGCTGTGTTGTTGTGGTTGCCGAAGCGGCAGCCATTAACGGCCTAGAGCTGACTTCTTGCTGCTTTTCTGACGCGGTTTGGCGCGCTTGATATTGCCGCCCTGGGTCACGCGTTCATTGCCTTTTACCATGACCTTGGTCACCGATGGCCGCTTGGTGCCGCTAGGGCTTGGTTTGACGATGGTTACTTCACGCATGCCCTTGCCGCGGGTTTCGCTGCGTTCTTTTGCGGCATCTTTTTGCGGGCGATACAGGACCAGCAATTTGCCGATGTGCTGTACCGGCGCTGCACCGAGTTTTTCGCAAATGGTTTCGTAGATGGCAATCCGTGCTTCGCGATCATCACCGAATACACGCACTTTAATCAGTCCATGAGCGTTCAGGCTGGCATCGATCTCTTTCATCAGGGACGGTTTTAAGCCATCTTCGCTGATCATGACCACCGGATCCAGTCCGTGGGCTTGGGAACGGAGCTCGCTACGCTCGGCGGATGTAAGTTTCAACATAAAAATTCCTTAAAAACGGTATTCTACGCGAATGGCAAAGAAGAAATTAAACAAAAACTGGCTGCACGACCACATTAACGATCCTTACGTGAAGCTGGCGCAGAAAGAAGGCTATCGGGCGCGGGCCGCTTACAAGCTGAAAGAAATCGACGAAATGGACAAGCTGATCAAGCCTGGCCAGATTATTGTCGACCTTGGATCAACTCCGGGCAGCTGGTCGCAATATGCACGCAACAAACTGGCAGGGCAGGATGGCGGGGGCATCCACGGCATGATCATCGGCCTGGATATCTTGCCGATGGAGCCGATTGCCGATGTCCATTTCATCCAGGGCGATTTCCGTGAAGCGGACAGCTTGCGCCAGCTGGAGCGCTTGCTGGATGGGCGCAAGGTGGATCTGGTATTGTCTGACATGGCCCCGAATCTGTCCGGCATCGCCATCTCCGATGCGGCGCGGGTTGAGGAAATTATCGATTTGGCAATTGAATTTGCGCAGCAGCATATGAAGCCCACCGGCGCGCTGTTGGCAAAATGCTTTAACGGCACCGGCTACAATGAAGTGCTGATGAAATTCCGCCAGGAATTCAAAACCGTAGCGTCCAGGAAGCCGAAAGCCAGCCGCGACAAGTCTTCAGAAATCTTCTTGCTTGGAAAGATATTGAAGAATCCACGGTAATTCACAAATTTTCCTTGATTTATCATGGGTGCGGCCGCATATCCATCCTAGCAAGCCGTACCTATTCCGAGTAAAATCTAAGGAATACCTCGAAGCAGTACCTATGTCAGGCGCGCAGCGCGTCCAAGGAGTTCTAGTGAACAACATGTTTTCAAAAGCCGCCATCTGGGTGGTCATCGCCCTGGTGCTTTTCACCGTATTCAAGCAGTTCGATGGGCGAGGACTGGCTAGCGGCGCAGGGCCGATCGCCTATTCCGACCTCATCAGTGAAATACGGTCCGGCCATATCACCGATGCGACGATTGAAGACCGCAGCATTGTTGCCACTACTTCTGACGGCAAGAAGGTCAAGACTGCCATTACGTCGCTGGACCGCGGCCTGATCGGCGATCTGGTCAACAACAATGTCAAATTCGACATCAAGCAACCGGAAGAACCATCGTTCCTGCAACAAATCTTCATCTCGTGGTTCCCGATGATTCTGTTGCTCGGGGTCTGGATTTTCTTCATGCGGCAAATGCAGGGCGGAGGCAAGGGCGGGGCGTTCTCGTTCGGCAAGTCGAAGGCGCGCATGCTGGATGAAAACAGCAATTCGGTGACTTTTGCCGACGTTGCCGGTTGCGATGAAGCGAAGGAAGAAGTTTCCGAGATGGTCGACTTCCTGCGCGACCCGACCAAGTTCCAGAAGCTGGGCGGCCGTATTCCCCATGGCGTGTTGATGGTAGGTCCTCCAGGTACCGGTAAAACCTTGCTGGCGCGCGCAATTGCAGGCGAAGCCAAAGTACCGTTTTTCACCATTTCCGGTTCCGATTTTGTTGAAATGTTTGTCGGTGTCGGCGCATCGCGGGTACGCGATATGTTCGAAAACGCCAAAAAGCACGCTCCTTGCATCATCTTCATCGATGAAATCGATGCAGTCGGCCGCCATCGCGGCGCCGGCATGGGCGGCGGCAATGACGAACGCGAACAAACGCTGAACCAGATGCTGGTTGAGATGGACGGTTTTGAAGCCAATTCCGGCGTGATCGTGATCGCAGCCACCAACCGTTCCGACGTACTGGACAAAGCCTTGCTGCGTCCGGGCCGGTTTGACCGCCAGGTGGTGGTCGGCTTGCCGGATATCCGCGGCCGCGAACAGATTTTGAATGTGCACATGCGCAAGGTGCCGATTTCCACCGACGTCAAGGCCGACATCCTGGCGCGCGGTACGCCTGGCTTCTCAGGCGCCGACCTGGCCAATCTGGTCAATGAGGCTGCCTTGTTCGCCGCTCGCCGCTCCAAGCGTCTGGTCGAGATGCAGGATTTCGAGGATGCCAAGGACAAGATCGTCATGGGCCCTGAACGCAAATCGGCAGTGATGCGCGAGGAAGAGCGCCGCAATACCGCGTATCACGAGTCCGGCCATGCGGTGGTGGCAAAGCTGCTGCCGAAAGCCGATCCGGTGCATAAGGTCACCATCATGCCGCGTGGTTTCGCACTTGGCTTGACCTGGCAATTGCCGGAGCATGACCGCGTCAATATGTACAAGGACAAGATGCTGGAAGAGATCGCCATCCTGTTCGGCGGCCGTATTTCAGAAGAGATTTTCATGCACCAGATGTCGACCGGCGCTTCGAACGACTTCGAGCGCGCCACCAAGCTGGCACGGGCGATGGTTACGCGCTATGGCATGTCCGAGACCCTGGGCACCATGGTCTATGAAGATACCGAGCAGGATGCGTATTTCGGCCGTATGTCGGCCAAGACCGTGTCGGAAGCGACCCAGCAAAAAGTCGATGCCGAGATCCGCAGCATTCTCGACCAGCAATATGCCTTGTCGCGCCGTCTGTTAGAGGAAAACAAGGAAAAGGTTGAAGCGATGACCAAGGCCCTGCTGGATTGGGAAACCATCGACGCCGATCAGATCAACGACATCATGGAAGGCCTGGAGCCACGCCTGCCGAAAGCCGGCAGCTCAGTCCGGAAAGCGCCTAGCGATAGTTCGTCCGGCGGTGTTTCGCCGAATGCTACGGCGCCGGCCTGATCGGGTCAGCTGGCCCTAGCGCAGCTTGTGAAATTTTCAGCAAGGGTGAGGAGCGATCCTCGCCCTTTTTGTTTGTCTTCGCGTTTTCGAGATTTACTCCAACTCTCTATGCAACCCTATTTTCAATGCGGCCGCTACCGGCTGCCGGTCAACACGCCGCAGGCGCGGCCTTTGGTGATGGGGATACTCAACATCACTCCCGATTCGTTTTCCGATGGCGGACAATTCCAGTCGCTCGAATTTGCCTTGTCGCATGCGGAGCAGATGATCGCCGATGGCGTCGATATCATCGACATCGGCGGCGAATCCAGTCGGCCCGGCAGTCCGGCGCTGTCGCTGGAAGAAGAGCTGGACCGGGTCATGCCCGCCATTTACGCCTTGCGCGATTGCGGCAAGCCGCTCTCGATTGATACTTATAAGCCGGCTGTGATGCGCGAAGCGCTAGCCGCCGGCGTCGACCTGATCAATGACATCAACGGCTTGCGCGCGCCTAGCGCTTTGGAGGCGGTGCGCGACAGCGATTGCGGCTTGTGTGTCATGCACATGCAGGCAGATCCGCAAACCATGCAAATCAAGCCCGAATACCAGGATGTGGTGGCCGAAGTCACTGCCTTTTTACTGGAGCGGGTAAGTGCGCTGGAGCAGGCCGGGATAGCCCGAAATCGCATCAGCATCGATCCAGGTTTTGGCTTTGGCAAGACCTTGGCGCATAATGTTGCCTTGTTGCAAAGCATGGGAGATATGCAAAGCGCTCTGGATTTGCCTTTGCTGGCGGGAATGTCCCGTAAAACCATGCTGGGAGAGCTGACCGGCAAGCCGGTGGAGCGGCGCCTCGCAGGTAGCCTGGCAGCGGCTTTGGCCGCGGTTTCCCAGGGAGCCAAGATAATCCGGGTGCATGATGTCGCCGAGACGGTAGACGCGCTCAAGGTGTGGCAGGCGGCGCAGCGGATATAAGCAGCAATGCGGTTGTAATTGAAATGAATATGAATGAAGGCTGAGATGACAAGAAAATATTTTGGTACCGATGGTGTGCGCGGTCGTGTCGGCGTGGCGCCGATCACACCGGATTTTGTGATGAAACTGGGCTATGCCGCCGGCAAGGTGCTGGCGCAGGCGAAGTCAGGCACTGGCAGGTCCACCGTATTGATAGGCAAAGATACCCGGGTTTCCGGCTATATGCTGGAAGCGGCGCTGGAGGCGGGTTTTGCCGCGGCCGGAGTTGACGTGATGCTGGCCGGCCCGATGCCTACGCCGGCGATCGCCTACCTGACGCGGGCTTTGCGCTTGTCGGCCGGGGTGGTGATTTCAGCATCGCATAATCCCTATGAAGATAACGGCATCAAATTCTTTTCGGCGCAGGGTAATAAATTGCCGGATGCGGTGGAAACCGCGATCGAGGCGGCCTTGGAATTACCGATGGAGTGTGTCGCCTCCGATAAGCTGGGCAAGGCAAGACGCCTGGATGACGCGCCCGGACGTTACATCGAGTTTTGCAAAAGCACTTTCCCCAGCGAGCTTGACTTGCGCGGGCTGACCATCGTGGTCGACAGCGCCCATGGCGCCGCCTATCATATTGCGCCGTACGTATTCCATGAGCTGGGCGCCGAAGTCATCTCTATCGGTAACCAGCCGAACGGTTTCAATATCAACGCCGGCTTTGGCGCCACCGCGCCGGATGCGCTGTCGCTGGCAGTGCGCTCCAATCGGGCAGATATCGGGATTGCATTGGACGGCGACGCCGACCGCCTGCTGATGGTGGACGCCAGCGGCCGCATCTATAATGGCGACGAGCTGCTGTACGTGATGGTCAAGGACCGCATGAAGATCGGGCCGGTAAAAGGCGCGGTTGGCACCCTGATGACGAATATGGCGCTGGAAGTGGCGTTCCGCCAAATGGGCGTCGAGTTTGCGCGCGCCAAGGTTGGTGATCGCTACGTGCTGGAGGTGATGAAAGAGCGCGGCTGGATCCTGGGTGGCGAAGGTTCAGGCCATCTGCTCTGCCTGGATAAGCATACTACCGGCGACGGTATCGTCTCTGCCTTGCAAGTCCTGTCGGCATTGAAGCGCGATGGTGAAACCCTGGCGCAGCTGACTGCCGATATCGCGCTGTATCCGCAAACCTTGATCAATATAACGGTGGGCGCGGGTTTCGATTGGCAGAAAAATCCGGCGATGGTGGCGGAGAAAGAAGCGGTTGAACGCGAGCTGGGCGACAACGGCCGTGTGTTGATCCGGGCTTCCGGCACCGAGCCGCTGATCCGTGTCATGGTCGAGGCCAAGAATGCCGATCTGGCGCAAGCGCTGGCGCGCCGGATTGCCGATAAAGTGACTTCCTGATTATCGACTTCTACTGAATAGAGCTAACTCCCGATGTCGAAATATCAAACCCACATTTTGATTGTCGAAGATGAGCCCGGCATCGCTGAGCTATTGAGATTTACGCTCGATGACGCCGGGTTTTCCTGCGAGATTGCGTATAGCGCCAGCGAGGCGCGGCAAGCGATCGTCAGTGTGTTGCCCAAGGCCGTGCTGCTGGACTGGATGCTGCCCGATACTTCAGGCCTGGCGTTGCTGCAGGAGTGGCGCAGCCAGCCGCGCAGCGCTACCTTGCCGGTCATCATGCTGACGGCCAAGGGGATGGACGAGGACAAGGTCCGCGGGCTCAATGCCGGCGCCGACGACTATGTCACCAAACCATTTTCGCCGAAGGAACTGATTGCACGGATTCAAGCGCTGTTACGGCGCAAGATACCGGAGCTCGGACAAAGCCTGCTCAGCCACGGCTTGATTCAGATCGATACCGATCGCTATCAGGTCACCGTCGATAGCCGGGAAATCGAACTGGATCAAGCCGAATTCAAATTGCTGCGCTTCCTGGTGGCGCATCCGGACCGGATTTTTTCGCGCGCGCAATTATTGGATAAAGTCTGGGGCGATCATACTTTCATCGAAGAACGCACGGTCGATGTCCACATCATGCGCCTGCGTAAATCGCTTGGCCTCGCCGCCGATTACGTCAAGACGGTGCGCGGCGTCGGCTATAAACTCAACGCCGAGCCGGCAGCGTGACAAGACCAGTAGCGAGCACCCGCAGCGCACGCAAATTCTGGGTGCCGGCGTTGCTCTGGTGTGGTTTGCTATCGCTGGTTGCGGTGGCGATCGCTGTCATTGCCGGCGCCATCGTCGGCCTGTTGTTCTTTAGTTTGTCGTTGGCAGGCTTGTTGTTTCTGCAGATGTGGTCGCTGTATCAAATCGAGCTCTGGATGGATGCGCCGGTTGGCGGCCGGCGACCGCATACCTGGGGCTTATGGGCGCATGCATTTTCCGCACTGGAAGACATCCGGCTGGAAGACGAACGCTCGCGTACTGAGATGGCAGAATGGCTGGCGCGTTTCCGGCAAGCCATGAGCTTGCTGCCGGACGGCGTGGTGATCGTCGACGGCGTGATGCATCTGGAATGGTGCAATCCCGCTGCGCAAGCGCATCTGGGCCTGGATCTGAAGCGGGACGAGGGGCGTTTGCTGACCAACCTGATACGTTCTCCCGATTTCGTCGACTACATGCTGCTAGGCCGCTTCGAGCAACCGCTGCCCTTCATGCATCACGACAGGAAAATTCTGGTGCAGCTGATTTCATTCGAGAGCCGGCGCCAGATTCTGGTCACCCACGATGTCACGCAAAGCGAAAAAATGGATACCATGCGGCGCGATTTCATCGCCAATGCGTCGCATGAGCTACGCACCCCGCTGACAGTGATCAACGGTTTTCTTGAGCATGCGTTGAGCAGCGAGATGAGCGAGCAGACCCGGCAGCGCCAACTGCATCTGATGGCAGAGCAGGGGCAGCGTATGCAAAGGCTGGTGGCCGACATGCTGACCCTGACCAGGCTGGAATCTCTGATGCAGCCGCCGTCCAGCGACACGGTGCGCATCAAGCCGCTGCTGAGCCGCATAGTGGAGGAGGTCAGAGCGCTTTCCGGCGGCAAGCACAGCATCACTTTGCAGGCCCAGGAAATCGACCTGAAGGGCAATCACGACGAGCTGGAAAGTGCGTTTGCCAATCTGCTCTCGAACGCCGTCCGGTATACCCCCGACGGCGGTCGTATCGATGTCAGCTGGCGCATGGAAAACGACCATGCAAGCTTGACCGTGGTTGACGATGGCATCGGCATCGCAGCCGAGCATCTGAGCCGGCTTACCGAGCGTTTCTACCGGGTCGATAAAACCCGCTCACGCGCCACGCAAGGAACCGGCCTCGGTCTGGCGATTGTGAAACATGTTTTGCTGCGTCATCGCGGCCATCTTGAAATTACTTCCGAACTTGGCAAAGGCAGTCGTTTTAAAGCGAGTTTTCAGCGCGCGCAATTAACGTTGCGACAGGACTGATTGAATTTATAAATTTCATAAATAATTCTGACGCGGCGATTTGCATTGCGTCTCAACGATTTTTCTCGCAGGTTTGCTGATGTTTTAAGCAGACGAAAAATAAGAGTAAAATTTTTATAGAAACATGCGATTTTCTCTCGCATATTTTTCTAAATTCTGGTCTAATCCGTCTCTCAAGTTTTTCAGCAGATAAGCTTTTGGCGGTACCGTTATTGGGTTGGTTTTTGCAGCAAAATTTCAAAATTTTCCTGTATAAAAATTTGACAAAAATCGGAATACTGTTTATTATCTTGCTTCTCGGAGTGTAGCGCAGCCCGGTAGCGCACCTGGTTTG
>NZ_JAGQEG010000082.1 GCF_018305005.1 Collimonas silvisoli
CAGCCGTCTCGTTTGGGTCTAAATCAGCCTGTCGCGACCGGCTCACAACGGCCATGAGCTGTCAGTCGACCATGTTCCCGATTGCGGTCGTTGCCGTATCCCATGAATTCGATATTGCGTTGACACCGTTTGCATGGCAGCATGCGCCAACCACGCTTCCACACCGGATATTGTTCTGGTTCCATACTTATTTTGTAGCAGCAGAGGGCGTCAACGTTCACCAATTACCTAGGCGAGATGTTATGAGTTATGTGTTACAGATATGGGATCAGCCGACAGAGATTGCTCTTCCGACTAACGTGGAAGAAGCCCTATCGCTTGTTGATAAACTCCTTAATTCAACAGCCCCGCAAAATCCCATATATTTGTCGTTCGCCCAGCGATTAACAGCGCGTTATCCCTGCATATGCTCTCCCGAGACAAAAGCCTTACCCAAGAAGGAGTGGGTATGGGGTGATGGCCCGCTTGACGGCGTGACGACAGATGGCGCATATGGAATTTCGATTAAATCGGCTTTGGTAAATAAAGTAAAGCCGTTCGTGCTGATAGAGGCTGCTGCTTTGGGCCTAAATGTTCTTGATGAACAGTCCGGAGAAGTGCATCTTTCCAATGGCACGACACTTTCAAGTCGTACTGTGTATGCAAGACTTCTTGATGCGCAGGAAGCAAATCGTAGAGGTAATTATGCATACGCATTTTCTGAATACCTGGAAATGGCGCAGTCAGGAGTCGCAACCGCTCAATACAGCCTTGGCACGATGTGCGAAAGAGGGCGAGGGATTGCAGTAGACATTGAACTGGCAGTTGCATGGTATCGGAAAGCCGCGGAACAAGGGAACGAAATGGCTCAATATTGGCTTGGGTTCCTGCATCACCAAGGACGTAAAGTCAAACAGGATTATAAAGAAGCGTTGTCCTGGTTTCGACTCGCAGCAGCGCAAAGGCATGCTGAAGCCGAGCGTCGACTAGGGGATATGTATTCGTACGGCCAGTGCGTAGAAAAGGATCTCGTAGAGGCCGCCAAATGGTACAAGTCCTCGGCCGAGCACGGAGATGCGGCAGGCCAACTTTCGCTGGGACTGGCATATTTAAATGGAGAGGGCGTTGATAAGGATAACGCTGAAGCAAAAAAATGGATACGCAGCGCAGCAGCCAACGGCGACAACATTGCGTTTTTTACTATGGGGAGACTGTATCTACGTGGTCAGGTCGTTCCTATTTCGCGTGTGACTGCGCATGCGCTTCTATATTTTGCCGCTATTCGCACCCCCTTTTTTTCCGAAGATGCGGCCAACCTATCCCCGCCTGATCGCCTTAGTCCAGAAGAGTTGAAAGCAGCCAATTCATTAATGGCTTCGATGGATCGAGCAAAAAATCCGTTATTAGCCCTAGAAAAGAAGGTGGGACGTATTGACCAGGAATAAATGTTTACTGTGTTGGAGCCTGAGTCGTGCGAGGGGAACGTCTCCTTTGAAGATGCACAACCGGCAGCTCAGGGTCGAGACCTGCCCGCCAGGCTTTGGAAAACCAGCCGTTCGTTGAGAAATTTCCGTCAACGGCCGGTCTACCCACCTAAGCCGCCGTTCGTTCCAAGGTAGACGAAGAGCGCATTTTGTACGGAACTGGTTGACGTTCGATCGAAACCCAGTCGTCCATGCTCGGAGAGTCGACGTCCTAGCTCAGAGAATCAACTACCTGCTTTTGAATAATAGATCTCAGTCAGCTCACCGCTTTGACGCTGCAATACCGGGTGGACTTGCGCGCGCATACGCAAAGTCTTATTAATCGTGGCCGCACCGTGCATGGATTGTCATCGCATCGAATAGCGTTTATAGTCGTCTCCATCCCTGAAAAAGAAGGGAACAGGTTGGGAAGCCTGAATACCTAAAAGCGCACAAGCCGCGTCACGCGGTTTTTTTGTGCGTACACCATTGCGCGTGCTTATGGGCGGCGACGGTGGGGAGCCTTCGGGCTGCCGGTTTGCTTTTGGGTGCCGGTCTTCCTACCCTGCTATTTGCCGCCCACCCTGTTAGGAAGCAGAGGACGGTTTAAACGCTACCCAAAGGAGTTCGCAATGCTAACAAATTGGATCTGCACGCCCGAAACCTCTCTCCAATCCACGCGTCCCAGAAAAGACACCGTTCCCGCATCAGCCAGAAAGAAACACCCGGAGCGTTATCTGACAGTAGGCTTATACCCCGAGTGGCAAGCAAGAAAACCGTGGATCCGGCTATACGGGCTGTGGCTGACAGAAGCCGGTTTCACGCCGCAGACTCGCATCAAGGTCAAGGTTACGGCAGGGCGTCTGGTGATCACCAAAGTGTAAAAAAAACAGGCCATTGCAATCATGGCCTGTAAGTTATTTGATGCTGCGCCTAGCCGAAAAGTACAGCCGTATTTTTATCGAAGCCCTTCACGATAATGCCTTTCCGCTAATTTCCTTTTCTTGTTCGTTAGTTTCTTGTGTTTGCGATTTTGCACAGAGAACGTGCTTTTTCTTGGTCATCAACGGTAATGCCATATCGGTATTTGCAGTAGCTCAAGAATTCATTGAGTTCGTAAGTGCCGGGTAGCCAATCGCCATTGGCGTCTTCGCGTTTCCTATATTCAGACTCCTCTCCGATGGCATCCGATTTATATGAGTCAAAAAATGACACTCTAAACGTTGGCGATTTTTTGATGAAGATATCGTGATACCCCTCATCTTCCATTCTATCGACAGTCACAACGCCCACGAATAGCCACGCGCATAGCGCGAAAATGGCTAGAGTCGCGTAGACCACTCTTCTAACAATCGATTGACTCATATCATTCTCACGCTGCACTACACTCGACCGGCAAGGAACAATTCATAACAGCGCTTGATGTCATCAGTGCCGTATCGCACCCGGCAATATTCAATCAGATTCTTCTTGTCGTCTTCATCCAAGCTTTTAAACGGCTCCATGTCAAGCCCGAACTGGGCCGGATTCTTGTAAAACATAGTGGTTGTCGGCTTATGCTTAATGAACGGATCCCAACCAGAACCAACTTCGTGATCCCCAACGTAGCGATCCAGCCCGACAAAAAGCCAAGTCACAAGGACAAGTGGTACTGCGACGAGTATTATTTTTTCATGGTTGGAGCAAACTCTCATCGTTAGTGAACCATCCTTTTCTGCCGTTACTTTAGGTAGCCAGGGATGTTCTTGATGCATTCGCCCAATGCCTCGGTGCTGTCTGACGTTACGCCAAAGCGGTACTTGCAGTAATCAACAAGCGCCTTTCTATCCTCTGCTGGAAGGTCAGCAATAGCAGGGCTATCGGCCTCATTGGCAAAGGGATCGATAAATTCCAGTTGAAAGGAGGGGAATTTCTTAACGAAAAAAGTAATTTGCTGTTCCTCATCTAGGTACGACCGCACGTACCCTACAAACAACCAGGTAATCAATAATACAAAAGCCAATGAGGCGGCATAGACGATTTTTTTATTGAATGGTTTTTGCATTGAATTTGAATATTCCGTCATGGCGCCGCAAGCCCACTAGCAGCACGAGCTTTTTTCACAAACGTTAAACCTACATTTCCTGGACAAATCTTCCCTTCCCTAGTCTGCCCAGGGAACTCCCGATGGCCGCCTAGCGTAGTAATCGCAAAGAACTCACGCAAAATAGCGATAAATTTAGTAGCCGATTCACGCTGTATTTCCGGCACCACAGGCTGCTCGTTAGCCCCCATGGCGCTGAAGATTCTTTTCACCACAGACACGATGTCCCCGCCTTCTTCCGGCTCTGCCAAGTTTTCCAACAGCACAATACCGATAACGCCAGTATTGTACTCATGGACATGCTCACCCTTGAACCTAATATCACGGCCTTCGAAGACATTCCCGAAACAATCGATTGCGTAGTGATATCCAATATCGTCTGCCGAAATGCGCTTCATTTGTTCGCTTTGAATTTCCTGCAATTGTGGGACGGCAGGTCCGCATGAAAAGCTGCGTCCGGCGTGATGGATGGCTAGCTTGGTGTAGCCCCAGTCATCTTTCATTTTCTCGGAACGGTTCTTGTGCGCACCCCAAGACGACCGCTCCACAAACTCCATCCCGTTCTGTCGGACGCGGGTGATGATTGCCTGCCGAGTCGCAGCCCGATCATTGACCGTAACCGTAATTGCGGCCTTCTTTTTGTAATCAGCTTCTGCTTGAGCCTTTGTCCAGTGCTCCGGCTTGTAATGTACGTCGTCTGCCATATCGCGCATTCCATTTATTAACGTGTTGGTACGGGTGTAGTAAAGGTCTTATCCGGTTATACCTGTTGAGGTTTTAGCGTACCGGTAGGCGCTTCGAAGATGAGATGGACTTGAATATCGTTTCCTGGTTGGCTGTCGATGTTCGCATATCCATTTCCATCAGTGACACCCTGCCTCCTGTAGCCGTTAACGATGGCAACGTATTTCCTATTTGCCAGAAGTTCATTGGTTTCGCTGTCAATGAATTGGATGCGCTTGCCATCGCTCGATTCCGGTGTTTTGTTGAATGCCTCTTCTTTGTAGCCGACCCATGATCCGAACCCTTGCGCGACAACCTCGTCAACCGTCATGGTTTGGAACATACAGTTCAGCGAATTGATGAGTTTTGGCTTTGGATCGCAAGCACACATGCACAAATCCCTATCAAGCGCCGCCTCACTCTCCATGAAGATGCACGTCAACCTCGGGCCGTCAGGAACTATAGTGCCGGTCGTCTTGCACTTGGGGCAAAATACCGTATCGCCAATCACAGCGAGAGTTTTGCCCATATTGGTTGAGGAACTCTGGGTAGCGAAGACCGTCCCGCCAGCCGTAGTCGTGTCACCGTGAACAATGTTGTAGCGCCTCATCAAGTCCATGAATTCATAGTGGTAAAGGAGGCAACTATAAGCTTTGCAATTAGGCTATGGCAAGTAAATAAGCTTGAATTTTTGACATGACAATTCTTAACAATTTCCAGAGACTTTGCTGTCAGTATGTTTGTTTGGTGAAAATCCCCTTGCTCACTACCGGCAAACGGCGGTGAGTCAGACAGTAGGTCTGTACCCCGGGGCGGCAAGCAAGAAACCGTGGATCCGGCTATACGGGCTGTGGCTGACAGAGGCCGGTTTCACGCCGCAGACCCGCATCAAGGTCAAGGTCACGAGCGGGCGCCTGGTGATCACCAAAGTGTAAAAAAAACAGGCCATTGCAATCATGGCCTGCAAATTATTTGATGCTGCGCCTATCTGAGTAAGACTAGGCGACCTCGATGCCTGTGGCGGCTTCCAGGAGTGCGAACCAATCCTGCCGCTCAAGTTGCAAGGCCGTAGCGCTTACGGCGTCGCGCAAGCCGCCCAGACGACGCGAGCCGGTAATCACGATAGGGCTGGACGGCAGCTGCAACAGCCAGGCATAGATGATGGTCGGCACTGAAACGCCATGCCGCTCCGCAATTTGACTCGCTGTGGCGCGGATGCGCGCTGCGGCGCTGTCGCCCTCGGTAAACAGACGTCCTCCGCCCAGCGCGGACCAGATCATCGGCGGTGCGCCGATACTCTGCAACTGATCCAGCGTGCCGTCCGTGAGAGGGCTGGTATGGAACGGCGAGAGCTCAATCTGATTGGTCGCCAGCGGTGTGAAGGAATGCACGGCCTGGAATTGTGCCGGCGTAAAGTTGGACACGCCGAAAGCCTTTATTTTCCCGGCCTGCTTTAATTTCTCCACTTCCGCCGCGACCTCGTCGAACCGCATCAGCGGATCCGGCCTGTGAATCAACAGCAGATCAAGATAGTCAGTGTTGAAGCTGCGCAGCGAGCGTTCGACGGTATGCCGGATGTGCGCCGGGCCGGTGTTGTAATGTTTCAGGCGATGCTCAGGCCTGGCCGGCGATACAAGGGCGATGCCCACCTTGGTGACGAGTTCGATTTCGGCGCGCAGCGACGGGCGTATCCTTAATGCTTTTCCGAAGGCATCTTCGACGCCGTAGTCGCCATAAATGTCCGCGTGGTCAAAGCTTGTCACGCCGAGTGCGAGACAAGCATCAATGTAGCCGAGCAGTTCCTGATCCGACATATTCCAGTCCATCAATCGCCACATGCCGGCGGTGATGCGGGATAGCGTCAGGTCATTCAACAGGGTAGCGCGCGGACAGTTCATTTTGATACTCCTTTTTTTGATAGTTCCTGGCGAATGGCGTCGATAGCGATCAGGGCTTCTGCGCGGGCTCGATTCTGAATAGAACGCACAGAATTATTCCCTTCTCGTAAAATAGTACGAGGCGCGATGGGCGGCGTTCCCCTCCCCAAGGAGGATTCGATTATAGGAACTTTAGTATGAAGTCGCAATATATTGATGTTAATTCGTACAATGGCGCGATATCGCTGCCTTTGCTTCCTAGCGATGCAAGCTTCGCCGATCGCTTGCGCGCGTTGATTGGCGATTCGTCGGTCAGTGCGTTCGCGCGTAAAGCCGGTCTTGGCGAGGGATTGATTCGTCGCTATCTGTCGGGATCGGAGCCGAGCCTCAGCAAGGCCGAGAAGATTTCGCGCGCCGCCAACTGCTCATTGGAATGGCTCGCGACAGGAGCGAATTTTCGCTATCAGAATGCTGAAGGCGTAGACATGGCGGCGCTTGAGTCAGCGATCCGCCTGGCTTCGATTGTGCTCGGTGCGCCGATGATTGTGCAGGAGGGCCAGGCGATGAAGCTGGTGGTTGCGACATATCAGTATCTGCGCGCGACCCGCAAACCTGACGGCAGCCTGGAAGAGCAGTCGAGCTACGCGTTCGCGGAATACGTCGCAGAGATGTGCGGCCTGCGCTCGACCGGCAGCGCTTCCAGCCAACCCACGATACCCGATGCAGCTAACGCGGCGCCGGTGAAGCCGTAATCCGAGCTAGCTTAGCTGCGAGTTTGGATATGTGTAAATTTCAGCCCGACGCCAGGCTATGGCCATTGCCCAAGCCAACTTTATGCTGGCCGTCAGCGCCATACAGCGATTGCCCGTGGGCGCGCAGGAAATTGATGGAGCGGCGCACAAAATCCAGGTGGGTATGGATCATGATGCCGTTGCGATGATTGTTGTCGCGGGCCTGGGCCGCACGTGTCAGCAACTCTCGCCAGATCTGTTGCAGATCGCTGCCGCCGGCTGCCGCCGCGGCGTCGCCGCCGGTGCGTCCCAAGCCAAAACCGGCCGCCTGTTGCCGCTGTTCCCGTACTTGCTCAAGCGCGGTGATGCGTTCGGCCAGCTGGGCCTTGCGTTCGGTGATGAGCGGCAGTTCCTCGAAGCGGCTCTTGATCAGCGCCTCGGCTTCCCGATCCAGCAGGTCGAGAAAAGTCTCCAGCACGGCGCGCTCCTGCTGCAGATGCTTGAGCAGTGCGCTGTTCATGACGGCTTCTTGCCCAGCAGGTCGCGTACCGTATCGAGCAAGCCGTCGGCGATTTTTTCGGGGTTGATCTGATAGCGGCCCTCGCTGATGGCCTGGCGTATTTCGGTCACCTTGGCTGCATCGAAATCGCCGGCGCCGGGTTGCAGTAACTGGGTCTGCAGCTGGCGCACTTGCGCGGACAGGGAATTCAGGGCGGCTGGCATAGTCGGGCTGGCGCTGTTGGCGGTGCCGGTGGCTGCGGCGTCAGCGGATGCGGCACGGGCCGCATTATCCTTGTTGGACGCCACATTGGCTTGGTTCGACACACTATTGAGCGGCTTTGTGGGTTGATCGATTTTCAAGATATTTCCTTTGGGGCCTGTTAGCAGTTAATTCGGGAGTGCGAACGTGACGTAGGCGTTGCAGGCCTAGGCGCAGCGACGCGACGTAGTGGTACTACCGAATGTTACGACATGGAGCTGCAACAACGGCATGCGACGCCTACGGCTCGTTCCCTCCGGGTTCAAACCAAAGCGTGCGCTGGACTGCGTTGCATGGCTTGCAAGGGGAACCACCCCTTGCTGCGCCACGCGCCTTGCCAGCACACGCTTTGGTTTGAACGCATCTCCCGAATTAACTGCTAACAGGCCCCGGACTCTGTTCGGTATAACGGCTGCTGGCGCGAAAAGTTTAGGGCTACAGCTGAAATAGTCGCAATTGTTGCACAACCAGACACTAATTCGGCAATTCAACCGAGCCGTCGGCGCGGGCCACACCGCTCAGCATCTGACCGGCCTGGGTCTTGACCTGGATCGTGACGCCGGCGGCGGCGTTGGTCATTGCCCGTCCTTCGGTGCTGACCACGAAGCCGGAGCCCTGCGACTGCACTTTGACGTTTTGCCCTTGCTGTATCACGGTTGCGCCACGCAGCAATTCCAGCCGCAGCGGTGCGCCCAGGGCAATCCGGTTCGAGGCAATCATGCCGGCGGCTTGCTGCGGATTGGTGATGACGCCGCGCGGCAGGGCGCTGAGATCGCCTTGGCGCACCTCTATATCGGCAGCACTCAATGTGTCGCCGGCGTTGATGGGGTGCACGGCGACATAATAATTCGCCACTACCGCCACGTAAACGGGAATGTAGCGGGTCCAGGATGGCGTTGCGGCGTCACCGCTCTTGTCGCCGTTACAGCGCAGGCCGACCGAGACGCGGCCCCACAGGCGAGCGCCGTTGGGCAGAAAAGGTTCAAGCGCATCACAGGCCGGCAGGGCGCCTGACATGGGCGTGTCGATGCGGATGCTGACCTTGCCCGGCAAGCCGCTGGCCTGGGCCAGCAGGAATTGCTCGATCACCGGCTTCGCATAACCGCTCAGTTCCGCCGCTCTGGCGAGTGCGGCCTGGCTGCTGATGCTGAATCCGGCTGCCGCAATGAGCTGCAAACAGGTAAATGCCAACCGGCGTGCAAACCGGCTGCGCCGGAATAATGTTGCATGCATATGAAATCTTCCCTATTCAAAATCATTGCGACGGTATTTCCGCCATCAGATTCTAGACAATAGCCGGCCATCGCCAAGCGTCGAACTGGCTGGCGATTCATCTGTTGTTTGGGTCATTGGATTGAAGGGCGCTTCCTATAATGATTTGCAGCATCGCGTATTGCCGACGCCAATATTTGTCGGCAGGCCCCACCAAACTAAGGATATCCAATGGCGAATGTGAGCGAATTCAATCAAGAAACCCCGACCACGCTGGCAGCATTTCTGCGGCAGATGCGTTCGCAGTTGGCCGGCGAGAACGGCAAGAGAATGTCGCTGACGGCGATGCACCGGCGCTGCGGTTTGTCGGTGCCGGTGCTGAGCAAGCTTGAGACCGGCAGGGTCACCGATCCCAGCGGCTCGACCATCAAGCGGGTGCTGGAAGGTTACCAGCTGAGTTTCGACGATTTTGCCAGATATCTGCCCGGACCGAAATGACGCCGGCGCTGCTTATGCAATCCATTCGAACAATCGCATCTTGAATTAAGGCGCGGATTTTAAGTGGGGCGAGAATTTGAATTAAGGTCTATTCAGCCACCTGTTCCCGCGATTGCCGTTCGATAGCGCTACCTATAATTGCTTTCATCAAAAGGTCTGTTGAGGGTAGGTACAAGATGGTTGATAGATTGGATTCAGCATTGCGCTTTCAACAGGAAGCACTGAATTTGCGGGCGCGCAGGCAAGAGGTATTGTCGTCGAACATCGCGCACGCCGACACGCCTAACTACAAGGCGCGCGATTTCGATTTCAGCAGCAGCCTGACGCAAGCCATGACGCAGAGCCGGCAGGCGCAGTCGGTGACGATGGCCACCACCTCTGCGCGTCACATCCAGGGCGAGGCGACGATCAGCAACGATCCGGATCTGCTGTACCGGGTGCCGACCCAGTCCAGCATCGACGGCAATACCGTGGAAATGGATGTAGAGCGTGTCAATTTCACCGATAACGCGGTCCACTACGAATCCGGCCTGACCATCATCGGTGCGCAGATCAAGTCCTTGCTGTCAGCTGTGCAGTAATCATTCTTCCGTATTAGCCAACCAGGATTAGAGAATGGCATCTTCCAATGTTTCCATGAATATCTTTGACGTTGCCGGTTCCGCCATGAGCGCGCAATCGCAACGCATGAACGTCACCGCCAGCAACCTGGCCAACGCCGACAGCGTCTCCGGCCCCGACGGCAAGCCGTATCGCGCCAAGCAAGTGGTGTTCGAGGTGGCGGCCGGCGATCAGCAAGATGCGGCCAGCGCCATCGGCGGGGTGCACGTGGCGGGCGTGGTGGAAGACCAGTCGCCGCTGAAGATGGTGCATGACCCCAAGCATCCCCTGGCCGACGCCAACGGTTACGTCGCCATGCCGAACGTCAATGTGGTGGAAGAAATGGTCAACATGATTACAGCCTCGCGCTCGTATCAAGCCAATGTCGAGGTGCTCAATACCGCCAAGAACATGATGTTGAAGACGCTGACGATCGGCCAATAAGATATTTGCACGACTCTTAAGATTTATTGCAGTTTCGATTTGAACCATTAATTTGCGGCCGCCGTAGCGGTACCGTCTCAGGAGAAAACCACCATGGCAGTTTCGGGCGTTTCATCAACCGACAATAGCGCAGCGGCAGCGCTGTCGGGAGCTGTGTCCAGCAGTTCCGATCAGGAGCAGCGCTTTCTCAAATTGCTGGTCACCCAATTGAACAATCAGGATCCCTTGAATCCATTGAACAACGCGGAATTGACTTCGCAGCTGGCGCAGATGAGCACTGTCAGCGGCATCGAGAAAATGAATACCACGCTGCAATCGATGGTCGATCAAAGCGGTTCCAGCCAGACCTTGCAGGCGGCGTCGCTGATCGGCCATACGGTGTTGACTCCCGGCAGCAGTGTCGCGCTCAAGGATAGCGCCGCCACTTCGTTCGGGCTGGACATGCAAGGCGCGGCCGATACGGTCAAGGTCACCATTACCGACGCCGCCGGCAATACCGTGCGCACGATTGACGTCGGCGCGCTGCCGCAAGGCACCAAGACCATGTCATGGGATGGCAAGAGCGATAGCGGGGTAGCGCAGGGCGACGGCAGCTACAAGATCAACGTGGTGGCGGCGAGCGGCGGCAAATCGGTCGCTGCCAACACCCTGACGTATTCCCAGGTAGCCAGCGTGGCCCAGAGTACCAGCGGCGTCACCCTGAATCTGGGTGCGGCCGGCACGGCGGCATTGAGCGACGTTAAGCAGTTTCTATAACTTCGCAGTTTCCACAGTTTCTATAGATTCGGCATTTTCTTTCAACTGTCTTTCCGCTATTCGGAAGCTAGGTAAGAAGGTGCTGCAAATTGATTTCAAAAGGAGAGGACCATGGGTTTTCAACAAGGCGTAAGCGGATTGAATGCAAGTTCCAGTAATCTCGATGTGATCGGTAATAACGTTGCCAACTCGGGCACCGTGGGTTTCAAGGCTGGCAGCGTACAGTTTGCCGACGTCTATGCCGGGTCGCGCGTCGGTCTCGGCACCCAGGTGGCGGGCGTTTCGCAAAATTTCACGCAGGGAGCGGTGCAGACCAGCACGCGCGCACTGGATGTGGCAATCACCAACGGCGACGGATTTTTCCGCCTGGCCAGCCCTTCCGGCGAAGTATCCTATTCGCGCAATGGCCAGTTCAATATCGATAAGAATAACTACATCGTCAATTCCGGCGGTCTGCGCGTGACCGGCTATCAAGTCGGCGCCAACGGCAGCATCGCCGGCGGCACACCGGCGGCGTTGCAACTGCCGGCTACCGCCATGACGCCGAACGCCACCACCAAGATCAACGCCCAATACAACATCGATTCGCGCAGCACGGTGCCGATCACAACGCCATTCAACTCCACCGATTCGACCAGCTTCAACTACCAGAATGCGGTGACCGGCTACGACTCGCTGGGCAACCCGCATGAGATCACGAATTTCTTTGTCAAGACCGCAGCCAATGCCTGGGATGTCTACCAAACCGTGGATGGCGGCGCCAGCAGCAATATCGGCTCGCTGACTTTCGATACGGCCGGCAAGATGCTGACGCCAGCCGCCGGCACCCTGGCGCCTGCCGCCATTCCGCTTGCCAACGGCGCGGCGCCGTTGAATTTCACGATCAACCTGACCGGCACTACCCAGTTCGGCAATGACAACGCAGTCGCCAAGCAGACCCAGGACGGTTATACCTCCGGCAGCCTGACCGCGTTTGCGATCAATTCGGACGGCACGGTAACCGGCAAGTATTCGAACGAACAGACCAAGACCCTGGGCCAGATCGTCCTGACTTCGTTTGCCAATCCAGACGGCTTGCAATCCAAGGGCGGCAATGTCTGGGCCGAAACCGCAGCTTCAGGCCAGCCGCTGGTCGGCACCGCGGGCGCCGGCACCAAGGTCGGTTCCTTGACGTCCGGCGCGCTGGAATCTTCCAACGTCGACCTGACTGCCGAACTGGTGAACATGATCATTGCGCAACGGACTTATCAGGCCAATGCGCAAACCGTCAAGACCCAGGATCAGGTCATGCAGACTTTGGTGAGCATGCGCTGATGAAGGATTTTGCCAACGTTGACGCCGTCGCTGGAATCAAAGATGGCAGGGGGAACACATGGATCGCATGATCTATATCGCCATGAGCGGCGCCAAGCAGGTCATGGAACAGCAAGCCTCGGCAGCCAACAATATGGCCAACGTGTCGACTCCCGGCTTCCGGGCGCAGCTGAATAATTTCCGCGCGGTGCCGGTGGTCGGCCAGGAAGCGGCGACCAGGACTTTCGTGGCGGCGTCGACGCCGGGCGCGGATATGAATACCGGGCCGGTGACGGAAACCGGGCGGCCGCTGGACGTCGCGGTGCGCGGCGACGGCTGGCTGACGGTGCAGACCGCGGACGGCGGCGAGGCGTATACCCGGGTCGGCAATTTGCAGGTGGGCGCTGACGGTCAGTTGATGACCATGGGCAAGCTGCCGGTGATCGGCGACGCCGGACCGATGGCGGTGCCGCCCGGCGCCGCAGCGATGGTTTCCGCAGACGGCCTGGTGAGCGCCATCGGCGCTGGCGATCCGGCTACCAATGTGGCGCAGGTCGGCCGGTTGAAACTGGTCAATCCGGCGGCTGCCGATCTGCTGCGCGGCGATGACGGTTTGTTTCGCATGCGGGCCGGTGTTGCCGCGCCGGATGCAGATCCGACGGTGACATTGCAGACCGGTGCGGTGGAGGGCAGCAATGTCAACCCGGTGTCGGCGATGGTGGAAATGATCGCCAATGCGCGCAGTTTTGAGATGCAGATGAAAGCGGTCAAGAGTGCCGATGAAAATGATCAGCGCGCTAATCAGCTGCTGAGCATGAGCAGCTAATTTATTTTTTGATAGGAATTTCACCATGATGCGTTCACTTTCCATCGCCAAGAGCGGTCTCGACGCGCAACAGCAGCAGCTCGACGTGATTTCGAATAACCTGGCCAACGTCGGCACTACCGGCTTCAAACGCAGCCGCGCCGTATTCGAAGACCTGATGTACCAGAACATGCGCCAGGTAGGCGGCCAGACTTCGGACCAGACCAATCTGCCGTCCGGCTTGCAGATCGGCACCGGGGTAAGGCTGGTGGCGACCGAACGGGTTCATACCCAGGGTAATCCGACCAAGACCGACAATACCAAGGATGTGGCGATTACCGGCGAGGGTTTCTTCCAGGTGCAAATGCCGGATGGCACCACGGCCTACACCCGCGACGGTTCGTTTCAATCCGATTCGACCGGCCAGCTGGTCACCGCCAGCGGCTACCCGGTGCAGCCGGCCATCACGATTCCGCAAAACGCCACCAGCATGACGATTGCCAAGGACGGCACGGTGTCGGTGACCCAGGCCGGCAGCACCGCCAGCGTCCAGGTCGGCCAGATCCAGCTGGCGACTTTCTTGAATTCGACCGGCTTGCAAAGCAATGGCGAAAATCTGTACACGGAAACCAATGCCTCCGGCACCGCCAATCAGACCACGCCCGGCCAGAATGGCGCCGGCACGCTGAGCCAGGGCTATGTCGAATCGTCGAACGTGAACGTGGTGGAAGAATTGGTGAACATGATCCAGACCCAGCGTTCTTACGAAATCAACAGCAAGGCGGTCACCACTTCTGACCAGATGTTGCAGCGTCTGACGCAGTTGTGATGATGGGGCCGATATTGCAGCATTGCGCTAACCGTCGCGCCAGGGGGTTATTGCTGACGGCTGTGCTGCTCGGCGGCTGCGCGCAATTGCCGCGCGAACCGCTGGTGCAGCAGCCGATGACCGCCCGCGCCGAAGTGCGGCCGGCGGCGGCGGTGAACGGCGCCATCTATCAATCCGGCTACAGCAGCCAGGCTTTGTTTGAAGACCGGCGGCCGCGCAATGTCGGCGATATCCTGACGATTATCGTCAGTGAAAATGTCAACGCCAGCAAGAATTCTGCGGCCAACGCCAGCCGCGACGGCAGCACCAGCAGCGCTTTGACGGCGATACCGAAGATCTTCGGCGGCCTGTTCGGCAACCTGGACACCGCCGCCAAGGCCGACAACGCACTGACCGCCAAGGGCGGCGCCAATGCCGCGAATACTTTCAACGGTGTGATTACCGTTACCGTCACTGAAGTGCTGGGCAACGGCAACCTGATGGTCAGCGGCGAAAAGCAGATGATGATCAACCAGGGCACGGAATTCATCCGCTTCTCGGGCGTGGTCAATCCGCGCACGGTGAGCGGCAACAACAGCGTGGCCTCGACCCAGGTGGCCGACGCCAGAATCGAATATAGCGCCAAGGGTTATATCGACGAAGCACAAACCATGGGCTGGCTGCAGCGCTTCTTCCTCAACGTCTTGCCGTTCTGATTTTGACTCTGACTATGCGACCATTATTTCAGCGTTTCTCCTTATTCTTGATGCTCTGTTGCTCGTGCATTGCGCCGTCAGCACATGCAGAACGGCTCAAGGAACTGGCCAGCATCCAGGGCGTGCGCGACAACCCGCTGATCGGTTACGGCCTGATGGTCGGGCTGGACGGCAGCGGCGACCAGACCATGCAAACGCCGTTCACCACCCAGACCTTGAATAACATGCTGTCGCAGCTCGGCATCTCGATGGCGCCTGGCACCAATATGCAATTGAAGAACGTGGCGGCGGTAATGGTCACCGCTACCTTGCCGTCGTTTGCGCGACCTGGGCAAAACATCGATGTCACGGTGTCTTCGATGGGTAACGCCAAGAGCCTGCGCGGCGGCACTTTGCTGATGACGCCGCTGAAGGGCGGCGACGGCATGGTGTATGCGATCGCCCAGGGCAATATGGTGGTCGGCGGTGCCGGCGCCTCGGCCAACGGCAGCAAGGTGCAGATCAATCAGCTCAGCTCGGGCCGGATTCCGGCGGGCGCCATCGTTGAGCGCGCAGTCACTGCGCCGCTGGGCGAAGCCAACACCTTGACCCTGGAATTGAATGTCTCCGATTTCGGCACCGCGCAGAAAGCCGTCGATGCGATCAACCGCAGCTTCGGCGCCGGCACCGCCACTGCGCTCGATGCACGCGTGATTCAAGTAGCCGCGCCGGCCCAGCCGGAAGCGCGGGTAAGTTTTCTGGCGCGCATGGAAAATCTCGATATCACCCCGGCGCAAGCAGCGGCGCGGATAGTCATCAACGCCCGTACCGGTTCGGTGGTGATGAACCAGACGGTGCGGGTGCTGGATTGCGCGGTGGCGCATGGCAATTTGTCGGTGGTGATCAATACCCAGCCGGTGATCAGCCAGCCTGGCCCGTTCTCGGGCGGCAGCACAGTGGTGACGCAGACTTCGCAAATCCAGCTGAACCAGGCCGGCGGCGCTTTGCAAGTGGTCAAGAACGGCGCTTCGCTGGCCGATGTGGTGAAGGGCTTGAATACGCTGGGCGCGAATCCGCAGGATCTGGTTTCGATCTTGCAGGCGATGAAAGCTGCCGGTGCTTTGCGCGCCGAGCTTGAAATCATTTAAGGTGGCGCATGAGTGTTTCCGGTCCCAACATTAGCAGCCGCAGCGGCGATCTGGATCAGCGCTTTGCGCTGGATGTGCAGGGCGTGGACGCCTTGCGCCGCACTACCAGGAATTCGCCGCAAGACGGTTTGAAACAAGTCTCGCGCCAGTTTGAAGCGATGTTCATGCAGATGGTCTTGAAAAGCATGCGCGAGGCGACGCCATCGGATGGCATGTTCGACAGCCAGCAGGAAAAAATGTACACCTCCATGCTGGATCAGCAACTGGCGCAGAACCTGTCCGGGCGCGGCCTCGGTCTGGCCGAAGCGATGCAGGCCCAGCTTAGCCGCGCCGTGGATGCATCCGCGTCCCAGCAGCAGCCATCGGCGCTCGGCAAGATGCCGACAGGGGCCGATACGCATCCCAATCCAGCGCCGGCGGCTGCCATGCCGACTGTGCAGAATCTATCCCTGTACGACGCTGCCGATTATGGTTCCGGCCGTAGCGCCGGCGCCAATCCGCAGGCGCATGTCGACCAGTTCCTGTCGCGCATGACCGCCTCGGCGGAAGTTGCCAGCCGCGCCAGCGGCGTGCCGTCGCAACTGATCCTGGCGCAAGCGGCGTTGGAATCCGGCTGGGGCAAGCGCGAAATCAAGGGCGATGACGGCAGCCGCAGCCATAACCTGTTCGGCATCAAGGCCGACAAGAGCTGGAAAGGGCCGGTGGTGCAAGCTGCCACCACCGAATATGTGAATGGCGTGCCGCAGCAGACCAAAGCTTCGTTCCGTGCCTATGCATCGTATGACGAGGCGTTTTCCGATTACGCCCGCTTCCTTGCCGGCAATCCGCGTTATGCGCAGGTGCTGGCAACCCGCGATCCGGCCGAGGCGGCGCATGGCTTGCAACGCGCAGGCTACGCCACCGATCCGCAGTACGGCGAGAAGCTGGTGCGCATCCTCAAGCAGATCCTCTGATTTCTTTCTCATGCCACTGATCGAGACCCTCAAATTTTCCGGGCTGCTGCCGTTATCCCTTAAGTGAGCCTGGCAGCGACGCCGGGCGGTTGCCTTCTAAAAGGACGAATGCATTATGGCCAACAGCATGTTTTATACCGGGCTCAGCGGGCTCAACGCGGCGCAAGCGGCATTGGTGACAACCGGCCACAATACGGCCAATGTGAATACGCCCGGCTATAGCCGGCAATCGGCGCAGGTAGTCTCCGCCGGCGGCACCTACGTCCCTAGCGTCGGCTTCTTCGGCAACGGTGCGCAAGTGGTCGATGTCAGCCGCAGCTACGATCAGTTCCTGAGTTCGCAGCTGAACCAGGCGCAATCGACCAATCAGGGGCTGAGCACTTATTCCACCCAGATCAACCAGATCAACAACCTGCTGGCCAACCAGACCACCGGCCTGGCGCCGATGCTGCAGACCATGTTCAAAGGCGTGCAAGCGGTAGCCAATACACCGGCCGATACGGCGGCGAGGCAGCAGTTGATCAGTTCCGGCCAGGCGCTGGCGAATCAGTTCCGCACCATGAGCCAGGTACTTACCGGCTTGAATTCCAATGTCAACGATCAGATTGCCGGTTCTGTCGACCAGATCAATACTTACGCCACCCAGATCGCCAGCATCAACAAGCAGATCGCCTTGCTCAGCAACGCTGCCGGCGGCCAGGCGCCGAACGATTTGCTGGATCAGCGCGACACTTTGGTAAATAGCCTTGGCCAATTGGTGGCGACCAAGGTGGTGGTGCAGGACGGCGGTCAATACAATGTATTTATCGGCACCGGCCAGACGCTGGTGCTGGGTGACAAAGCCTCAACCTTGAAGGCAGTCACCGCGGCCGCCGACCCGAGCCACACCTCGGTCGCCTTGGTCAACGCTGCCGGCGTGGCGGTGGAGTTGCAAGACAGCGTGATCAGCGGCGGCTCGATGGGCGGTTTGATGCAATTCCGTAACCAGACCCTGGGCGATGCCCAGAACGCCTTGGGGCGGATGGCAATCGGCTTGTCCGATACTTTCAATGCGCAGCACAAGCTGGGCATGGACTTGAACGGCGCCGCCGGCCAGGATTTCTTTACCCAAGCCAGCCCGGCTGCGATTGCCAATGCCCGCAATACCGGCAGCCTGGTAGTCACGCCATCGTTCAGCGACACCAGCCAGCTGACCACCAGCGATTACCGGGTCGATTTTGCCAATGTGGCCGGCACCCCGCAATATTCCGTGACCCGCCTGTCAGACAACAAAGTCCTGGGCAGCTACGCCAGTTTGCCGGTGACATTCGACGGCGTCTCCTTGCAGGCTACCAGCGGCACGCCGAATATCGGCGACTCTTTCCTGGTGCAGCCAACCCGCACCGGCGCCCGCGATCTGACGGTAACCGTCACCGATCCGGCCAAGATCGCGGCGGCTTCGCCCATCATCACCGGCAAGACTGCGACCAACCAGGGCAGCGGGAGCATCAGTGCCGGCAAGGTCGACGCCACCTATCTGGCGACGCCGCTAGCCAGCCCGCTGACACTCAAATACGACAGCACCGCCGCGCCGGCGACTCTAACCGGCTTTCCTGCCACGGCGGCAGTCACGGTCACCAATCCGGACGGCACGGTGGTCAACTACGCGGCCGGCGCCAGCGTCACTTATACCGCCGGCGCGGCCTACAGTTTCAACGGCATCACCGCCACCGTCAGCGGCACACCGGTGAACGGCGATACCTTCACTATCGGGCCGAATACCGGCGGCGTCTCGGACGGCAGCAACGCCCTGCTGCTAGGCGCCTTGCAAAACAAGAAAACCCTGGCCGGCGGCACTGCCAGTTATACCGACGCCTACGGCCAGCTGGTCAGCACCATCGGCAACAAAGCCAATCAGCTGACCATCGCCAATACCGCGCAAACCAGCCTGGCCGCGCAAATCAAGTCGGCTCAGCAATCGGTGTCGGGCGTGAATCAAGATGAAGAAACCGCCAACCTGCTGATGTACCAGCAGATGTATCAGGCCAACGCCAAGGTGATCCAGACGGCCTCGACCATGTTTGACGCGATCCTCGGGATTGCGGGTTGATTGACGCTTTTAGCGGCCACATTGCAAGTAGGATGAGTTGAGTCATCTGGGGTCAGAGTCAACTTTCGCAGTGCTTTATCGCGAAACTTGACTCTGACCCCACATGACGGATTCGGAGAAAGACAAAGCGCACTACGCGGTTTTGTTCTTTTTAACGATGAGGCAATACTCCGTAGCCCGCTAAGTGGAGTCAGAGTGAAGTTTCTGCAAAAAGCGCGCAGAAAGTTCACTCTGACCCCAGTTAGCTGCGTTTGTTAAGCGCACCGAAAGGATGAGTTGTAATTGAGCTGTAACCCAGCTGTAACCCAGCCGTAACCCAGGAGAACAAGATGCGTATCAGTACCCAGTCGTTTTATGATCAAAGCCTGGCGGCGATGGGCTCTCAGCAAACCAGCCTGTTGCGGGTGCAACAGCAGATCGGCGCCATGTCAAAAATCCTGACGCCGTCCGACGACCCGTTGGGCGCAACCCGGGCGCTCAGCGCATCGCAATCGATTTCCCTCAACGAACAATACTCAACCAGCCGCGCCCAGGCAACCCGCTCATTGGGCCTGGAAGACAATGCTTTGCAAAGCGTCACCACGCTATTGCAAAACATTAAAGGCCTGATCGTGCAAGGCGGTAACGGCACCATGAGCGACGCCGACCGCGGCTCGATCGCTACCACCTTGCAAAGCAATTACGACCAGCTGCTGGGCCTGGCGAATACCGATGACGGCAACGGCCAGTTCCTGTTCGCCGGCTTCAAGAGCGGCAGCGCGCCTTTCGTGCCACAGGCCGGCGGCGGCGTGCAATATGTCGGCGATCAAGGCCAGCAATTGCTGCAGGTCGACATCTCGCGGCAAATGGCCTGCACCGACGACGGCCGCAGCATTTTCCAAAGCGCACAAGGCAACGCCGGTTACGTCGCGACTTCCTCCGCTGCCAATACCGGCGATGGCGTGTACGGCGCGACTTCAGTGATCGACGCCACCAATCCCGATTTCGGCAAGAATTTTTCGATCAACTTCACCTCGGCCACCACGTTCACCGTCACCAACTCAGATACGCCGCCGGTAGTAACGCCCGGCACGTATACATCCGGCGCGCCGATTCAATTCGGCGGCTTGCAAATCACCCTGACCGGAGCGCCGGCCACTGGCGACAGCTTCGCCGTCAACACCGCAAAAAACGCCAATCCCGACATGTTCGGCGCCCTCAAGGATTTGATCGGCGCGCTGAAAACGCCAGTCGACACCGGCACCCCGGCGGCCAAGGCGCAACTGCTGAACTCCCTGGCCACCGCCAACGTCAAGTTATCCAACTCGCTCGACAACGTGCTGACGGTACGTTCATCGGTAGGCTCGCGCATGCAAGAACTCGATACCCTCAACACCAACGGCGACAGCCGCAATCTGTCGGACAAGAGCTATTTATCCGACATCCAGGATTTGAACTACACCAGCGCGATCACCGAGTTGTACCAGCGGCAGATATCGTTGCAGGCGACACAGCAGACCTTTGTACAGATCCGGAAGATTTCATTGCTGAATTACCTGTAACCCGCCGCTTGTGTCGTTTTTGCCGTTGCCGTTGCTGTTGCCGTTGTCGTTGAAGTGAATTCCGCATTGAGACGTTGCCAACTGTGCCGCTTGCCAGTCGGGAATTGTGAAGAGACATGTTTGAGCGAAGCGAGTTGGTCTCTTCACCCGACTGGCAAGCGGCACAGTTGGGAACCTGACCGAAGGGAAGGCAACGGCTTTGCGGTCGCCTTTCTTTGCTTACTTTCTTTGGCGAAGCAAAGAAAGTGAGCGGCTGCCGGGCCGCCCCCGGCATGCATCCACGAAGTAGCCACCGTTTTAAGTAACGACGAAAGCGGGTTACAACGCCACCTCACTATCAGCCGCGACTCCAATTTCCTTCACCGACGTAACGCCTGCGCCAAATGCAGCATATCAGCCAGCCCCAGCGCAAACTCCTGTTCCAGAAACGGCGCCAGATGCGGCATCAACTGCTGCAGCATCATGATCCCGCCCAGCAGTGTCAAAGGAAAGCCAACCGCAAAGATACTCAGCTGCGGCGAAGCCCGGTTGAGAATCCCCATGGCCAGATTCAAGGTGAGCAGGGCGGCGACCAGGGGCAGCGCCAGCATCAACCCGGCCGAGAACACATTGGCGCCGGCCAGCGTCAGAAAATACCAGCCTTCGGCCGCCAGCGGCGCATCGGAAACCGGCAGCACGTGGAAACTTTCGACCAAGGTGCTGATGACCATCAGATGGCCGTCCACCGCCAGGAAAATCAGCATCGCCAGCATGTTCAGCAGGCTGGCCAGCACCATGGTGTTGCCGCCGCTGTTGGGATCGAAGAAGGAGGCGAAAGACAAGCCCATCTGCAGGCCGACATAGTCGCCGGCGGCTTGTACCGCGGCAAACACCAGCCGCATGGAAAACCCCATGGCCGAACCGATCAGCACTTGCTGGATCAGAATCCAGACGCCGCCGGCGGAGACCAGCGGCACGGTCGGCATCGCACCCAGGGTAGGGCCGATGGCAATCGCCAGCAGCGCAGCCAGGCCGACCTTGACCTGATGCGCCACCTTCTTTTCGCCAAAGACGGGGCTGGCGCTGATCAGGGCCAGCATGCGGACGAAGGGCCAGACAAACGCCACGACCCAGGCGCTCAGCTGGGCAGACGTAACGGACAGAACAGGAGACATCAGCCTACCAGTTGCGGAATGCTGGAGAACAGTTGGCGCATGTAGTCGAGGATGGAATTGAGCATCCACGGCCCGGCGACGACCATGGTGGCGCATACCGCCAGCAGCTTGGGAATGAACGACAAGGTCATTTCATTGATCTGGGTGGCGGCTTGAAACAGGCTGATGATCAAGCCGCTGACCAGGGCCACCAGCAGCAGCGGCGCACCCAGCAGGAGCGTCATTTTCATCGCCTGGTAACCAAGCGACATAACCGATTCAGGAGTCATTTTAGGGGCTAGGGCTAAGGTCTAGGGATCAGGTATAAAAACTTTGGGCCAGGGCGCCGATCAGCAATTGCCAGCCATCCACCAGCACAAACAGCATCAGCTTGAACGGCAGCGAGATGGTGGCGGGCGGCACCATCATCATCCCCAATGACATAAGGACGCTGGCCACCACCAGATCGACGATCAGGAACGGGATAAAGATGGTGAAGCCGATCTGGAACGCGGTCTTGAGTTCGCTGATGACAAAGGCCGGCACCAGTATCCTGAGCGGCACTTCTTCCGGCCCTTGCATCTGCGGCGTCTGCGCCAGCCTGGCGAACAGGGCCAGATCGCCTTCGCGGGTCTGTTTCAGCATGAATTTCTTGAACGGCTGGATGCCGCGATCGAGTGCCTGTTCGGCGCTGATCTTGTTGTCGGAAAACGGTTTGTAGGCGTCGCTGTAGGCCTTGTCGAATACCGGCGACATGACGAAGAAGCTCAGGAACAGCGCCAGGCCGACCAGGATCTGATTCGGCGGCGCGCTCTGCGCGCCGATCGCAGTGCGCAGCAAGCCCAGCACAATGATGATGCGGGTGAAGCTGGTCATCGTCAGCAGCAGCGCCGGCAGGAACGAGAGCGAGGTCAGCAGCAGCAAGGTCTGGACGCTGAGCGACCAGGTCTGGCCGCCGCCGGGGCCGGCGGTGCTGGTGATGCCGGGCAGCACTTGTGCTGCAGCGACGGCCGGTGCCAAGCTCAAAGCCAAGAATAACGTCGGTAAAAACGCTGACAGCAGTTTGCGGTGCTGCGCAAGGAAGGAGAGAGGACGCATTCTGCCTATCGGTTTTAATAAGTAAATAATGCCGGACGTGAACGCGTGCTTATTTGCGTCCCAGCGACTCGCGCAATTTCTGCGCGAAGGCGCTGTGCCCGATTTGCAGCGCGGGGTCTTCCGTGATTTCCTGGGCAGGCATGCTATGCAGGGATTGAATCTGTCCCGGCGTGACGCCCAGCGCCAGCCAGGTGCCGCCGATTTCAACCACCACCACCCGTTCACGCTGACCGATGCTGGTGCTGGCAATCACTTTTACCAGGCGGCTGCTATTGTATTTTTGCAGTCCCAGCCGGCGCGCCACCCAGGCGCACAGGAAAATCAGCGCCAGTACGATAGCCAGGCCGGAAGCCGCTTGCAGCAAGCCGCTCGCGCCCCATGCCGGCATTGTTGTGGGCACTGGCGCTGCCGGCGGCGTGGCGATCAGAGCCGAGGCGGGCAGGGCGTGACATGCCAGCCACAGCCAGGCTAGGCGCGCCGGCCAACCCATGTGCAAAGGTTTCATCGATTCAGTTTGTGGATGCGTTCGGATGGCGTGATGATGTCGGTCAGGCGAATCCCGAACTTGTCGTTGACCACCACCACCTCGCCCTGGGCGATCAGGTAGCCGTTGATCAGCACATCCATCGGTTCGCCGGCCAGGCCGTCCAGTTCGACCACTGAACCTTGCGCCAGTTGCAGCAGATTCTTGATGGTGATCCTGGTGCGTCCCAGTTCGGCAGTCATCTGCACCGGGATATCGAGGATCATGTCGATATCGGTTTTGGCAACCTCGGCGGGTTCGCCGCTGAGCGGCTGGAATACCTTGGATGCAGCCGCCGGTTGCGGCGCGGGTTGCGACACCGGCTGCGATGCGGCAGTCTGGGCGGCGAGCGCGCTGGCCCAGTCGTCGTCGGCGTCAGTGATGTGATCTGGTTTGTTTTCGTCACTCATGTTCATTCCCTTTTAAATCACCGTCGCGGTGATTGATCATTTTTTCAACCCGCAGCGCATAGCGGCCGTTGGAGGTGCCGTAACCGCATTCCATCACCGGCACGCCGTCCACCTTGGCGACAATCGATTCCGGCATTTCTATCGGCAGCACATCGCCGATCTTCAATTTGAGCAGCTGGCCGATGGTGGCCGGCAGCGTCAGGAAATCGGCTTTCAGCTGGACATCGGCGCTTTGCACCTGTTGCGACAATTGCTTGACCCAGCGCTTGTCGACCTCGACCTCGTCCTGCACCGGATTGGATAGCAGGTCGCGGATCGGTTCGATCATCGAATAGGGAATGCAAATGTGCAAAGCGCCGCCGATGGGGCCGAACTCGATGTGGAAAGTGGTGTTGACCACCACTTCATTCGGGGTGGCGATATTGGCAAACTTGGTGTGCATTTCGGCCCGCACGTATTCGAATTCGAGCGGATAAATCGGATTCCAGGCGCTGCCGTAACTGTCCAGCGCCAGGCTCAGCAGGCGAGTGATGATGCGCTGCTCGGTCTGGGTGAAATCGCGGCCTTCGACCCGCATGTGAAAACGGCCGTCGCCGCCGAACAGATTGTCGACCACCAGAAACACCAGATTCGGATCGAACACAAACAGCGCCGTGCCGCGCAACGGTTTCATGTGCAGCAGGTTGATATTGGCCGGCACCGGCAGATGGCGGATGAATTCGCTGTATTTCTGGACATGCACCGCGCCTACCGAAATATCGGCGCTGCGGCGCATGAAATTGAAGAGCGAGCTGCGCAACTGACGGGCAAAACGCTCGTTAATGATTTCCAGCGTATGCATGCGGCCGCGCACGATACGTTCCTGGGTGCCGAGATTGTAGGTCTGCACCCCGTCCGGACTTGGCGCCGGCGCGGCGACGGCGTCGGTCTCGCCGGTGACGCCTTGCAGCAACGCATCTACTTCGTCCTGAGACAGTAGCTGTTCATAAGCCATGGCTGGGTCTCGGTTTCACTGCACCACGAAGGCGGTAAACAACACATTGGTGATGTGTTGCGGCGGCTGGCTGCTGGCCAGGGGCTTGTTCAATGCCTTGAGGATTTCGGCGGCAAGCTTGCTCTTGTCGTCCGCGGTGATCAGGGAATTCGGATCGCGGTTCGACAGCAGGCTGAGGACACGGCTGCGTGTCTCCGGCAGGTACTGGACAATCTGCGCCTGGGTTTTGGCGTCCGCCACTTTCAAGGTCAGGCCGATATGCAGGAAACGGTCGCGGTCGTCGGTCTGCAGATTGACGGTGAACGGATCGAGCGCAACAAAGATCGGCGTCTCTGGAGCCGGTGCGGCGACGCTCTTGGCGCTGGCTTGCTTGCTGGTGAAATAATAAGCGGCTCCCGCCGCAGCCAGGGCCGCGGTGAGGACGATCAAGATCAGTCCAAGCTTGCTTTTTTTAGGTGTTGCCACTGCGTCGTTAGTGATGGTTGCCATGATTTTTCCTGCATCAAATTCCAGCGTCCATTCTTTGCCAAAAGGGCGTCGAACCATCGGCTGATATAAAGGGAGAAAGCGCTTCAGATCCTGCATTTGTTGCGCCCGGAAATTCGGTTTTTTTTTCTGTTAGGCAAAAATATCAACCTTGCCGTTGCCATTCCGGCTTGCCGCTGCAGCGGCTACTGCGCTAGGTTCGACCTTGGCGCTCAATCCGTTTACCGCTGCGCCAAGCTGAAAATGATTGCCCGAGCCCCTGTTGCCGCTCTGGTTCTGGGCAAATGCGCTTTGCTGCTGCTGCTGCTGAGTATCGGCGCTGACCGAGGTGTTGCCCAGGTTGATGCCGTTTTCGGCCAGGCTGTTGCGCAATTGCGGCAGCGCCGCTTCCAGCGCCGTCCGCACCGACTGATGGGCCGAGACAAACATGGCTTGCGCCTGGTTGTCATTGATGGTCAGGGTGACTTTCAAGGGCCCCAGGTCCGGCGGATTGAGATGCAGTTCAGCGCTTTGGTTGCTGGTATTGCCCATCCAGACCACTTGCTTGCCGAGCGCCGTACCCCAGCCGTCGCTCCCCACCGGGGGGGGCAGGACCAACTTGACCGGAGCAGGCGGCGTCGGGCTGGCTGCGGTTGCCGCTACCGCAGCTTGGCCGTGTGCCAGCGCTGGATTGAGCTGAGTGGCGATATCGAGATTCTGCTGGCCGGCGTTAGCCTTGCTTGTGGCGGCTTCATTGACGCTGGTGCTGCTGGCGACGTTGGCCTGTTCTGCGGCGGACTTGGCTACGGCTGGACTATCCTGCCGTCCCAGCTTTTCCAATTTGTCATGCTTGCCGGTGTGGCTGTCATCAGGCGTCGTTTGCTGTCCGGCGGCGTTGCTTGCGGCTGTCAGGCTGATCTGCTGTTGCGGATTAGGCGTCAACGGCGTGTATTCACCGCTACCGGCATCCTTGCTCGCCAGCGCGCTTGGCCTGGCCGGCGCTGCATTGGCGGAGCCTGCTTGGCTTGCCAGCTGGGCCGCCGATGGCAGCGACGCTTCAAGCGGCGTAGTGCTTTTTACCGGGGCAGCGCTTTTATCAGAGATCTCCGTAGCGGGCGCTCCGGTTTTAGCGCCGGCAGCGGCAATTGCCGCGTTGAGCTGGCTGTCTGCGGCGGATTGCGGTTGCTTCTCGCTGCCGGACTGAAGCTGGGCCTCGGCCTCGACGGCTTTGGCGGCGCTTTGCGGCAAGGCCAGGAAAGACAAGGCCGGCACCGCATTCGGGTCTGGCTGCTGCTCACGTTCATTGGCGGCTGCCTGCCGTCGCGGCGCTGTGCGATCGGCTGGTTTG
>NZ_JAGQEG010000083.1 GCF_018305005.1 Collimonas silvisoli
GGCAACGATTAGTCGCCCTGCTGAACGAAGACCGACCCGGTCGACATTACGACCGGGTCGTCAAAGCGCTACCTCAACGTTACTCCGTCCGGGTCCTGAAAAGAGACCTTAACTGAACGGCATTAGCCATATGGCTCTTTTTTTTCGGACCACCTCTCCGCGCCAAGCGCTTCCCAACTAGAGCACATCCGAATATCGAAACAAAACCGGCTACACCCGGTTTAAGATAAGAGATAAAAATTCGATCATAGGCGGCCGCTCAATGGGTGCTCCCCAATGAAAAATCCTCAGCAGAAAATCAAGCTGCCTATTCCGTTATGGCTGATCTGGGCAACCGCTTTGGGATTCGTACTGGCTGGCCTCGGCAGCTTCGGTGTTCTCGACAACAACGAGGGCTTGTATGCCGATATTTCTCGCGAGATGCTGCTCTCTCGCGATTGGCGCCATTGGATAATTCCCTACCTGAACGGCTTGCCATATATGGAGAAGCCGCCTCTGTTGTATTGGTTGACAGCACTGTCCTTTGCCGTTTTTGGCGTATCGGAATGGTCCGCCAGATTGGTTCCCGCACTGTCGTCGTTAGCCTGCGTAGCCATGCTGCTGCAATTCGGCCGGATTGTCGGGCGTCCGCGCGCAGGGCGCCTGGCGGCATTGATGTTTGCCAGCAGCATTGGTGTGGTGGCGATGTCGCGGCTATTGATGTTCGATATGTTGCTGACGGCACTGCTGACGGCGGCACTGATGTGCGCTTACCGCCATCTGCATGACGGCAACAAGAAATGGCTGCGAATGGCCTATGCTTGCCTGGCCCTGGCTTCACTCACCAAAGGATCGGTCGCACTGGTGTTGTTCGGACTGATCGTACTGAGTTTCATGCTTGTCAGCCGCCGCCTGCGCGACTGGCGTACATGGTTCGAGCCGTACGCGACATTGATTTTTTTTGCGATCGCCGCACCCTGGCATGTGATGGCGAGCCTGACCGAACCGTTTTTTGCCTGGTTTTATTTTTATAATGAACACGTCTTGCGATTCCTGGGAAGGCGCGAACCGCGAGACTACTATTCCGGCCCATGGTGGTATTACCTGCCACGCATGCTGGCCTATCTTTTCCCTTGGTCGGCCTTACTGTCAGGCTTATATTTTTCTGCGCGAAAACCGCTCAACACCAGGCAACTCCCATTGCAACGATTCTTGTGGCTGGCGTGGCTGCTGCCGCTGCTGTTCTTTTCCATATCCAGCGCTAAAGCCAATTACTACCTGATCGCCGCCGTGCCATTTGCCGCTTTTCATCTGGCAACCGCGATCGAGAACCGTGGCTTCCTCAGTGGAATCGGCGCTGCCGCCCCGGGCCTGCTGATCGCTGTCATCGCTGCCGGCCTGTGCATTTGGGTGACGACAGGCTTTGAAAATACGCGTCCAAACGTCGTGATCCTGGGGTTAAAAATACCGGCATTCGCTCTTGTGGTTCTCACTGGACTGGCGATCCTGGCGCTAGGATCGGCATACTGCGCCTGGCGCAATACCGGAGTAGGAATCCTGACATATCTGGTTTTATCGGCATGGCTCACGGCAACACTGAAGGTAACCTTGGTGGAAATCGAACCGCTAGTCTCTACTCGCTCCCTGGCGACTTACATACAAAGGACCTTGCCGGATCGGGAGGTATATCTCTATCGGGATTTTGAGGATGTGTCGTCGCTCAGCTTCTATCTCAAAAAATCTCTCGCAGTGGTCGAGTCACGCAGCAACGATCTGTTCTGGGGCAACCGCCTACGCGAGAATAATATCGTCATTTCCGCGGATCAGTTCAATGCACGCTTGCCAGGAAAACCTGTTGCGATTGTAGTGGCTGATCGGCAAATCGAGAGCTTTCGAGAAAGCATTTTCTTTCAACGTTTCAAGACAGTAAAACGGATAGGCGGAATATCCGTATTCGTCAATTAACCCCCGCCTTCAAGCAACAAGCCCCGCCGCAATGGGAGTATAGACTCCTACTGCGGCGGGGCTTAGGTGGAACTGAAACAGTGCTCTGTCCTTCAGTTACTCGCCCAGATAGGCGGCCTTGACTTTAGGATCGTCCAGCATGTCCCTGGCGTTGCCGCTCATTGTCAGCAGGCCGGAATCCATCACATAGGCCCGGTGCGCAGCTTCCAAAGCCAGCTTGGCGTTCTGCTCGACCAGCAAGATCGTGATCCCCTGCGCGGAAACGTTGCGGATAACCTCGAAGATCTTTTCCACCATGATCGGCGACAAGCCCATCGACGGTTCATCCAGCAGCAACAGCTTGGGATGGCTCATTAATGCACGCGCCATCGCGAGCATCTGCTGTTCGCCGCCGGACAAGGTGCCGGCCATTTGCGCGGCGCGCTCTTTCAAGCGCGGAAATACGCCGAACCACTTGTCGATGTCGGCCGCGATACTGGCCTTGTCGTCACGTGTGTAAGCACCCATCAGCAAATTCTCCTGGATGCTCATGCGCGTAAACACGCCGCGCCCTTCCGGCACCATGGCAAGCTTTTGCTTGACCAGGCTAAACGAGGTGGTGCCCTTGGTCGCTTGCCCGAGATAATGCATCTCGCCTTCGACCTTGCATAGCGGCAAAGTACCTGTAATGGCTTTGAGCGTGGTGGTCTTGCCGGCGCCGTTGGCGCCGATCAGGGTTACCAGCTCACCTTCGTTGACTTCCAGGTTAATGCCCTTGACTGCCTGGATGCCGCCGTAAGCGACTTTCAGGTTGGTAACCTGCAGAATATTGTTTGCCATTAGTGCCCACCTCCCAGATAGGCTTCAATCACCGCCGGGTTTCTCTGGATTTCAGCCGGCAATCCCTCAGCGATCGGCTTGCCGTAATCCAGCACAGTGAGGCGGTCGCACAAGCCCATCATCAGCTTGACATCATGTTCGATCAGCAAAATGGTCTTTCCTTCATTCTTGATTTTTACCAGCAGCTCGCGCAGCGCCAGTTTTTCAGTGGCGTTCATGCCGGCGGCGGGCTCATCCAATGCCAGCAATTGCGGTTCGGTTGCCAGCGCTCTGGCAATTTCCAGACGGCGTTGATCGCCGTACGACAAATGACGTGCGGTACGCTCGCCAAAACGGCCGATGCCGACGAAATCCAGCAGTTCCTGGGAACGCTTGCGGATCGCCAGCTCTTCCTTGCGTGCGGCCTTGTGACGGAACACTGCGCCGAACACGCCCTGTTCGGTGCGCACATGGCAACCCACCATGACGTTTTCCAGTACGGTCATCTCGCCAAACAGACGGATGTTCTGGAAAGTGCGTGCAATGCCAGACTTGGCGACTTCGTGCGGCGCCGAAGGCGAATAAGGCTTGCCGGCCAGCTCAAAGGAACCGGTATCGGCTTGGTACAAACCGGTAATCACGTTAAAGAAAGTGGTCTTGCCGGCGCCATTCGGTCCGATCAGGCCATAGATCTGGCCCTGCAGGATCTTGATGTTAACTTCCGCCAATGCCTGCAAACCGCCAAATCGTTTATTGACGCCGGAGATGTTCAAAATAATTGGTGTGCTCATGAGATCTCCTTAAGCCTCTACCACGCCGGTCGCCAGCGTAGGTTTATCGATATCGGCGTCCGGCCGGTCCTCATGCTTAGGCGCAGGCCACAAGCCGGCTGGACGAGTCAGCATGATGCCCACCATCGCCAGGCCGTACAGCAGCTGGCGCAGCACTTCGGCGTCGATCAGGACTTTGCCGAACAGCGCCATCTGTACCGGCTCCACGGTGTGCCGCAGCACTTCCGGCAAAGCTGCCAGCAATATGCCGCCCAGCACCACACCCGGGATATGTCCCATGCCGCCCAGCACCACCATCGCCAGCACCGCAATCGACTCGGTCAGCGAGAACGATTCCGGCGACACGAAGCCCTGGAACGATGCAAACATGGCGCCGGCCACACCGCCGAACGAAGCGCCCATGGAGAACGCCAGCAACTTCATGTTGCGGGTATTGATGCCCATCGCCTTGGCGGCAATTTCATCTTCGCGAATCGCCACCCAGGCACGGCCCAGGCGTGAATTTTGCAAGCGCAGCGAAATGAAAATGATCGCAATGCACAGTATCAGGAACAGGAAATAGTAGGCATTCACGGACGGCATGCCGTAGCTGCCCAGCTGGACAGTGGCATTGGAGCCGCGCTCGCCCGCCAGCGATACCCCGAAAATACGGATTGGATCAATCAGATTGATACCTTGCGGGCCGTTGGTGATATTCACCGGCGCGTTCAGGTTATTCACGAAAATCCGGATGATTTCACCAAAGCCGAGCGTCACGATAGCCAGATAGTCGCCACGCAACTTCAGTGTCGGCGCCCCTAGAATGGCGCCGAACATGCCCGCCAGCGCCGCTCCCAGCGGCACGATCACCCACAGCGACAAGTGAATGCCGTTCTGGACAATCTCGGGCCCGTATACCCTGACCAGGAAATCGCCGACCACCGGATAGGTATTGACGAAGGATTCCAGCACCGAAGCAAACTGTGGCGACGCCAGCAAACCGGTCATGTAGGCGCCGATCGCGTAGAACGCGATGTAGCCGAGATCGAGCAGGCCGGCGAAACCGACCACGATGTTCAACCCCAAAGCCAGCATGATATACAACAGCGCAAAGTCCATGATGCGTACCCAGGAATTACCGAAATTGGCGGCAAAAAAGGGAAATATCACGAGCACGATGCCGAGCGCCGCCAAGCTGGTGTATGCCTTGGTAGGATTCTTTTTAGTATCGAAAAAATGAGCCATAAGACCTCCTCGGATTAAGCGCGATCGGCGACACGTTCGCCCATGATGCCGGACGGCCGCAACGTCAGTACGATGATCAGTACGATGAAGGCAAAAATATCCTGGTAATTACTGCCAAGGAAATTGCCTGTCAGATCACCGATATAACCAGCTCCGAGACTCTCGATCAGACCCAGCAGGATACCGCCCAGCATGGCGCCGTAGATATTGCCGATACCGCCCAGAACCGCAGCGGAGAACGCCTTCAAGCCAGGTACGAAGCCCATCGCGAATTGCGCCGACGAATAGTTGGCGCCCCACATCACCCCGGCCACCGCCGCCAGCGCGGCGCCGATGGCAAAGGTCATCACAATCACGCGATTGGAATCGACCCCCATCAGACCGGCGACTCGCGGATTCTCGGCGGTGGCGCGCATGGCGCGGCCCATCTTGGTTTTTTCGACCAGCATCACCAGGCCGAACATCGATGCGGCAGCCAACACCAGCAGCATGATCTGCGTCGGCGAGATCAGAGCGCCGAAGATATGCACAGGATCGGAAGGCATCACTTGCGGCACCGCCAGCGGGCTGCGGCCCCAGATCATCATGGCAAAGGTCTGCAACAAGATCGAAACGCCGATAGCGGTGATCAGCGGCGCCAGTCGCGGCGCATTGCGCAACGGCCGGTAAGCAACCCGTTCGATGATCAGGCTGACGATGACGCAGACTGGAATGGCGCCGATGATGGCAATCACCAGCTGGACGATCCCGGGCAGACCCGGCGCCACATGCTGCAGCAGCTTGAGGATGGACAGGCCAACCATGGCCCCGATCATCAAGATGTCGCCGTGGGCGAAGTTAATCAGGTTCAGCACCCCGTACACCATCGTATAACCGAGGGCGATCAACGCATACATGCTTCCCAGCACCAAGCCGTTGATAACTTGTTGGATAAAGATATCCATAATTTCCTTGTTCAATGTGTGTTTTGGTTCAAATCGGTCAGAACACTATGGCGACCATAGGCAGCACAGCAAAAATCATTCCCGATACAAAAACGGCACCCTGGATAAAGTCCTAGTGCCGTTGGGAGACGCCCTTCCTCTCATCTGCAACGATGGCTGGAAAGGTAATTTGGCATTGCGTGAATAGCCGGAATAAGAAGAATGAACTGGGTACACATTTTTATTTGTCTCCTATACGTCTTTCTGTAAAAAACGTTTTTTATCTTAAAGTGCCTTGCATCGAGGGCAATGCACCATGACTGTGCAGATTATAGCTAACGTTGAGCAACAATCAACTCTGACAGTATTTGAATATTACCCTGCTGCCCCGCGGTTCGCACAAGGTTTTACAATCAAATCGCAGCGCCGCAATGATAGCGAGGAAAACAAAAAACTATCGATGGAAAAGTAGAGTTTCTTCGAAATATAATTTCGCGCCAGAATGGGGCGGCAAGACCGCCGGGCGCGACTTTCTTGGGGAGTTTTGGCATATGGCAAACAATAACAAAAACAGTATTACCAATAATCGTTATTAAACTCTTATTGGTCAGCTGCTTATGTCGCCGCTTATGCCACCCCCTATGCCACCATTTTTCAAACTAGGCTCGCGCCAGCCCCTTGGGCATAGGGAAAGTGACATTCTCTTCGGCGCCATCCAACGTGCGCACGTTCTTGGCGCCATGGGCCTTCAAGCGGTCTATCACGGCTTGCACCAGAACCTCCGGAGCCGATGCGCCGGCGGTGACGCCGACGCGGCTTTTACCCTGCAGCCAGGCCGGATCTATCTGTTCGGCGTTGTCCACCATATAGGCAATGGTGCCCTTCTTCTCCGCCACTTCACGCAAGCGGTTGGAGTTTGAACTGTTGGGGCTGCCGACCACGATCACCACGTCGACTTGCGGCGCCATGAACTTGACCGCCTGCTGGCGATTGGTGGTGGCGTAGCAGATATCACCTTTCTTCGGCTCGGTTATGCTCGGAAATTTTTGCTTCAGCGCGGCGATCACGTCGGCGGTGTCATCAACCGACAAGGTGGTCTGCGATACATAGGCCAGCATCTCGGAATTACCGACTTGCAGCTTATCGACATCGGCCACGGTCTCGACCAAGTGCATGCCGCTCTCGGTCTGGCCCATGGTGCCCTCCACTTCCGGATGCCCCTCATGCCCGATCATGACGATTTCACGCCCCTCGCGGCGCATCTTGGCGACTTCCATATGCACCTTGGTCACCAGAGGGCAAGTCGCATCGAATACTTTCAAGCCGCGCACTTCCGCTTCTTCCTGCACCGCCTTGGAGACGCCATGCGCAGAAAAAATCACGGTATTGCCGGCCGGGACATCGGCCAGTTCTTCGATGAAAATGGCGCCTTTGTTGCGCAGGTCCGCCACCACATAAGCGTTGTGGACAATCTCGTGACGCACATAAATCGGTGCGCCGAATTGTTCCAGCGCGCGCTCGACAATTTCAATCGCCCGATCGACGCCGGCGCAGAATCCACGCGGCTGCGCCAATAAAATCTCTTTATCCATCTTCATATCCTTCAACTGCAAACTACAAAATGCCGATGATTTTCACTTCGAACTTGAGCGACTGCCCGGCCAGGGGATGATTGAAATCAAATATGGCGCCCTGCTCATCTATCTCGCGCAGCACGCCGGCAAACTGACCGCCGCCCGGCGCCGCGAATTCCACCAGGTCACCGATACGATACTCCTCTCCCAGCTGCGAGTTCTGGCGCAGCGTGGCGCGCGAGACGCGCTGGATCAGCTCCGGGTTGCGCGGTCCGAAAGCCTGTTCCGGCGGCAGATCGAAGGTTTGATGCGTGCCTTCCGGCAAACCCAGCAGACAGGTTTCCAGAAACGGCGCCAGCTGGCCCATGCCGAACTGCAAGGTAGCCGGCGATTCCTTGAAGGTACTGACGATATCTTCACCCTCTTGCGAGGCGAGGCGATAGTGCAAGGTTAGATAAGATGCTTCGGTAACGACAGGGAGAGACGAATTAGGCATGATTAGGCAAAAGCACCATTAACAAAAAAATAACTACTGAGCAGAAGATGATATTGTAAGCCACCTTGGGCCATAGGATGCGGCCTACGACATATACCCACCCTGACGACACCATGGCAATTACTGACTGGCCTATTGATCAGAGGCCGCGCGAACGCCTGATCAAACTCGGTCCGCAAGCGCTTTCCGATGCGGAACTGCTGGCGGTGTTTCTCAGGGTCGGCGCCGCCGGCAAAAGCGCGGTCGACCTGGGACGCGAAATGACCACCCATTTCGGCTCGCTGAATCGCTTGTTTTCTGCTCCGCTCAAAGACTTCTGCACCATCAACGGCCTCGGCCCCGCCAAGTTCGCTCAACTGCAAGCCATACTGGAGCTGGGCCGGCGCTCGCTGGCGGAAGAACTGCAAGCCGGCAGCAGCTTCGACGCCCCTACCGCCGTTAAGCAGTATCTGCAGCTGTTGTTGACCAACAAGCCCTATGAATCGTTTCAGGTGCTCTTCCTCGATGTCAAAAATCGCCTGATCTGCGCCGAGGAACTGTTCCGCGGCACTCTGACGCACGCCAGCGTCTATCCGCGCGAAGTGGTCAAGGCAGCACTGGCGCACAATGCCGCCAGCATCATGCTGGCGCATAACCATCCGTCCGGGACACTGGAACCGAGTGCCGCCGATCGCCAACTGACGCACACCCTGAAGCAGGCGCTGGACCTGATCGGCGTCAGGGTGCTGGATCATTTCATAGTGGCGGGGACGCAGGTGCACTCTTTCGCCGAACACGGCCAGCTATAAATCTTAGGACTTAAGCAAGACTGCCCCAGCGGCGTTACTCCTCCTAGCGGTACAGGTGCACTGTCGTCGTCGTGCCTTGCTGGAACAGTCTTGCGTAAGTCCTAAATCTATTCAATTCAAATTGTTAAATACAAAAAACGGAAAAGACACAATTGTTTTTCGCAAGTCGTTGAAAAATCTCGTTTTTTTATATATACTCTTCTTTTTTCCAGTTTCGGAAATCTTTTAGGAGTAAAAACATGGCACGTGTCTGCCAAGTCACCGGGAAGGGGCCGATGGTCGGCAACAACGTTTCCCATGCAAACAACAAGACGAAACGTCGCTTTTTGCCTAACTTGCAAAATCGCCGCATTTTCGTTGAGTCTGAAAATCGCTGGGTCTCCCTGCGCTTGTCCAACGCCGGCTTGCGCGTGATCGACAAAATCGGCATCGATGCCGTGTTGACCGATTTGCGCGCTCGTGGCGAAAAAGTCTAACTAGCAGAATAAAGGAAGAATCATGGCGAAATCAGGCCGCGACAAAATCAAACTGGAATCGACCGCAGGTACCGGTCATTTCTACACAACCACAAAAAACAAGCGTACGACGCCGGAAAAAATGTCGATCATGAAGTTCGACCCGAAGGTCCGTAAGCACGTTGAATACAAAGAGACCAAGATCAAGTAATTGATCTGCACTCTGCAAAAAACCTCGCAAGACATCTGTCCTGCGAGGTTTTTTTACGTCTTGCACATATTCTGCAGCAGACATTAAAGACTTGATGCAGCGACACCCGCAATTACATCAGGCGAAAAAAAACGGCCGATTTGCATTGACCGTTTTTTTGACAGAGGCCGGCGCTTTAATACATCAACGCCCTGCCCCGTACTGCGACTCAGGAATAACTGCGCAAGCGCAACGAGAAATCCTGCAGGGACTTGATGCCCGAAGCTTCGGCACGCGCACACCAATCCTGCAACTGATGCAGCAACTGATCGCGCGTGAAGTGCGAACGCTCCCAGATTGCACCCAGCTCAACCCGCATCTCATGCATGGTTTGCAGCGCTTTGCTATGCAAGAACAGTTCCGTCAATTGCTGCTTTTGCGGCGCTTCCAGCTTGGCCGGCTCACGTTGCAGCAATTTCTTCGACGACTTCAGGAAACCAGCTCCCAGCTTGGCTTTGTCGGTCAAATGGCTGCGCTCTTCATGCCAGGCGTTCTTCAACGATTTGGCGTACTTCGCCATGACATCGTAGCGATTGGCGATCACCGATTGCAGCGTATCCAGGTCCGGCACCAGCTTGGCGTGGTTGAATTTCGGCGCCGGCGCAACTTTCTTGACCTTGGCCAGACCGCAGATCTCCAGAATCCGGATATACATCCAGCCGATGTCGAACTCATACCACTTCGACGACAGCTTGGCCGAAGTACCGAATGTGTGGTGGTTATTGTGCAGCTCTTCACCGCCGATGATGATGCCGAACGGGATGATGTTGGTGGCAGCATCGTTGCAATCGTAGTTGCGATAGCCCCAGTAGTGGCCGATGCCGTTGATGATGCCGGCGGCAGTAATTGGAATCCAGACCATCTGCACGGCCCACACGCTGACGCCGATGACGCCGAACAGCATGACGTCGATAAACAGCATTGCCACGATGCCCCAGGCGCTGTGCTTGGTATACAGGTTTCTCTCGATCCAGTCGTCCGGTGTGCCATGGCCGAATTTTTCCATGGTTTCCAGGTTCTTGGATTCTGCGCGATACAACTCCGCGCCTTCCCAGAATACTTTCTTGATGCCGCGCGTCACAGGGCTATGCGGATCTTCCTCGGTATCGCATTTTGCATGATGCTTGCGATGGATCGACGCCCACTCCTTGGTCACCATGCCGGTCGTCAGCCACAGCCAGAAACGGAAGAAATGACTTGGAATCGCGTGCAGATCCAGGGCACGATGAGCTTGGCAGCGATGCAGGAAGATAGTCACTGCAGCGATCGTGATGTGCGTCACGACCAGCGTGAACACAACGACCTGCCAAGCGCTCGCGCCTGTTACGCCATTCGATAAGAAATCGAGAATTGCATTGAACACTATGTGTACTCCATGTGTAGATGATGCCACTGCTTGTTTTGCAGTGATTTTGCGGTCAAATACGGGTGAAATGTGAGTAAGATACCAGCAAGTTAACGGGTAGTTACCAAACAGTTAGCCGAAATTCGAGTGCAATTGTACCCTTATTATGGGCCGTTTTTAGATTTCGGCGATTCTTGCCGGCCATCTAATGGCAAATCTTGTTGCGTATCGGTGCGGAAATTGCTTTTATGCAAATCTGTGCTGCCCACCGCATTGCCCATCTCATCTTGCACTACCTTGATATCTCGTTTCACTTGAGCAACCTTGATTTGTCGAGCTTGCAATACACGCCAGATCGCACGGTTTACATCAGACAACACATTCAGGCGACCGTTCTCCGGATCCGTGATCCAGAATCCGACCTCTAGTTCTAGCCCGTCCGGCCCTATCTTCAGCAGCAGGGCTTGCGGCAGGATTTCATGCGAAACACGATCAACCTCGATCACAGCTTGCTCCAACAGCAACAATATGCTTTCGACATCGTTCTGATGCTCGACCGTCACATGGGTCGCCAGCCGCAAAACCCGGTTGGTCAGCGAATAGTTCTGCACCGAATTGATCATGAAGATTTCATTCGGCACCACCGTATCGATCCCGTCCAATCCTTGCAGCACGGTGTAGCGGCTATTGATCTGGACCACCTTGCCATAAAAGGTGCTGACCCCGACCATATCGCCGATCGCCAGGCTGCGTTCCAGCAAAATCACGAAGCCTGATACATAACTGCTGGCGATCTTCTGCAAACCAAGACCCAGGGCCACACCCAGCGCCCCGCCAAATACCGACAGCACGGTCAGATCGATGCCGACTAAAGACAAGCTGAGCAATACCGCGACCAGGATCAGGAAGGCACGCGCCATGCGCGCCACCACGGTACGGATCGAGGAATGCATGGTATTCACGCGCATCAGGCGTTCTTCCAGCGTAGCGCCGGCCCACAATGCGATCACCAGCGTCACCAGCACCGAGACCAGCGCTTGCATGATCGCCAGCAGCGATACCTTGTAGCGGCCGATCGGCAGTATCGTGCTATCCAGATAATCGAACAGATCCGGCCACCAGCCCGTGATATACAGCAACAAGCCGATCCAGACCAGCGCGCCAAAGCTCTTTTCAAACAACAACAGGAAAGTGCCGACGCCGCTGTTGCGCGCGAAAATCCGGCGCAACACGTAAAACACGAAACGCATCAGCGCCAGCGACGCCACCAAAGGAATCATCAGCCGCATGACATTCACCGGCTGATGCCATTTCTGCAGAGCCAGCTTGGCCAGCACCAGCAGCAGCAAGGTCAGGATGGGCGTCAAAACCTTGACGAAACTGCCGAGCCCGATCTGCATCGCCGGCGGCTGCACCGTGTTGAGCGAGAAACTGCGGCGCAGCAGGCGAGCCAACAGCCAGCCCAGACCTATGCATGACAGCAGCAAGCCGATCTGCGCCAGCAAACCCGGCGCTTGCAGGCTGCTTAGCAAATCGTTGAATAAATCAGTGAAGATATCTGGCATTATTTTGCGTACGTAGCGTCCCGACGGTGAGGTTCCCGGCTCAGTATTTAGCGCGCTGCTTATCCCGAGTTATTGTGTGCTATCAGCACGTTCCCGGCACCCTTCGTTGCACACTCTGGATGAAATTGAAGTTGGCTGTGATTACCGTGGCGTCCCGCGCCGGCGGAGCAATCGCCATTACGTTGTCGTGAACCGGCCCCTCTTTAAGGCTACCGATTATAAAACACAACACTCCAGTAGAACCGCAGTTGCCATTCAGCCATCAACGGAATCTTTATAAAAGAGAGGCGCAAACACCTGGCAGATATATTTAGCTTTTCCTAGCGGTTTTAAGGAGCAAGGTCTGCCAATCGCCCAGCAGCAGTCTTAAAGCTTTATTTAACTGTTTTCAGGTAAGCGATCAGATCGCACGGCAAGCCCAGCCCAGAACGCAAAAAAAGCCCGCATTTCTGCGGGCTTCAAAGAGATTTTCAAGCAGAAAAATCGCGCTACATTTTAGAAGCGTTTAAAAAACGAATAGCTTCAAGCATGCTTGCCAAATTCAATTATTTACGCACAAACACCGCGGCAAAAAAGCCATCGGTCTGATGTTGGTGCGGCAGCAGCTTCAAGTAGTCGCCCATCTCCAATGCGATCTTTTGTTCGGCCAATACGTCTTTCATCGGCAGCAGCGAGAAATCTTCATGGCTGGCCAGGAACTGCGCGGCAATCGCTTCGTTCTCTTCATCCAGCAAGCTGCAGGTGCCATACACCAGGCGGCCGCCGGATTTCACCAGACGCGCGGCGCTGGACAGAATCGCGATTTGCTTGAGGTTCATTTCGGCGATCGCTTCCGGTGTCTGCCGCCATTTGACGTCCGGATTGCGGCGCAAGGTGCCGAGGCCGCTGCATGGCGCATCGACCAGCACCCGATCGATCTTGCCGGCCAGGCGCTTGACCTTGCCGTCGTTCTCGTGCGCGATCAATACCGGATGAATGTTGGACAGGCCGCTGCGCGCCATGCGCGGCTTGAGTTTTGCCAGGCGTTTGTCGGAGACGTCGAACGCGTACAAGCGACCGGTATTGCGCATGGTGGCGCCCAGGGCCAGCGTCTTGCCGCCGGCGCCGGCGCAGAAATCGACCACCATTTCGCCGCGCTTGGCGCCGACGATTTGCGCCAGCAACTGGCTGCCTTCGTCTTGCACTTCGATGGCGCCGCTCTTGAACAGGGGCAGGTTTTGCAAAGTCGGTTTCTTGATGACGCGCAAACCAAGCGGCGCATACGGCGTCGGCTCGCACAAGATCGGTGCTTCAGCCAAAGCGGCGACGACTTCTTCGCGATTGGCCTTGAGCGAATTGACGCGCAGATCCAGCGGCGCCGGCTGATTCATCGCATGCGCCAGTTGCAAGGTGGCGGCTTCACCGTCACGCGCTACCAATTTATCGAACAGCCATTGCGGCAGGTTGGAACGCATCAGCGCCGGCATCAGGTTACGGTCGATTTCGGCGACGCGGGTCAGCCATTCGGTTTCTTCTTCCGACAGACCGCCCAGGGACTCGATGCTGACCGCATCGGCCAGACCTAGCAGGGTCATGCGGCGCATGGTGGGGCCATTGCCGGATTCGGCGAAGCTGGTGTAGATGGCTTTGTTACGCAACAAGCCATACACCGCTTCGGCTATCACGCCGCGCTCACGCGAACCGAGCTTTGGATGCTCGCGGAAGTAGCGCGACAAGGTACCGTCGGCGGGGCCGGTAAAACGTAAAATTTCGCGCAAAACTTCTTCGGTGTGACCGATGATCGCGGGAGGCAATCTCATAGTGGATCTTTCATAAAAATCTGTTGATCGTGCTCTTTGGCTAGCCACGGCTAACGCTAGCATTAGCGTCAGGCTTCACTCACTGCACTGTTACGTTATGCACTCGTCCATCTTCGATGCGCAATCGACCTTCGACAAACCAGCGCACCGCACGCGGATACAGCTGATGCTCTTCGATCAGCACGCGCTGCTGCAGCGACTGTTCGGTATCGTCTTCCAGCACCGGCACCACTGCCTGCGCCACGATGGGGCCGTGATCCAGCATCGCGGTAACGAAATGCACGGTCGCGCCATGCACCTTGACGCCGGCTTCCAGCGCTTGCCTGTGGGTCGCCATTCCGGGGAAACTCGGCAGCAGCGAGGGATGGATATTCAACATGCGGCCGGCGTAATGCTCTACCAGCGGCGCTGTCAAAATACGCATGAAACCCGCCAACACCACCAGATCAGGGGCAAAGCCATCGATCGCGACGCGTAAGGCGGCGTCGAACTGTGGACGGTCAGGATAGTCTTTGCTCGCTACCACTGCCGTTGGAATACCTTGGGCGGCAGCAAATTTCAAACCCTCGGCATCGGCCCGGTTGCTGATAATCGCGGCGATTCTGGCGGGCCATTGTTCGGTTTGAGCGGCGCGGACGATGGCTTCCATGTTGCTGCCACGTCCGGAAATCAGGATAACAATGCTTCTCATGGCGCGCATTGTACCTGTTGCACTGCCGTTTTTGAGCAAAAACAGCGCTGAATCTGGCTATTTATCGCGTGTGTCGCTATTGGAATGAATAAAAGACGCGAAAGGCAACTTTCTTGTCAGCCCAGAAATCGGCGCTGTCACGGAATACGTCGAGCAAGGTTTCCCTTGCTTCCTTGTCAAACTTGGGTGTATTCGGCAGTTGTTCGATCACGACAATGAAGCCTGGCTGCGGGCCGGACTTGTGCGCCATATCGGTCAGGCAATCGGCCAGGGCGTCAAAATTCTTGCCGAAATGCTTGGGGAAATGAAAGGCGTTGGCAATATTCGCCAGAACTTGCTGTTTGGTCGTTGCTTCGGCGCAGTAGGCGTAGAGGAAATGCTGCCCGAGACGGTTAGCCTCCGCCTGCAGATCGGTCACACGGAAGGCGCGGATGGACTGCACTACATTTGGCGGTACGGTTTTAAACAAACTCATTTTTCCCTCAGCTAGAGCAATGATGATGGATTGCTGTTGTTGTATCTCATTCACTCGCCTCAGTCACTCCTGGATGCGTCTGAAAGTTTGATAATGATTGTCGGTGTAATAATACTCACCAGAAGTCTGCGGGTTGCCGCCGGCAATGATCCGGCGCGCGCCACGATTGCGGGCGCGTGGAGTTTTCACCGTGAATTCGTGATAATAGCCACGTCGCTGCTTGGGCAGCATCCCTTCATAATTTCCAAATATCACGCCATCCTTGGCGTAAGGGAAAGGCCCGCCTTGCTTAATCAATATCAACGTCGCTTGCGCTTCTTGCGGTAACTGATTTACCGAAACCACATCCTGCGGCAGGGAATCTCGTGCAAAAACTTGAAAAGACAGCAACAAGCCGAGCAGCAGCAAGACCCCATTACGCAGTATGGCAGTGGCGAAATCGGAACTTAGACCAAGGAAATGCTGCCGGGTTGCGTGGCTTTTCATAAATTTAATATTTTATGGATCTGGTACCGTAGGGTAACGTGTTGATGAAAACGAATCAACCCGTATCCTCGCCCCGGCCTTAGGTGTTGCAATATTTGACAATATCCAGCTTGCGGCCTGTCGCCTGCCGCAGGAGCCAGGCTAAGATTCCGCCGGACCAAAAAAATCGGCCACCTCGTCACGCCGCGCCATTGTGTCTTTCTGGCCCATGCGAATCAATTCACGCGTATAGCCAGACTCGAACAACAGATATGAGGCCAGGCCGCCGCCGCGCACTTCGGTCGCGCCCAATCCGCCGAGCAAGGTGCGGATCGGCAGGGGCAAGCTGCCGAAATGCTTGATAGCAATATCGTCGATTTGCTCCGATGGCGAAATAATCAGCATTTCCACCGGTTTCAGCGATATCTGCCGACGCTGTTCTTCTGTCAGCAAGGAAACCGTGTGGTTGATGCGCTCCAGGCGTTCGATGTCCACCGCCAGTCCATCCAGGAAGATGCTGGACAGAGCGTGGTTGGCGATTTGCGCCAGGCTGGGATAACTGGCAAATAGGGGGACATCGCTCGGCGACTCCTTGCGGCGACCGGCGCCTACCACCAGCACTTTGCTGGCGCCCAGGTGAATCGCCGGAGAAATCGGCGCCAGCTGCCGCATCGAGCCGTCGCCGAAATATTCACGGCGGCCGTCGCAATAAATCGGAATCGCCGGAAAGATGAAGGGAATCGCCGATGACGCCAGCAAATGGCCGACGCCGATCTGATCTCTCACCGCGCGCCGCTGGCTGCGGGTCCAGCTCTGGATTTCGGTGGCGCTCTGATAAAAAGTAATGTGCTGCCCGCCGCTATAGGAAGAAGCGGTGATCGCCAGCGCATCCAGGCTGCCGTTGGCCAGCGCCGCATCCAGCCGCTCCAGGTCCAGCAACCGATGCAGCAAGGTGATCAGCGGCGTATTGTCGAGCAGAGAAGTGGGTGGTTGCGCATGCCATTTGCGCAGCAGCCAGCCAAACGACAGCAAGGATAACCAGCGCGCCCCCGAGCGCAACACCCCCAGCGAATCGGCGCGATACACCTGCTCTACCGTGAAATGCTCCCAGACATCCATCAGCTTTTGCACGCCGAGGCTGAAATTCTCGACCCGGCAAGCCAGCGCCGTGGCGTTGATGGCGCCGGCGGACGTGCCGCAAATGATATTGAAGGGATTGCGCTCGGGCGCCCAGCCCTGCTCTCTCAGGATGGCCGCCACCGCGTCCATCACGCCAACCTGGTAAGCCGCGCGCGCGCCGCCGCCGGTTAAGATGAGACCCGTTTTTTGTTTTGTCTCCATGGATATGAAGAGTAACAGGGAGAGGAAATTTATGGGGGCCGGCTTTAAACTTTGGTGAAGAGGGAAAGCAGCCAGGCGCCTGCGTCTTGCACCCGCTTGCCTTCCCTGCTTCTATTTACGCAAGCGATGGTTAACGAACTAACGGACATTGACTTCGACCCGCCGCGCCTGCGCGTTGTCGCCGCTGCCGGTCGTCACCTGCGGTTTCTCCAGCACGATGGCGTCTTCGGCGACGCCGGCGATCAGCAGAATCGCTTTCACGCTCTTGGCGCGTTCCTTGGAAATCTCCGCATTTTTAGCCGCATCGCCGGTGGTATCGTGAAAGCCGCTGATCACCACTTTGGCGCCGGCTTTGGCTTTCGCTGCATCCACGATGGCCGCCAGTTTTTCGGCAGTGTCCGCCGGGGCATCCGCCTTGCCTGAGTCAAAATAGATCACGGCCGTGGGCGAGGAAGCAGCTGCGGCAACTGAAGCAGCTCTGCCGCAGTACCGGCGCTGTCCGCGTTAGCACTGCTGGCGGCGGCCTGTACCGGCGGCGCGGTGACCGGCACAGGCACCAGCACGATCTCCTGTCCCGTTGTCGCCTGCTGCACGCCGGCAGCCGGCAGCAAGGGCACCAGCAACAGCGCCACGATATTGATGATCTTGATCAGCGGATTGACCGCCGGGCCGGCGGTATCTTTATAGGGATCGCCGACGGTGTCGCCAGTCACTGCGGCCTTGTGCGCTTCCGAACCCTTGCCGCCGTGGTTGCCGTCTTCGATATATTTCTTGGCATTGTCCCAGGCGCCGCCGCCGGTGGTCATTGAAATGGCCACGAACAAACCGGTGACGATAGTCCCCATCAACAAGCCGCCCAAAGCTGCCGGGCCGAGCACCAGGCCGACCACGATCGGCACCATCACCGGCAACAGCGACGGGATGATCATTTCCTTGATGGCAGATGCCGTCAGCATGTCGACCGCCTTGTCGTACTCCGGTTTGCCGCTGCCATCCATGATGCCTTTGATGTCGCGGAACTGGCGTCGCACTTCGACCACCACCGCGCCTGCTGCGCGGCCGACCGCTTCCATCGCCATGGCGCCGAACAGATAGGGAATCAGGCCGCCGATGAACAGGCCGACGATCACCAGCGGATTCGACAATTCGAAGGCCGTGTTTTTGCCAACCGAATCCAGAGCGTGGGTGTAATCGGCAAACAAAACCAAGGCCGCCAGACCGGCCGAGCCGATGGCGTAGCCCTTGGTGACCGCCTTGGTAGTATTGCCGACCGCATCCAGCGGATCGGTAATCGCTCGCACCGAATCCGGCAAACCGGCCATCTCGGCAATACCGCCGGCATTATCGGTAATCGGGCCGTAGGCGTCCAGCGCGACGATGATGCCGGCCATCGACAGCATGGCGGTAGCGGCAATTGCAATGCCGTACAAACCGCCCAGCCAGTAGGAAGCCAGGATCGCCACGCAGACTGCCAGCACCGGATAGGCCGTGGATTTCATGGAGACGCCGAGGCCGGCAATGATATTGGTGCCGTGGCCGGTGGTGGAGGCTTGCGCGATATGGCGCACCGGCTTGAAATCGGTGCCGGTGTAATACTCGGTGATGTACACCATCAAGCCGGTGAGGACGATACCGATCAAGGCCGAGCCCATCATCCGCATCCGCATCGGCTCCGGCAGGATCAGCCAGGTGACCGCGACAAACCCGATCAGACTCAGGATCGCCGCCCACCACAAACCGGTATACAGCGCCGACATGATTTTCTTGCCGGGCTTGGCCCTGACCATGGAACAGCCGACGATGGAGGCCAGGATCGATACCCCGCCCAGAGCCAGCGGGTACAACACCGCTTGCAATTCAGCGCCATGGATCAGCAAGGAACCAAGCAACATGGTGGCGATCAAGGTCACCACATAGGTTTCGAACAGATCGGCGGCCATGCCGGCGCAATCGCCGACATTGTCGCCGACGTTATCGGCGATCACGGCAGGGTTGCGCGGATCGTCCTCTGGAATGCCGGCTTCCACCTTGCCCACCAGATCGGCGCCGACATCGGCCCCCTTGGTAAAGATGCCGCCGCCGAGACGGGCGAAAATGGAAATCAGGGAAGCGCCGAAAGCCAGTCCGATCAAGGGCCGGATGATGTCGTGCAGCGACACTCCGGAAGAACCGGCCGGAACAGAATACGCCAGCAGATACAAGAAGAAAAGCGTCACGCCCAGCAGCCCCAGGCCGACCACCAGCATGCCGGTGATCGCACCGCCACGGAAAGCGACGTTAAGCGCCGGCCCCATGCCCTTGGTTGCCGCCTGCGCCGTGCGTACATTGGCGCGTACCGAGACATTCATGCCGATGAAGCCGCAAGCGCCCGACAGCAGCGCACCGATCATGAAGCCGATCGCCGTCACCAGGCCCAGTCCCGGCAATAGCGCCAGAATAACGAACAACACCACGCCGACGATGGCAATCGTGCGGTACTGGCGCGCCAGGTAGGCAGCTGCGCCCTGCTGGACCGCCGCAGCAATTTCCTGCATGCGTGGATTGCCGGGGTCCTGCTTCAATATCCAGCTGCGCGAGACTAGCCCATAGATGACGGCAACGATGCCGCAAGCGACGGCAAACCATAGACTTAATGCCATGTTGACTCCTCCTGTTTTGGTACGGCTTCACGACAAAGTAAGACAACTACACCATTTCACCGGCATCCATGGACGGATTGCCGGCCAATACTGCGTAATGCATTTCTTTTCGCTGCCCTTTTATTCTCGGAGATGTGCTTGGGCTGGCTTGCTGCGGTGTTGCGTTGCTGTTCGGGACCTTGATTTATTCTAAGTGATTTTGTTGACCAAAAGAAAAAGCGGACCGAAGTCCGCTTTTATTTATGCTCCCAATGCCGCAAACGCGCTATCGCGTATCTGCTCAACCGGACCGACGCCGGCGATCTTGCGGTACTTGGGTGCGCCTGGCAACCCGGCCTTGGCCCAGTCGCCATAATAATTGACCAGCACTTCAGTCTGCTCGTGATACACCGACAGCCGCTTCTTGACGGTCTCTTCCTTGTCATCGTCGCGCTGGATCAGGTCTTCGCCGGTGATGTCGTCCTTGCCTTCCACTTTTGGCGGATTGAATTTAACGTGATAAGTACGGCCCGACGATAAATGCACGCGACGGCCGCTCATGCGTTCGATGATGGCGGTGTCAGGCACGTCGATTTCAAGTACATAATCAATCTTGACGCCGGCTTCCTTCATGGCGTCCGCTTGTGGAATGGTGCGTGGGAAACCGTCGAACAGGTAGCCGTTGGCGCAATCCGCCTGCTTCAGCCGGTCCTTGACCAGGCCGATGATGATGTCGTCCGAGACCAGGCCGCCTGCATCCATCACCTTCTTCGCCGCAATGCCGAGCGGCGTGCCGGCCTTGACTGCTGCGCGCAACATGTCGCCGGTGGAAATCTGCGGGATGTTGAATTTCTCTTTAATGAAAGTCGCTTGCGTGCCTTTACCGGCACCAGGCGCTCCTAAAAGGATGAGGCGCATGTTAAGTCCTAAGGTGAGTTTGAGAATTGATTGTGGCGACGGCGCGCTCAATGGGTTGCAGCGACGTCTCCTGAGATGCTTTTATTTATATCACGCTATCTTTGCATGAAACTTACCATACAATTTTAACAAACAGCCAGTCCGCGGCACTATTTCTGTTGGTTCAACGATAATTTTCATGCACTTGCGCGACATTTTTGCGCTGCCTTCGAACTTTATCCTGCGCTGAAAAAACTTCGCACACGCTCCAGATCTTCCGGCGTATCGACTCCCGCTGCGGGAGCCGCCGCGGCAATATGCACCGCAATCGGATAGCCGTGCCACAGCACCCGCAACTGCTCCAGCGCCTCGATCTGTTCCAGCGGCGCTACCGCCAGGGTCGGATAGGTTTGCAAAAAGCCATTGCTGTATGCGTACAAGCCGATATGCCGCAACGGCTGATAGGCGGCCGGCAATTCCTGTTGCGACGTCGCGAAACCATCCCGATGCCAGGGAATCGTCGCCCGTGAAAAATACAGGGCGCGGCCAGCCTGGTTCAAGACCACCTTGACCACATTCGGATTGAACGCATCGGCTGCCGAATCTATCGCATGCGCGGCAGTCGCCATCGGCACTTCGCCGGTGATCTGCGCGGCGGTGGCTGCGATCAGCGCCGGATCGATCATCGGTTCGTCGCCTTGCACATTGACCACCACTGCATCAACAGCCAAGCCCAGGGCAGCCGCCACTTCCGCGATACGGTCGGTGCCGGACGGATGGTCAGCCCGGGTCAGGCGCGCAGCGATGCCATGCTGGGCGCAGACTGCCAGGATTTCGGCATGGTCGGTAGCGACGATCACCTGCGTCGCACCGGATTGCGCGGCGCGCTCGGCAGTGCGCACAATCATCGGCTTGCCGCCGATATCGGCCAGCGGTTTGTTAGGCAGGCGGGTAGACGCCAGCCGCGCTGGAATAATGACGATGAAGGGTCTGGTCGAACTCACAATATGCGCCGCCTATGCCTCTGGAGTGGCGGCTGGCGCAGCCGGGCTGTTCAGCTCGCGTGCCTGATCGGCCCACATGATGGGGATGCCGTCACGGATCGGATAAGCCAGCTTGTCGGCATTGCAAATCAGTTCCTGGGCTTTTTTATCGTAATGCAGCGGGCTTTTGCAGATCGGGCAAACCAGGATGTCAAGCAGTCGAGTGTCCACGGAGTTTCTCCAGAATTTGGTGTATTTGATGAGCTAACGCAGCATCGATCTGCGCCGTCACCGGAACGACCCAGATGCGCGGATCGTTCTTGATGGAAGCTATTTGCCGACATTTTACTGCATCCTTTTCGGTAATCAGGATGAAGTCGGCCTGCAGCGCGGCAAACGGCCGGTCGGAAAAGTCATGATGATCGGGCAAGGCCAGCGCTTCGAACGCCAGTCCGGCTGCAGTCAGCATCGAGAAAAACCGTTGCGGATTGCCGATGCCGGCGGCGGCGGCGATGCGCATGGCCGGGTCCTGCAAGCTGGCCAGCGCCCTCACCTGGCTCGGGTCGCTGAGTTGGAACGCCTGCTCGCCCAGCAGTTGCATGCGGATCGCCGAGGCCGGCATGGAAGGCGGAATCGACGCCGCGTTCACCACTGTAAAGTCGCGTCGACGGCTTGCCGGTTCACGCAGCGGTCCGGCCGGCAGCAGCCAGCCGTTGCCGACACCGCGTGCATCGAACAGTGCGATTTCGATGTCGCGTTGCAAACGATAGTGTTGCAAACCATCGTCGGACAAAATCAGATTCACCTCGGGATGCGCTTGCAGCAGCGCCTCGGCGGCAGCCACCCGGTTGCGGCCTACCACTACCGGGCATTGGGCGCGGCCGGCAATCAGCACAGGCTCGTCGCCCACTTCTGCCGCCAGCGATGCTTCGCTCACATGCCTGACAAGGGATTGTCCGCCGCCGGATTGCGCGGCATAACCGCGCGAGATCACGCCCGGCGTATAACCGGCTTGGCGCAGCGCTTGCACCAGCCAGATCGTCAGCGGCGTCTTGCCGGTGCCGCCGACAAAAATGTTGCCGACCACGATCACCGGCACCGGCAGGCGGATACCGGCCTGCCAGCCGGCTGCGTACAAACCGCGGCGCAGCGCCGCCAGCAAGCCCAACAACAGCGACAACGGCCATAACAGGCACGCCAGCAAGCCGCGCCGCTGCCAGGCCGCGCTCAGGACCGATTCAGCGGAACGCCGGGCCGCCCCATCGCTCGCTGATTTATTTGTGGCCACTAGTCTGGGCAGCAAACGTGATCTTGTCGAAACCGGCCAGACGCGCCGCTTCCAGTACATTGATCACAGTCTGGTGGGTGGCCATGGCGTCGGCGTTGATGATCACCACCGGATCGCCTTTGGACTGGCCTGACTGGCTGCCTGCCTGGGCTGCGCTCTTCAGATCGAGCGCCAGCGACGCGGCGTCCTTGGACGACACCTGGACGTTGTTGACGGCGTACTGGCCTTGCGGATTGACGGCGACGTTGATCTCTTGCGGCTGCTGCATGGCCTTGTCGGCGTCGGCGGTCGGCAAGGTGATTTGCAGCGCGGTGAATTTGCTGTAGCTGGTGGTGACCATCAGGAAAATCACGATCACCAGCAAGACGTCGATAAACGGGATCAGGTTGATTTCGGGGTCGTCGCGCCCCTTGCCTTTGCGGAAGTCCATCTTATTTACGCGCACCGTGAACGGTATCGACAAACTTCACTGCTTGCTGTTCCATATCGACGATGAAACCGTCGACCAACGCGCGGAAATGACGATAGAAAATCAATGCCGGCATGGCAATCGCCAGACCGAAACCGGTGTTGTACAAGGCAACCGAAATGCCGTGGCCGAGCTGGGTCGGATCGGCGCCGGCGCCGGTGGTCGCGCCAAAAATTTCGATCATGCCAACCACGGTGCCAAACAAGCCCATCAATGGCGCCAGCGATGCAATGGTGCCGAGCGTAGTCAGGAAACGTTCCAGTTCATGTGCTGTGGCCTGGCCGGCTTCCTCGATCGACTCTTTCATCAGGTCACGCGGCGCATCGACATTGCGCAGGCCGGCGGCCAGCACCCGGCCCAGCGGCGAGTTGGTTTCCAGGTTGGTGAGGACTTCGGTGTTGATCTTGCCGTTGTGATAAACCCGTATCACTTCCTGCAATAGCTGCGGCGGCAAAATGCGCGGCCGGCGTAGATAAACCAGACGTTCGATAATCAATGCGGTGGCAATGATGGAGGCAATAAGCAACAGCCAGATCGGCCAGCCCGCAGCTTGAATAATGGAAAACAAAAGAAACTCCTTGGTGAGATCGAATTCAGTATCGGCAAATGCAGATGAGGGGTTCATCAGCATGGATGCAGAATGTAACTTGTTGAAGGCTTGCGAGCAAGCATGAGCAGCGTTGCGGAGTGGAAATTTTTACACTTGGTTTCGCAGCAATCGAGCGAGGCGCCAAGTTCCACACATATTATGTGAACAAGATTGTGGACAACTACCTAACTCCATAGTGAAGCCTTTGATTTCAAAGGATTTTTTTGTACTGCATCAAAAACGTGCAGAGTTTGCCGGCGGCACGCAGCCAAAGTTCTCCACAGATTTTGGGGATAACTTTGTGAACAAGCACACTGGATTCACAAGAAGTCCTTGATTGGAAACGGATTTTCACACCTGTCAGAAACAGGTGCAGATGCGTCTCAAATAGCGATTTATGGATGCCGAGCACGAATTTTTCCGTCTTTCATAGTCGTTTTGCCATGACTGCGCCGACCGCTATCCACAAACCCGCGCAGTTCCACAGTTACCCACAGAATATGTGGATAAGCTTGTGCGCAAGCACACTGCAATCGGGGCAAGCCCTTGATTTGTTTCGCTTTTCCATTGATGTTCAGCAACCGTGCTTTACAATGTCAGCGCTCCACAGAATCACCTACTAATAAAGAACCTCTGAAAGCCCGTATGAACTTCTCCAGCGACACCGACAACCGTTCCAGCGGACCGCCGGTACTGACGGTTTCTGCCCTGAATCAAGCCGTTGCGCGCTTGCTGGAACGCAGCTTTCCGCTGGCCTGGGTCGCGGGTGAGATATCGAATTTCAAAAGTTACGCTTCCGGCCATTGGTACTTCACGCTGAAAGACGATGCGGCGCAAGTGCGTGGCGTGATGTTCAAGGGCCGCGCCCAGCATGCCGGCTTCACGCCGCGCGACGGCGACAAGGTTGAAGTGCGGGCGCTGGTGACGCTGTACGCCGCGCGCGGCGACTACCAGCTCAACGTCGAAGCGATCCGGCGCGCCGGCGTCGGCAATCTGTATGAAGCGTTTTTACGCTTGAAAGAAAAACTGAATGCGGAAGGCTTGTTCGATCCGGCGCGCAAACGGCCGCTGCCGCAATTTGCGCGCTGTATCGGCATCGTCACCAGCCTGCAGGCGGCGGCGCTGCGCGATATCCTGAGCGCCTTGGCGCGCCGTGCACCGCACGTACGTGTCATCCTTTACCCGACGCCGGTACAGGGTGACGGCGCCGCGGAAAAAATCGCCCGCGCCATCAATACCGCTGCCGCACGCGCCGAATGCGATCTGCTGCTGGTTTGCCGTGGCGGCGGCAGTATCGAAGATTTATGGTCGTTCAATGACGAAGCGGTAGCGCGCGCCATCGTCGCTGCGCCGATGCCGGTGATTTCCGGCGTCGGCCATGAAACCGATTTCACGATTGCCGATTTCGCCGCCGACTTGCGCGCCGCGACCCCGACCGCCGCCGCCGAACTGGCAACCGTGCCACGCGCCGACTGGCTGGCAACGCTGGAAACGCATGCCGATGACCTGACCCGCGCCCTGCGCCGGCAGCTCGGCGAAACCAGCCAAACCCTGGATTGGCTGAGCCGTCGCTTGAGCAGCCCGGCCGCCACCATCGCACATGAGCGGGTTAAGCTGCAAAGTCTGCAAGCCAGGCTGCTGCACGCCACCCGCATCCCGCTGACGCAATCGCGCCATGCTCTGCTGAATTTACGTACCCGCCTGGCCGCACACATACCCAGCACGACTGCGCCGCGCATCGCGCTGCTGGAACAAAGCCGGCGCCTCAATGGCGCAATGGCCGCGCAAAATCGGCAGCGCCGGCAAACCGTGGCGGCGCTGAACGCGCAACTGGAACTGCTCAATCCGCAGCGCACGCTGGAACGCGGCTATGCCATCATCTCGGACGCCAAGGGCCATGTGATCCGCAGCCCGCAAGCGCTGCAGCCGCGTCATGTGATCACGGTGCAATTGGCGGAAGGCAGCGCCAAGGTCGGCATAGACAGTGTGCAGGCTACGCTTGATTAAGACTATTTAGTAATTAGGGCCTGTTGACATATGATTTGGGAGATGCGTTCCAACCAAAACGTGTGGTGG
>NZ_JAGQEG010000084.1 GCF_018305005.1 Collimonas silvisoli
TGGCGCAATCCGTTCGGATCTACAACCGGGAACGGCCGCATACGGCCCTGAAATACAAAACGCCCGATGCGGTGCATCGAGCGTTTGTGTTGCAATAAAACCTGTCAACCTATTTTAGGACTGGACAGGCTTTCAAGCCATTCCAGCGTGGTGTCAGCGTATGCTGGATAGCGAATAAATCCAGCACCCGCCCCAGCGTATGGTCGACCATCTCCGCAATGCTTTGCGGCCGGTGATAGAACCCCGGCAGCGGCGGGAAAATGATGCCGCCCATTTCGGTGACGCTGGTCATATTGCGCAGATGCGCCAGATTGAAAGGGGTTTCGCGCACCATAAGGACCAGGCGCCGGCGTTCCTTGAGGGCAACATCGGCGGCGCGCGTGATCAGGTTGTCGGACAAGCCATTGGCAACCGAAGCCAGGGTTTTCATCGAACAGGGCGCGATGATCATGCCATCCGATTGAAACGAGCCGCTGGCGATGGCCGCGCCGATGTCGCGCACATTGTGCACCACGTGCGCCAGCGCTTCGACTTGCTTGCGCCGCATCTCCAGTTCCTGATGCAGGTTGAGGACGCCGGCGTCGGAAATCATCAAATGGGTTTCGACGCCGGGTATTTCGCGCAACAGCTGCAACAGCCGCACACCGTAAATGACGCCGGTAGCGCCGGTGATGCCGACAATCAGGCGGCGCGGCGGTTGGCTGGTTTTTGCGGCTGGACGGCTAGGCGAGACCACTTGCGGTCTCAGGCCTTCAACAAGGTTTGCAGTTCGCCGGATTCAAACATCTCGTTCATGATGTCGGAGCCGCCGATGAATTCGCCGTTGACGTAGAGTTGCGGAATGGTAGGCCAGTTGGAATAGTCCTTGATGCCTTGGCGCACGGTCGGATCTTCCAGGACGTTGACGGTGACGATGTTTTCAGCGCCGCTGGTCTTCAACAACTGGATGGCGCGGCCGGAAAATCCGCATTGGGGAAATTGCGCGGTTCCTTTCATGAACAGCACCACTGGGTTGCTGGTCACGGTTTCCTTGATCCACGCTTGTACATCGCTCATGGCAATACCTTAAAAAGTTTCAGAATACCGCCATTATATGAAAAAGGCCGTTGTGCTGCTGGTGAGTCTGTGGCGGTAGGGTGGCCGTACGGCAAGACTTGACTAGGGTTGCCCGGCAGAAGTACAGAAGTGTGGTGAATTCCGCACTTGTCAAGAGATTTTGACGGAAGTGCCAAGTCCATGTACAATCTCAGGTTCTCCCGATTCCGCCCAGCGATTTAGTGTTTGTTTGTCGCTGATTATGGTGTTTTAGGAAAGAAATTTTTTTAATAGTCTTCAATCATTTCGATGAGGTTTCATATGTACGCGGTCATAAAAACCGGTGGCAAACAATATAAGATTGTTGCCGGCGAAAAACTCAAAATAGAACAGATACCTGCAGACATTGGCACCGAACTCACTATTGATCAAGTGCTCGCAGTTGGCGCTGGTGACACCATTAAGTTTGGTGCACCGCTGGTCGAAGGTGCTACGGTGTCGGTTAAGGTATTGGCGCAAGGCCGCCACGATAAAGTCAAGATCTTCAAAATGCGTCGTCGTAAGCATTATCAGAAGCATCAAGGCCATCGTCAAAATTACACCGAAATTCAAATCGTTTCGATCAACGCTTAATATTTGCGCGGATTGACTTAACTAGATACCAGGAGTTTTAAATGGCACATAAAAAAGGCGGCGGCACTACGCGCAACGGCCGTGACTCAGAGTCAAAGCGACTTGGCGTCAAGGTCTACGGCGGCCAAGCGATCAACGCTGGCGGCATCATCATTCGTCAACGCGGCACTAAGACGCATCCAGGCGAAAATGTCGGCATGGGCAAGGATCACACCCTGTTCGCATTGATCGACGGCAAAGTACAATTCGTAACCAAGGGCGCTACCCAGCGTAACTACGTTACTGTCGTAGCAGCTTAAGTTTCTTTAAGCGTCGACAAGCAAGGCGTAAGCCTTGTCGCGAAAGGCTCTGCCGCTGGTAGGGCCTTTTTAGTTTCTGGTCGTAAAACACTGCTCGGGCAACTTGGAACACGCAGCGAATCTGCTCCGCTTGCGGCGAGTTGCGCCTGAAGCAATGGCATTATTGCAATCCTGGCTGTGCCCTGCGCTGCAATAGTGACCGAAAATCGGTAAAGTTACCTGTGTCTTTCAATAAGAATTTAACCTCCAACCTCATTAGGACCTTCGAATGAAGTTTATAGATGAAGCAAAAATCGAAGTCATTGCCGGCGATGGCGGCAATGGGGTTGCGAGTTTTTGCCGTGAAAAATTCCGCCCGTTTGGCGGCCCGGACGGTGGCGATGGCGGCGTAGGCGGCAGTATCTGGGCCGTTGCCGACCGTAATATCAATACGCTGGTCGACTATCGTTTCTCCAAGATGCATCGCGCCGGTCGCGGTGAAAATGGCCGTGGTTCGGATTGCTACGGCAAGGGCGCCGACGATATCAAGCTGCGCATGCCGGTCGGCACGCTGATCGTTGATATCAACACCGGCGAAGCGATCGCCGATCTGACCGATCACGGGCAAGAGGTATTGCTGGCCAAGGGCGGCGAAGGCGGCTGGGGCAATATCCACTTTAAATCCTCGACCAACCGTGCACCGCGCCAGAAAAGCGACGGCAAGGAAGGCGAACGCCGCGAATTACGGCTGGAGCTCAAGGTGTTGGCCGATGTCGGCCTGCTGGGACAGCCGAACGCCGGCAAATCGACTTTCATCACCGCGGTATCCAATGCCCGTCCGAAAATCGCCGATTACCCGTTTACCACGTTGCATCCGAATCTCGGCGTAGTCCGCGTCAGCCACGAAAAGAGTTTCGTGATCGCCGATATTCCAGGCCTCATCGAGGGCGCGGCGGAAGGCGCCGGACTCGGTATCCAGTTCCTGAAGCACTTGCAGCGCACCGGCTTGCTGCTGCACATCGTCGATCTGGCGCCATTCGAAGACACGGTCGATCCGGTCAAGGAAGCCAAGGCGATCGTCAAGGAACTGAAAAAATACGATCAATCGCTGTTCGACAAGCCGCGCTGGCTGGTGCTCAACAAGATCGACGTGATCCCAGAGGGAGAGCGGGTCAAGCGAGTCAAGGATTTCATCAAGCGTTTCGGCTGGAAAGGCCCGGTATTTGAAATTTCCGCCTTGAACCGCGATGGTTGTCCTGAGCTGGTGACGGAAATTTACGGTTATCTGGCCGAGAAGCGCCAGCAGGAAACCCGATCGGAAGAGACGCATATGGTGGTGGAAGCGCAATCCATCCTGTCTATCGATCCGGACGATCCGCGCTTCAAGATACTGGATTAAGCAAGTAGTTGGCGGCCGATGCCGGTGCGGGGTAAACGATGTAAGCCCTTGCCGGCGCTGGCCTTATTTTTTTCCGCCGCCTGGCCGCATGCCGGCCGAGGTGGCCGCGATAGATAAAAATATGAATTCCGTCATTCAAAAAGCCAAGCGCATCATTATCAAAGTCGGATCCTCCCTGGTGACCAATGACGGTAAAGGCCTGGATGCCGGCGCTATCGCCAAATGGGCGACCCAGATTGCTGAATTGCGGGCGATGGGCAAGGAAGTCGTGCTGGTCAGTTCCGGCGCCGTGGCCGAAGGCATGCAGCGGCTGGGTTTCGACAAGCGGCCGACCAGCATCGACGAATTGCAGGCTTGCGCTGCGGTCGGTCAAATGGGGCTGGCGCAGATTTATGAAACCAGCTTCCGCGCCCACAATATACGTACCGCACAGGTATTGCTGACGCACGCCGATCTGGCTGATCGCGAACGTTATCTGAATGCCCGCTCGACCTTGTTCACCCTGTTGCGGTTTGGGGTGGTAGCGATCATCAATGAGAACGATACCGTGGTCACCGATGAAATCAAGTTCGGCGACAACGATACCCTTGGCGCGCTGGTTGCCAATCTGATCGAAGGCGATGCTTTGATCATTCTGACCGATCAAAAAGGTTTATATACGGCCGATCCGCGCAAGGATCCGGATGCCGAGTTTGTGCATGAAGCCAAAGCCGGCGATCCGGCGCTGGAAGTGATGGCGGGCGATGCCGGCAGCAGCATCGGCCGCGGCGGCATGATCACCAAGATTCTGGCAGCCAAGCGCGCCGCTACTTCAGGCGCGCATACGGTGATTGCCTGGGGCCGCGAGGACGCGGTATTGACCCGGCTGGCAAGCGGCGAAGCGATCGGCACCCAATTGACCGCGCAAACAGGGCAACTCACCGCGCGCAAGCAGTGGATGGCGGATCACTTGAAAACTGCCGGCAAGGTGATGCTGGATGCGGGCGCGGTGCAAAAATTGCGTAACGAGGGGAAATCCTTATTGCCGATCGGCGTAACGGCGGTGTCGGGAGAGTTTGGCCGCGGCGACGTCATTACCTGCACCGATGTCGACGGTCATGCAATCGCACGCGGCATCAGCAATTACACCAGCTCGGAAGCGCGCCGCATCATGCGCCATCCTTCAGCGGAAATTCAGGCGATTCTAGGCTTTGTCGAGGAATCGGAATTGATCCATCGGGACAATATGGTTTTGCTTTAAGCGGCAAGACCAGCAGTCTTGGACAATAAAAAACGGCTCCGCTAATTGCAGGAGCCGTTTTTTTATATGGGTGCCGATGTTGTCGATCAGCTACCTGATTTGATCGTACGATTGCTGCGCAATCTGCTGCGTATATCCTCAACTTTGCCGGCCACCATGGCATCCTGGCAAAGGAAGTCCTTGGCCAATGCCGCATGTTGCCGGTTCCCGGATGATTCGCTGATCTGCTTCCAGCCACTCAGGCGCGCACGTGACCAACTGCCGTCCTTCTGGCCGAATGCATACAGCTTGCTTTCATAAGTCTGGCAACGGATGCCCTCGTAGCTGATATTCTCGGCGCCGCCCTGGCTCTTGCTGACCAGCGTGTAGCGCACCACGCCGTCCTTGCCGGCCGAGATCGAATTGAGATCGATAAAGAAATTCATGGTGGCGGTTGGGCTGACGTAAAACGACACCAGATTGGCCGCCTGCGGCGCTGGCGGGATTTCAGTCTTGATTTCTTGCCAGGACTTGCTGTCATCGTCGAAATCTTCGTCGGACAAGCCGGAATTTGGTTGCGCGACAGCACTGGGGTAGAACGGGTCGGTGGCATGCACTTGCGTGGCAGCGCTTAGCAACAGCAGGCTTGCGGCCAGGACTTGCGATATTTTCTTTGTTGCGGGAAGACGAAAGGCAAAATCAAAAGCCATAGAGGCGCTCACTTTTTTTCGGGTTCGGCACAGGCCGGGGGGGATTGCGTCGACGCGCGCGGCCCGTGGCCGGTGCGCAAATGACGGGCGTGATGCGGCAAATTCTGCAAAGGGCGCGTCAGAAATCGTGATAATTCTTGCAAGGCGCGCTGATAGACGTCGCGTTTGAATTCGATCACGACATCCAGCGGAACCCAGTAATCATGCCAGCGCCAGGCGTCGAATTCCGGGTGTTCGGTCAGGCGCAGATTGACGTCGCAGTCGCGCCCCACCATGCGCAGCAGAAACCAGATCTGTTTCTGGCCGCGATAATGTCCACGCACATCGCGCTTGATAAAGTGATCAGGCACCTCGTAGCGCAGCCAGTCGCGGGTACGGCCGATGATCTTGACGTGTTCCGCTTTCAGCCCGATTTCTTCCTCGAGTTCGCGAAACATTGCCTGCTCCGGGGTTTCACCGTATTTGATACCGCCTTGCGGAAATTGCCACGAATGTTCGCGCACACGCTTGCCCCACCAGACTTCGTTCTGGGTGTTGAGCAAGATAATGCCGACGTTTGGGCGAAAGCCTTCACGGTCAAGCATGTTGTTACCTCAAAACTTTCTGCGGCCGGGCGGCTCTATTGCTCATTCTGCTAGATTCCTTGCTTGCCGTTATCATTGCGGAACAGATTCGAAGAGCCGCCGGGTAGGCGCAAAGCTCTGTCCTCGCCCGACTAGGCGCGCAATCGGCCCCGGCCAGTAGCTACAATGGCCAGAACATTCATCAATTGTGCAAAGAGTAGGCGCATCAGCCAGCTAATCCTTTAAAATTGAGTTGATTATAACCCTCTCTTTTTAAAAAGAATTCATCGTTATGCGCGCCTCCCGTTTTTTTATTTCCACGCTTAAAGAAGCTCCATCCGACGCTGAAATCGTCAGCCACAAACTGATGATGCGCGCCGGCATGATCAAACGCATCAGTTCCGGCATTTACACTTATATGCCCTTGGGTTTGCGGGTGATCCGCAAAGTCGAAAACATCGTGCGCGAGGAGATGAACCGTTCGGGAGCGGTCGAATTGCTGATGCCGGTGGTGCAACCGGCCGAACTCTGGCAAGAAACCGGACGCTGGCAAAAATACGGCGCCGAGCTGATGCGCGTCAAGGATCGTCATGGCCGCGACTTCATCATCCAGCCGACTTCGGAAGAAGTGATTACTGACATCGCCCGCACCGAATTGCGTTCTTACCGCAAGCTGCCGGTGAATTTTTACCATATCCAGACCAAATTCCGGGATGAGCGCCGGCCCCGTTTCGGCTTGATGCGCGGCCGCGAATTCACGATGAAAGACGCGTATTCCTTCGATCGCGATCTGGATGGCCTGAAGCAGTCTTACCAGATCATGTATGACGCCTATGTCCGCATTTTCAATCGTTTCGGCCTGCAATTCCGCGCGGTGGCTGCCGATAACGGCGCCATCGGCGGCACCGGTTCGCATGAATTCCACGTCATCGCCGCCACCGGCGAAGACGCCATCGTGTATTGCCCGAATTCGGATTACGCCGCCAATATGGAGGCGGCCGAATCCCTGCCGTTGAACCCCAGCCGGGCCGCACCGACCGAGGCGCTGACCAAGACGGCAACACCCGGCAAGGCGAAATGCGAAGCCGTAGCTGAGTTGCTGCAACTGCCTTTGGCGCGAACCATCAAGTCGATTGTGCTGGCCGTTGAAAAAGAGGCAACTGATAAAGAGGCGGCAAGCAAGGTAATCTGGCTGCTGATGCTGCGTGGCGACCATGAGCTGAACGAAATCAAGGCCAATAAAATTCCTGGCCTTACCGGTTATCGCTTCGCCACAGAAGAGGAAATCGTCGAATATTTCGGCACGCCGCCAGGCTATCTGGGGCCGATCAATACCAGGAAGCCGGTCACCGTGGTAGCCGATGTCACCGTTGCCAACATGCATGACTTTGTCAGCGGCGCCAACGAGGTCGATTTCCATTTCACCGGCGTCAACTGGGGCCGCGACTTGCCAGAGCCGATGGTGTTCGATATCCGCAATGTAGTCGAAGGGGATCCGTCGCCGGACGGCAAGGGCGCATTGGCGATCCTGCGCGGAATCGAAGTCGGTCACGTATTCCAGCTGGGTACCGCCTATTCGGAAGCGATGAAAGCCACCTTCCTGGATGAGAACGGCAAGCCGCAGATGCTGCAAATGGGTTGTTATGGGATTGGCATTACGCGTATCCTGGGCGCCGCAATCGAACAGAATTTCGACGACAAGGGCATCATCTGGCCGACTTCCATCGCACCGTTCGAAGTGGTCTTGTGCCCCATGGGCTATGACCGCAGCGAGGCAGTCAAGGCCGAAACCGACAAGTTGCATGAAACGTTGCTGGCGGCTGGGGTTGACGTGATTCTGGACGACCGCGGCGAGCGCCCGGGTGCGATGTTTGCCGACTGGGAGCTGATTGGCGTGCCGCATCGCATCGTGATCGGCGATCGTGGTCTCAAAGACGGCCAGTTCGAGTATCAGGGGCGACGCGATACCGAGGCCACCACGGTGCCGTTGGCCGACATGGCAGAGTTCATTAAGGCGCGCATGGTTTCCCCGTAACAACAAAGTGACGGCGCGTTGGTTTCTTGCGCCGTTTTCTTTGTATACTCCTCCAAAAATAGAAAGTTACTTTTGGGGAGTATCGATTGCGCTGGTCCCGTTGGCTTGGCTTGTTGCCCATGTTGCTGCTGCTTGGCAGCATGGCGCATGCCGGAAATCAAAAAGAAGAGGAGCTGGCGGACTCGGTCCGTCTGGCTTTGTCACGCGCTATCACCGACGCCCGTCCGCCGAAACCCCAATTTTCCGAAATCGATCAGCGCATTCAATACCTGTATTGGCTGGGCGAAATGTCGCAGCGCCTGAAGAAGAAATTGCCAGATACGCAGGTGCGCATCGAATTCCTGGAAACCGCCTGGTATGAAGCCAAGCGCGCCGGTCTGGATCCGGGCATGGTGCTGGGCCTGATTCAGGTCGAGTCGGCATTCCGCAAGTATGCGCTGTCAAGCGTCAGCGCCCACGGCTACATGCAGGTCATGCCGTTCTGGACCCGCGTGATCGGTGACGCCAACCGCAGCAAATTGTTCGATATGCAGACCAACCTGCGCTACGGTTGTTCGATTCTGCGCATGTATATCGATATGGAAAAAGGCAACCTTTATCTCGCGCTTGGCCGTTACAACGGCAGTCGCGGGCGTCCTGAATATCCCAACGCGGTACTGGCGGCTTGGAAACGCTGGGAATATAAGGACGATCTGCCAATCCAGACAGTTTCCGCTCGCAAGTAAATAGCTCCACGGCCGACGCCTGTTCCCGACGTGATCGGCGCAGGCAGTAATGCAATATGTAATCGTTCGCTCTCCCTCGCTATAAACAAGTATTCGATTGATTGGCCCGGCGGCGCTCGGGCCAATCACGCATCGCTTTCCCGTTCTCTCTGAACACGAATTCCCCCCCTTCAATGAAGCTCGCTGCTCTTTCGTCATCGGCTTGTAATAAGTTTTAGTTACAGTTGTTACACATTATTACAAATAAAGTGCTTGCATATTTCTGATTGATAACACGGAGCGATGAATGAAACTACGTATTTTGATTGCCGCCGCCATCGGATCGATGGCCCTGGCTGGGTGTAGCGGTTCCAGCAACCCATTGGTCGAGACGCCGGTGGAGCGGCCTGAAGCCAAGGTTCCCGGCAAGAATGTCATATTTTTCCTGGGTGACGGCATGGGGATCACCACTATGACCGCGGCCCGTATTTACAAAGTCGGCGAAGAGGGCGATCTGACCATCGATACCCTGCCGGAAAGCGGCTTCGTTACAACTTATTCCAACGACGCCCAGGTCACCGATAGCGCGCCATCGATGGCGGCCTACATGACCGGGGTCAAGGCGAATAATGAAGTGATCTCCATGTCAGCCAATACCAGCGCCCGCGACGCCAGCGGCAAAAGCTATGTCAACGGCGCCGACAGTATTTGCCCGAGCGGCAATGGCACGCCGGCAGACACTTTGCTGGAAATGATGAAGGCCGAGGGCTACAGCACCGGCGTCGTGACTACCACCCGGATTACCCATGCGACGCCGGCCGCGACTTACTCGCATATCTGCCACCGCGACGGCGAGAACAATATCGCCGCGCAGCTGACGCCGAAGGGCGCCGGCTTCAACAGCAAGCTGAGCGACGGCGTCGATGTCATTTTTGGCGGCGGCCGCCGTCACTTCCTGCCGAAGACCGATGCCGACAGCAAACGCAGCGATAGCCGCGATCTGCTGACCGAATTCAAGGCCGCCGGTTACACCTATGCCAGCAACTTTGCCGAGTTCGACAAAATCGGCAACGCAACGCCAAAAGTGGTCGGCTTGTTCAACAAGGATCACATGACTTACGACTTGGACCGCGATGCGTCCAAGGAGCCAAGCCTGGCGCAGATGACGGGCAAATCGATCGACCTGTTGAACAGCAAAAAGACCGGCTTCTTCCTGATGGTGGAGGGCGGCCGCATCGACCACGCCTTGCACGCCACCAACGCACGCCGTGCATTGCAGGAAACCGTTGCTTTCGATGATGCGATCAAGGTCGCGCTGGACAAGATGCAGCAAGTCGATCCGGGTTTGAAAAACACGCTGGTGGTGGTCACCGCCGACCATGATCACTCGATCTTGTTGAACGGCTACGCCAAGCGCACCGGCAAAACCACCAGCAGCGAACCGGGCGTACTCGGACTGGTGAAGAATGTCTTGACCGGCCAACCGGAACGCGACATCAACAACAATCCTTACACCGTGATCGGCTTCGGCAACGGTCCTAATCATCTGGCGACGCGCGGCGCGCTGTCCGATATGCAAGTGGCTGACAAAGACTATCTGCAAGAGTCGGTGATCCCGACCGAAGCCGGCGGCGAAACCCATGGCGGCACCAATGTCTTTATCGGTGCGCAAGGCATGGGTGCGCAAAATATCCGCGGCGTGCTCGACAACACCGAGGTGTTCGGCCTGGTGAAAAAAGCCGTCGGTCTGTGACGCTGCCAGCTGCCGATGAAACGAATTTGTCGAATATACACAAAGGTCTGACATGAAAATGATTAATCTAAGCAGTAAGCAATTCCAGCGCCGAATCTACCAATGCGCCGCACTGTGCGCGTTAGCGCCGCTGTCCTTGCTATTCACCGCCGATGTCATGGCAGCTGACGCCGCAACCGCGAAAAACGTCATCTTCTTCCTGGGTGATGGCATGGGGCCGGCGACTGTCACCGCGGCACGCATCTACGGTCACGGAGAAGCAGGCCGCCTGACGATGGAAACACTGACCCGCACCGCGCGCGTCAAGACCTTCTCGCTGGACGGTCAAACCACCGACAGCGCGCCATCGATGGCGGCGTACATGACCGGCGTCAAGATGAAGAACGATGTGATTTCCATGTCGTCCGACACCAATGCCTTCGATGCCAACGGCAAGCCGTATCAAAGCAATGCCGACTCGACCTGCGTCGCCGGCAACGGCCAGGCGGTACAGACCTTGCTGGAATTATCCAAGGGCGCCGGCAAGGCGGTCGGTGCGGTCAGCACCACCCGCATCAGCCACGCTACGCCGGCCGCGACCTACGCCCATGTCTGCAATCGCGATGCCTACAACACCATCACCGAACAGGCGACACCGGGTGCGCCGCGTTACAACACTGCGCTGAAGGATGGCGTCGATGTCTTGCTGGGCGGCGGCTTGCGGCACTTCCTGCCAAAGAGCAATCCGGCCAGCAAGCGCAACGACGAACTCGATCCGCTGAGCATGTTCAAGGCGGCCGGTTATACCTATGTCGCCTCGGGCAGCGAACTGAAGAACGTCGATCCGGCCGGCGTCAGTAAATTGCTAGGCTTGTTCACTGCCAGCGACATGGATTACGAACTGGATCGGGTCAAGAAAAAACTGAACCAGCCGAGCCTGGCCGAGATGACGGAAAAAGCTATCGGTGTACTCAAGAAAAATCCAAAAGGTTATTTCCTGATGGTCGAAGGCGGCCGCATCGACCATGCTTTGCATGGCACCAACGCCAAGCGCGCGCTAGAAGATACCCTGGCTTTCGACGCTGCGATCAAGAAGGCGCTGGAGCTGGTCGATTTGAAAGACACTTTGATCGTGGTCACCGCCGACCATGATCATGCGATCGGTTTCAACGGCTATCCCAAACGCGGCAATCCGATCCTGGGCAAGGTCGCCAATTATTACGACGGCAAACTGGCATTGGCTGCCGATGGCAAACCTTATACCACGCTGGTGTTCGGCAACGGCAGCGCGCCGCGCCGTCCGGACGATGGAGATTTGACCAATGTCGATACCGAAGCCGACGACTATCTGCAGCAGGTTGGCGTGCGCTTTGCCGGTTCTCCAGGTTCGGAAACACATGGCGGCGGCGACGTGATGCTGTTTTCGGCCGGCGCCGGCAGCGACAGTTTCAAAGGCACGTTTGAAAACATCAAGGTATTTGGCAAAGTTAAAAACGCACTTGGCCTGTAAAACTTATTCTTAAGTAGCGTTTAGGCCGCCGTCACCGTGACGGCGGCAATTTTTATTTCGGTGGAAAAAATGATTTTCTTAAAAAATTGGGTGGGTGGCGTGAAGATGCTGGCAACCGCACTGGCGCTGCTGTCATCCATGCCGGTTACGGTGGCAGCGGTCAATGCTCCTGACCAGAACTTGCAGGTCCAGCACTATTCGATGGTATTGGGGCGCGACGGCGTCAAGCGCGAAACGACATTCAGCGAGCGTTTGTACCGGCGCAACGACCAGGTCTGGACCGAGCGTCTGATCGCCAGCGAGGCCGCCGATGAGCATGATCACAGCAGCCATAACCACCCGGACGCCGGCAGCTCGCCGATGTGGGTGCGGCGTCAGGCAGACGGCTCGCTGGATGCCCGCCTGATCGAGCGCCATCAGCGCCGCATCGTCAAGGTCGACCCTCAGTATTACGGCAATATCGGCTTCAATGGCAATTGGGGCAGCACGTTTTATTTGAGCGATCCGCAGAGTTTGAAAAACATGCGTGCCGTGGGTCCGGTCAAGGACGGCGTCCAGCTGTACGAGCGCAAGCGCGGAGAATTGACGGTGCGGGTCAGCTGGGATGTCAAAGGGCAATACCCGCGTCGGGTGGAGTCGTTCGATGAGCATGGGCTGGCACGGCGTCAGACATTGGTCAGCGTGATTGCCGCGCCGCCGGTCTTGCCGTGGCAGACCTTGGCAGGTTACGCAGAAATCGACTATTCGGATTTACTGGATTGATGCACTACCCTAAATTCTGCAGATACAAAAACGCCCGCGTGATGCGGGCGTTTTTGTTTGGCACTCAGGGCGGCGCATTGAACAAAGTCCAACTGGCCCTAAGCATTATTTCAAGTGATCGGAAATGAGTTTAGTCATTTCAAACATCGACACTTCTTTTTTGCCGCCAAAGACAGCTTTCAGTTTTTCATCAGCAATAATATTGCGTTTGTTTTCTGGATTCTGCAGCTTGTGCTTCTTGATGTATTCCCAAACCTTCTTGGTGACTTCAGTGCGTGGCAGCGGGGCGGCGCCAACGACAGCAGCCAGAACAGCCGATGGCGTCAATGCTTTCATGAATGCCGCATTAGGCTTGCGCGCTACTTTCGGAGCGTCGGCTTTTTTTACTGCAGGCTTGGCTGCTGCTTTGACAGGAGCTGCTTTGGTCGCTGCTGGCTTCTTTGCTGCAACTGCTGGTTTTTTGGCTGTGGCCATCTTTGAGCCTCCTTCAGGGATAGTGAAAAAATGCGTCAAGCACGCATCGCTAATAGTGTTGCGCTTTTCCTGGCGATGCAAGCGTTTTTTGTGGGTTTGTGCGGGATTTGATACGGAAGCGGAACGGCCGTCCGGCTGGAGGAAACGCCCGGCCGGTGGGCTTGTGCGGGCGATTACCGGCAACTGACAGGCTCGGGAAGGGTAACAAATGCCCGCAGCAGCCGGTTCGGGGCTTCCCGCAACGCCCCTGATTTTGCGAAAAGCCTTGCAAGTCAATGACTTGCAAGGCTTTTCGAGTGTTGTGACGGTACTGGGAGCTGCTTAGCGCATGCCCGGCATCATGCCTTTCATGCCGCGCATCATCTTCATCATGCCGCCGCCTTTGAGCTTTTTCATCATCGACTGCATTTGGTCGAATTGCGACAGCATGCGGTTGACTTCTTGGACCTGCACGCCGGCGCCGGTGGCGATACGGCGTTTGCGCGAAGCCTTGATCAGCTCCGGTTTGGCCCGTTCCTGAGCGGTCATCGAGTTGATGATGCCCTCCATCCGGCGTACCTGTTTTTCCGCCTGGTCCATATTGGCGCCGCCCGCGGCTTGCTGGAATTGGGCCGGCAATTTGTCCATCAAGTTGGACAAACCACCCATTTTCTTCATCTGGCCGAGCTGGGCCTTGAAGTCGTTCAGGTCGAACTTGCCGCCGCCTTTGATTTTGTGCGCCAGATCCTTGGCTGCTGCGACATCGACGCCTTTTTGGGCTTCTTCGACCAGCGCCAGAATGTCGCCCATGCCGAGGATGCGGTTGGCCATGCGGGTCGGATCGAAGGCTTCCAGGCCATCCAGTTTTTCGGCGGTGCCGGCAAATTTGATCGGCTTGCCGGTGATATGCCTGACCGACAGCGCCGCGCCGCCGCGTGCATCGCCGTCCAGTTTGGTCAGCACGATGCCGGTCAGCGGCAGTGCGTCGTTGAAGGCCTTGGCGGTATTGATTGCATCCTGGCCGAGCATGGCGTCGACCACAAACAGGGTTTCGATCGGCTTGACGGCCGCATGAATCGCGCTGATTTCCTTCATCATCGCTTCATCTATACCCAGCCGGCCGGCGGTGTCGATGATCAGCACGTCGTGATAATGGCGTTTGGCGTAGTCCAGCGCAGCCAGTGCGATATCGACCGGTTTGTCCGTCGTTGCGGTCGGGAAGAAGTCGGCGTCGACCTGTGCGGTCACGGTCTGCAACTGGCCGATCGCGGCCGGGCGATAGACGTCGGCGGAGACGGTCAGCACTTTTTTCTTCTTTTGTTCGCGCAAATATTTGGCGAGCTTGCCGACGGTGGTAGTTTTACCCGCACCCTGCAGACCCGCCATCAGGATGATCGCAGGCGGCTGAGTGGCGAAATTCAGTTGCGACGCCTCGGGACCGAGATCGGCGCCCATCAACGAGGCCAGTTCGCGTTGCACCACGCCTACCAGGGCCTGGCCCGGCGTCAGCGATGCAATCACTTCTTCGCCTAGCGCTTTTTGCTTGACGTTGGCAATGAACTCGCGCACCGCAGGCAAGGCGACGTCAGCCTCCAGCAAGGCCAGACGTACTTCGCGCAGCATTTCAGCGGTGTTGGTTTCGGTAAGGCGCGCTTCGCCGCGCATGGTTTTGACGACTTTGGCGAGGCGTTGGGTAAGATTGTCGAGCATGGGTAACAGCGTTTCCAGAAGAGGTGCAATCGGTCAATGTGAAGCAGTTTTCGCGTAATCAACACGCTAATGCGCATTAAAATGGACGCGGAAGCAGCCATTTTACCTGATGCAGGGCAAACACCTAACAGGCCGACCCCAGAATAAGGGCCGATGCATCAGGATAGCGTGGGATGATATACAAGATGCAAGAAATGACGGCGCGTCATGTCTGTCTGGACAGGCGCATTGTTTGAGCACGCCGCGCAGACGCCACATGTTGTAAACTTACACGATGCAAACATATCTTTTCGTTCTGGTGGCGCTGCTATATATAGGCTGCACCTTTTTGCCTTCGAGCCGACGCCAGACTATCTCCATTGCCGTTGCCGCCGCCTGGTTGCTGCACGGCGGCGTGCTTTGGGCCGATGTCGTCGGGCCTGGGGAGTTGCGGGTTGGATTTTCGATGATGTTGTCCGCCACCTTATGGGTTTCAGTAGCCGCCTATTGGCTGGAAAACCGCAACTACACCTTGGACGGCCTGCGGGTGCTGGTGTTGCCGATGGCGGCATTGGCAGCGGTTCTGCCGGCTGTATTCCCGGGAAATATGGTGCCGCTGGACGGCAAGTCGCCGGTCTTCTTATGGCATATCGTGATTTCCATCCTGGCCTATAGCACCCTGACTATCGCCGCATTCCATGCGGTATTGATGGTGCTGCAGGAATCGCGCTTGCATACCCGGCCGGGCGGAGCTAAAAGCGGCTGGTTTGGCGTTGCGCTGGATCGCTTGCCGGCGTTGCTGACCATGGAAAAGTTATTGTTTCGCCTGATCGCTTTCGGTTTTTTCTTGTTGACGTTGACGGTGCTGTCGGGCGTGGTGTTTTCGGAGGAGCTGTTTAACAAGGCATTCAAATGGGATCACAAGACCATTTTCACCATGTTGTCCTGGGCCTTGTTCGGCTTGCTGCTGGCGGGCCGCAAATGGCAGGGCTGGCGCGGCCGCACCGCCCTTAGCTTTACCTTGACTGGATTTGCCATTTTGTTATTGGCGTATGTAGGGAGCCGTTTCGTGCTTGAAGTTGTGTTGCATCGGGTATTGGTATGAAACTGATTATTTTAATTGTCGTCGTGCTGGCCGTGATCGTCTGGCTGCAGCGTCTGAAGAAAAGTCTCGGCGGCGACCGTTCCACTTCAGGTGGTTCGACCTTTGCCAAGGGCACTGCGGCTAGCGAGTCTCCGCAGGCCGAAGCCATGGTGGCTTGTGCGCATTGCGGCATGCATTTCCCGGCATCGGAAGCGCTGGCCGACGCTTCCGGCGCGGTTTTTTGCAGCGCGGAACATCGTCGCCTGCATTCGTCTTAAACTCTGTTCACTTTGAGCCGTTACGCTTATTTCAGGCCGAGGCCGGCGGCGCTTGAGGGCGTTCAGCCGACGATTTCCAGATCGCTTTCCAGATCCACTGTGAGACAGGGTATTTGCGCATGACGAGCTCCAGCCTCACCCAGCTGAATAACAAACCGGATACTTTCTGGCGTACGTTGCAAACATTCAACGTGACCCGGATCGTGGTTGCGATGGTGATGCTGGCCTATCTCAGCACCCAAAGCAAAAGCGGGATCTGGTTTTCCCAGCTATTCACGAATCCGCAAACTTGCAGCGTCTATCTGCTGTGCGCCGCCGTCTTCACGGCTATCACCGCGTATTACCATCGCCATTACATGGCGCAGATAGTGCTGCCGATCACGGTCGACATGATCGCGGTGTCGATCTTGTATGTCGGCGCCGGCGGCGCCAAGGGCGGCTTGGCGATCTTGTATCTTTTCCCCTTGGCCGGCTCGGCAATTCTGGCGCCGCTGCTGGTGGCGCTGTTGTTCGTCTCGATTGCGACCATGGTCTTGCTGGCGGAAAGCGCTTACCAGATTCTGCAATCGGCGCCAGATGTCTCCACCCTGCAAGCCGGTTTATATGGCGGCGCCTTCTTTTTTGCCGTGCTGGTGATTAACCGTCTGGCCGACAAGCTGATCAAGCAAGAGGAGCTGGCGACCCAGCGCGGCAGGGATCTGCGGGTGCAGATGGATATTAACCGCATCGCGATCAAGGACATGGGCGACGGCCTGCTGGTGGTCGATCCGGTCGGCACCTTGATCATGGCTAATCCGGCGGCAGAGCGCATGCTGGGTTTGTCCTTGTCTGAGGAAGAGCCGCAGCACAAGCTGAGCGATTATGCGGCGCTGGCGCCGATCACCGATGCCCTGTTTGCCTGGGAATCACACGTAAGCGACCTGCCGCGTGCGGTTTCTCCGGCAGTGGGAGAGGCCGTATTCGTCACCATCAAGCATACCGACGACTTTGGCCAGGGCCAGAGCCAGGACTGGGCCGCGATTGACTGGAGCGGGCGGCGCGAGCTGGTAGCGCATTTGAAAGTGCGCTTTGCTGCGGTCAGGATGCGCGAATTGAGCGAATACCGTGCGGTCATTTTTTTGCAGGATGTCAGCGAAATTGAAAATCAGGCCCAGCAACTGAAATTGGCGGCCATGGGCCGCCTGACCGCCAGCATCGCGCATGAGGTCCGCAATCCGCTGGCGTCGATTTCGTATGCCGCCACCTTGCTGGCGGAAGAGGCGACCGATCAGGCAGAAACGCGCTTGTTGACGATTATCGATGACAATGTGGCGCGCCTGAATCGTATGATCGAGGACATCCTGAAACTGTCGCGCAAGGCGCAGCGGCAGCTTGAACCGATTCTGCTGGCGCCCTTGTTGCACGATATCGTCAAGGAATTCAGGCAGACTCACGCGGTAGCGCCGGCTACGATTGCCTTGCAGATCGACGCCGCAGATCGGCAGAGCGTCTGGTTCGACCCGCTGCATCTGCGTGAAGTGGTGACAAATCTGCTGTCGAATGCGATACGTTACGCCAGCGGCCGGCCGGGCGGGATGCGCTTGCATGTCATGTCTAGCGTAGCTGGGCGTCTGGAGCTGCATGTGCAGGACGATGGCGAGCCGATTTCGCCGGCGGTGCGGGCGCACTTGTTTGAGCCGTTTTATACCACCTCCAGCAAGGGCACCGGCCTAGGCTTGTTTTTAGCGCGCGAGTTGTGTTTGAATAACGGCGCGTTGCTTGATTACGAATACCGGCATGATGTTCAAGGACAGAATTCCAGCCATGTGAGTGGTCGTTTTGTTATTGCGTTTGCTGCCCATGACCCGGTGTCTCTTGCCGACTAGAACCTGAAAAAGACGAATGCCATGACTTCACCCCGTATTCTGGTTGTTGACGACGAAGCGCATCTGCGCGAACTGCTGGAAATCGCATTGGTCAAAATGGGACTGGATGTCGACAGTGCCGACAGCTTGTCCGCAGCGCGCGCCCATCTGGCGCAAAATGAATATGCACTGATCTTGACCGATATGCGTTTGCCGGATGGACTCGGGATCGAACTGGTGCGGGAAGTCACCGCTGGCGAAAAGGTAATACCGATTGCCGTGATTACTGCTTATGGCAGCGCCGACAACGCCGTCATGGCATTGAAGGCAGGGGCTTTCGATTATTTGTCGAAGCCGGTGGCGCTGGATCAGCTGCGCTTGATGGTGCAATCGGCGTTGCGCGTCGGTAAGCCGGCCGAAAACATGCGCCCGGCTGCAGACACGAAACTCCGTTCGGGTTCTGCGTTGCGCCTGATCGGTCAATCTGCCGCCATGGAGGAATTGCGCACACAGATTGTGCGTCTGGCGCGCAGCATGGCGCCGGTGGCGATTACCGGCGAGTCCGGCAGCGGCAAGGAATTGGCGGCGCGGGATATCCATGCGCTCAGTCCGCGCGCCGACAAGCCCTTTGTCGCCGTCAATTGCGGCGCAATCCCGGAAGCCTTGATGGAAGCTGAATTCTTCGGCTATCGCAAAGGGGCGTTTACCGGCGCTGCCGATGACCGCGATGGATTTTTTCAGGCTGCCAACGGCGGCACTTTATTGTTGGACGAGGTCGCCGATTTGCCATTGGCGATGCAGGTCAAGTTGTTGCGTGCGATCCAGGAGCGCCGGGTACGCAAGGTTGGGGCTACGGTGGAGGAGGCGGTGGACGTCCGTCTGATCAGCGCCACCCACCAGAACCTGGCCGAGTGCGTCGAATCAGGTAGATTTCGTCAGGATTTGTACTATCGTTTGAATGTCATCGAGCTAAAATTGCCGCCGCTGCGGGAGCGCCTGGATGATATCGGTCTGCTGGTCGCTGCGATTCTAGGGCGCTTGTCGATGTTTGCGCCGCAGGCGGAACAAGTGGCGCTGGCGCCGGCGGCCTTGGCGGCCCTGCGCGCTTATGCGTTTCCGGGAAATGTGCGCGAACTGGAAAATATTCTGGAGCGAGCGCTGGCGTTTGCCAACGACGGCGTGATTGAAGTGGCGGATCTGGGTTTGAAGGGGGGTAGCCATGGCCGGCCTGTCGACGCGCCGGACCTCGCCGATCATTACGGCGAAACCGGGGGGCTGGCCCGCACGGCGATGGCGGCGACGGCGAGTCCTGAGCCGGCCGCGGCTGGTTTTGCAACGCAATTGACCGGCTCCGAATTGCCGCCATCGCTGCCGGATTACCTTGACGATATCGAGCGCGATGTGATTCGGCAAGCACTGGCGCGTACGCATTTCAATCGCACCAAGGCGGCCGATCTGCTGGGCATCAGTTTTCGCCAGCTACGCTATCGGATGCAGCGATTGTCGATTCATGAGCAAGATTAGGACAGGTAACAATGACGCAGCAGCAAACGCCTCCCCCATGTTTTGCAATTGGCGCAGACGGCTGGTGTCGTGCCGATGAGGTAGTGCGTCAGTCGTCGCCCAACTGCGACGCCCGGCCCGACGGCTGTACGATTGATTTGCTGGTGATCCATAACATCAGCTTGCCGCCCGGGCAGTTTGGCGGTCCTTTTATTGCAGACTTGTTCGGCAATCGCCTGGCCTACGACGCTCATCCCTATTTCGAGCAGTTGCGGCCGCTCCGCGTTTCTTCTCATTTCCTGATACTGCGCGATGGTGGCGTGGTCCAGTTCGTATCCGCCAACGATCGCGCCTGGCACGCCGGGATCTCTTGTTTTGAGGGGCGTGAGCGGTGCAACGATTTTTCGATAGGGATCGAACTGGAAGGGACCGACTTCGAACCGTTTTCCGAGCTGCAATATCGCGCGCTGGCGAGATTGACCCACGCCTTGCAGTTGCGTTACCCTCTCGCCGCGGTGACCGGACATGAACATATCGCGCCTGGCAGAAAGACCGATCCAGGTCCATTTTTTGACTGGGCCCAATACCAGCAAGCCTTAGCCGGGCATGTACAGAAATCGTCCGGCAAGTCGGCGTTGCGCTTTCCCGTCATGGACAAAAAAGTCAATTGAATAGTCTGTTTTTGAATATAAAAAAGATCCCACTTTTGGATTGCGTCGACGGGTTCTAGGCACTACAATTAGTAAAAATCAAGTCCAGAAAACTATATGTAGTGTTTTTTTTGTATTTCGTCCTTGGTTTGCTTTGCATGGTCTGTCCACCTATATGGTGTTTTGCTTTTGTACTCATGTCAGTATAAATGCAGGTGTCGGACAGGCTGCTCAGCGGCCTCTGGGTTTGTTGCCGGTCTTCGTCAACCATTCTTTTAACGCTGATTTTTTCTCTTTTTTATCTTGATTTGGGCATCGGTCACGAACGCCTGCCGACAGGCAGTCGATAACGCAATGACTGATGTAGAAATAGCAGTATCTGAACCATCAACGGTTCCAAGGTTCTAATTAATAACAGCAGGCGCAATTGTTTCGCCTGCTTTCACAGTCTCGGGAGGCTCAGTGCAATCTACTCAAGAAATTTCCGTTAAATCATCAGCCGAAGTCGCTGGTGTTCCGCCATCAACCGGTAGCGGCTCTCCCGTCAAGGTATCCAGCAGTTTCGGCGACTACAGAATCATCCGCCGCAATGGCGCCGTGGTCGGTTTTGAACCATCCAAGATCTCGATTGCCGTCACCAAGGCATTCCTCGCCGTCAACGGCGGCCAGGGTGCTGCATCGGCACGGGTGCGTGAACTGGTCGAGCAATTGACTTCCAACGTCGTCGCCGCATTGGTGCGCCGGCAGCCGAATGGCGGCACTTTCCATATTGAAGACATCCAGGACCAGGTCGAATTGTCCCTGATGCGCTCCGGCGAACATGATGTTGCTCGCGCCTACGTGCTGTATCGCGCCAAGCGCATGGAAGAACGCTCGCAACAACAAACCGGCGCCAAAGCAACCGTAGCCGGCACGGAATTGTTTGTGACCGAAGACGGCCAACGCCGTGCGCTGGACATGGATCAGGTGCGCAACCTGATTACCGCCGCTTGTATCGGTCTGGAAAAACACGTCGACGCCGAAGCCATCCTGGCCGAGACCGTCAAGAATCTGTACGACGGCGTGCCGGTTGAAGAGCTGCACAAGTCGGCGATTCTGGCAGCCCGCGCGCTGATGGAAAAAGATCCTGCCTATAGCCAGGTCACCGCGCGTCTGCTGATGCACACGATCCGCAAGGAAGTGTTCGGCAAGGAAGTGGCGCAAGCCGATGCTCCCGCTGAATACCTTGAATATTTCCCGAAATTTATTAAAAAGGGTATTGAAGCTGACTTGCTCGACGCCAAGCTGGCGCAGTTCGACCTGAAGACGCTGGGCGAAGCACTGAAGCCGGAACGCGACCTGCAATTCGGTTACCTCGGCCTGCAAACGCTGTACGACCGTTATTTCCTGCACGTCCGCGATATCCGCATCGAAATGCCGCAAGCATTCTACATGCGGGTGGCGATGGGCCTGGCGCTGAACGAAGTTAACCGCGAAGCACGCGCCATCGAGTTTTACAACCTGTTGTCCAGCTTCGATTTCATGAGCTCGACGCCAACCCTGTTCAACTCCGGTACGCAACGCTCGCAACTGTCGTCTTGCTATCTGACCACGGTTGCCGACGATCTCGACGGCATCTACGAAGCCATCAAGGAAAACGCCTTGCTGGCCAAATATGCCGGCGGCTTGGGTAACGACTGGACGCCGGTGCGTTCGCTGGGCGCCCATATCAAGGGTACCAACGGCAAGTCGCAAGGCGTGGTGCCGTTCCTGAAAGTGGTCAACGATACCGCCGTGGCGGTGAACCAGGGCGGCAAACGCAAGGGCGCGGTGTGCGCCTACCTGGAAACCTGGCACATGGACATCGAGGAATTCCTCGACCTGCGTAAGAACACCGGCGACGATCGCCGCCGTACCCACGACATGAACACCGCCAACTGGATTCCGGACCTGTTCATGAAGCGCGTCATGGAAAAGGGCGACTGGACCTTGTTCTCGCCAAGCGATGCACCGGATCTGCACGACAAGGTCGGCAAGGCCTTCGAAGAAGCCTATACCGGCTACGAAGCCAAGGCCGCCCGCGGCGAATTGCGCCTGTTCAAGAAAATCCAGGCGCTGGATCTGTGGCGCAAGATGCTGTCGATGCTGTTTGAAACCGGCCATCCATGGATCACCTTCAAGGATCCATGCAACATCCGTTCGCCGCAGCAGCACGTCGGCATGGTCCACAGCTCCAACCTGTGCACCGAGATCACGCTCAATACCAACGACTCCGAGATCGCCGTGTGCAATCTGGGTTCGGTCAACCTGCCGGCCCACATGAAAGACGGCAAGCTGGATCACGCCAAATTGCAGAAAACCATCAATACTGCGATGCGCATGCTGGATAATGTGATCGATATTAACTATTATGCAGTGAAGAAGGCGCGCGATTCCAATCTGCGGCATCGTCCGGTTGGTCTCGGCATCATGGGTTTCCAGGATTGCCTGCACATGATGCGCGTGCCTTATGCCTCGCAAGCAGCGGTTGAATTTGCAGATACGTCGATGGAAGCAGTCTGCTACCACGCCTATTGGGCATCGACCGAACTGGCAGAAGAGCGCGGCCGTTACAGCAGCTATCGCGGTTCCCTGTGGGATCGCGGCATCCTGCCGCAGGATTCGTTGAAACTGCTGGCGGAAGAGCGCGGCGGTTATCTTGAGGCCGATATGTCCGAGTCGCTGGACTGGACCGAGCTGCGTGGCCGCATCAAGGAATTCGGCATGCGTAATTCGAATTGCGTAGCGATTGCACCGACAGCCACCATCTCTAACATCATTGGCGTCTCGGCTTGTATCGAACCGACTTACCAGAACCTGTACGTGAAATCGAATCTGTCCGGCGAATTCACTGAAATCAATGAATACCTGGTGCGCGACTTGAAAGCACGTGGTTTGTGGGACGAGGTGATGATCTCCGATCTCAAGTATTTCGATGGCAGCCTGGCCAAGATCGACCGCATCCCGCAAGATCTGCGCGACATCTACGCCACCGCATTCGAAGTCGAACCATCCTGGCTGGTGGAAGCGGCGTCGCGTCGTCAGAAATGGATCGATCAGGCGCAGTCGTTGAATATCTATATGGCGGGTGCATCGGGTAAGAAACTGGATGAAACCTATAAGCTGGCATGGTTGCGCGGTCTCAAGACTACCTACTACCTGCGCACCATCGGCGCGACGCATACCGAGAAATCGACATCGAAAACCGGCGCGCTGAATGCGGTTTCGGTAGATGGCGGCGCCAGCGGCGGAGCAGCGGCGACTTACGGTACTGCTGCCGTTGCTGCGGCGCCACAGGAACTGGATGGACCGGCATGCACCATGCGTCCCGGTGATCCAGGATTCGAAGAGTGCGAAGCCTGCCAATAAAGCTATTCAGATAAAACGAAACAATTACAAAGAAAAGTAGGGTGGGCAGGTTTTTTTTGCTCACGCGTTACCGAAACAAGCGTGGTGACGGATTTGAAGTTACGCGTGGGCACAGGTGCCCACCCTACGAAAGATAAAGGAAGAAAGCATGCTCTCCTGGGATGAAGAAACAAGTTCGGCGCCCGCCCCTCGTACCCCGCCTATGCCGGCGCAACCGGCATTTGCTCCTTCGGCACGTCCGCAAATGTCCGATACCGCTCTCAACCCTGCTGTGATGGGGCAGCCGGCTGCGGCCCCTGTGGTCGATGTCACGCACCGCGTCAATGCTGCGGATAAGCGCATCATCAACGGCCATACCGACGTCAATCAATTGGTCCCGTTCAAGTACAAATGGGCCTGGGACAAGTATCTGGCCGGTTGCGCCAACCACTGGATGCCGCAGGAAATCAATATGCAGCGCGATATCGAGCTGTGGAAGAACCCGAACGGCCTGACCGAAGACGAACGCCGCCTGGTCAAACGCAACCTGGGATTCTTCGTCACCGCCGACTCGCTCGCGGCCAACAATATCGTGCTTGGCACGTATCGCCATATCACTGCACCGGAATGCCGCCAGTACCTGCTGCGTCAGGCTTTCGAAGAAGCGATCCATACCCACGCCTATCAATACATCGTCGAATCGCTCGGTCTGGACGAGGCGGAAATCTTCAACGCCTATCATGAAGTCAAATCGATCCGCGACAAAGACGAATTCCTGATCCCCTTCATCAATACGCTGACCGATCCTGAGTTCAAGACCGGCACTACTGAAAACGATCAGAAATTGCTGCGCTCGCTGATCGTGTTTGCCTGCATCATGGAAGGACTTTTCTTCTACGTCGGCTTCACGCAGATCCTTGCCCTGGGCCGTCAAAACAAGATGATGGGTGCGGCGGAACAGTATCAATACATTCTGCGCGACGAGTCGATGCACTGCAATTTCGGCATCGATCTGATCAACACAATCAAGATGGAAAATCCGCATTTGTGGACACCGGAATTCCGCGATGAAATTAAAGCGTTGTTTTTAAGCGCAGTAGAGTTGGAATATCGCTACGCAGAGGATACAATGCCGCGTGGAGTGCTCGGTTTGAATGCGCCAATGTTCAAAGGCTATTTGAGATTCATCGCAAATCGCCGCGCGCAACAGATCGGACTGGACCCGATGTTCCCTCAGGAAGAAAATCCCTTCCCCTGGATGAGTGAGATGATCGATCTGAAAAAAGAACGCAACTTTTTTGAGACTCGCGTAATCGAATATCAAACCGGCGGTGCACTGAACTGGGAATAAAGGCTTCAGATCTCGGACAAGAATAATGGAATGGATAGACGAGGTGGGTGGACGAGGTGGAGGAGATACGCAGCGCTTAGTACAATAAAAAAGTCTGCAAACTGAAAGGTGATTTCCAAACTTAATGAACA
>NZ_JAGQEG010000085.1 GCF_018305005.1 Collimonas silvisoli
AATCACTCAAGTTTGGTATACTGGCGTCATACTTCGTAATCCAGCATAAGGGATACACGGATGATAGGTTTGAGAGCGGAGATTACATGCGTCTGACGACTAAAGGCCGGTTTGCGGTAACCGCGATGATCGATTTGGCATTGCGTCAAGGAAATGGTCCGGTAACCTTGTCCGCCATCAGCGAGCGGCAAGAGATTTCCTTATCATATCTGGAACAATTGTTCGGTAAATTGCGGCGCCACCAGATCGTTGAATCCGTCCGCGGGCCAGGCGGCGGTTACAACCTGGCGCGCAAGGCTGAAGACGTCACAGTGGCGGATATCATTATCGCGGTCGACGAACCGCTGGATGCGACCCAGTGCGGCGGCAAGGAAAACTGCCATAGCCCGGATCACGAGGGCGGCAGCCGTTGCATGACGCATGATCTGTGGTCGACCTTGAACGCCAAGATGGTCGAATACCTGGATTCGGTATCATTGAAGGATTTGGTAGACCAACAACATGCGCAGCAGCAAGCGCAGCAAAAGAAGACCCTGGAACAAAATGTGGTGGTGATGCATCGATCCCACCTGGTTGCTTGATTGGAGCTAGAAAAAGTATGAACGCACCCTTGGAAAAAAGCCTGATAGACACATTGAAGGCGCCTCACTTCCCGATTTACATGGACTACTCGGCCACCACGCCTATCGATCCGCGTGTTGCCGACAAGATGATTCCCTATTTGCGTGAGCAGTTCGGCAATCCGGCTTCGCGTAGCCACATGTATGGCTGGTCCGCTGAAAAAGCGGTGGAAGATGCACGCGAACAGGTCGCCAGGCTGGTCAACGCCGATTCACGCGAGATCATCTGGACTTCCGGCGCTACCGAGGGCAACAATCTGGCGATCAAGGGCGCAGCCAATTTCTACAAGACCAAGGGCAAGCACATCATCACCGTCAAGACCGAGCACAAAGCCGTGCTGGACGTGGTGCGCGAACTGGAGCGGCAGGGCTTCGACGCGACTTATCTGCAACCGCAAGACAATGGCCTGATCACGCTGGAACAGCTGGAAGCGGCGATCCGTCCCGACACCATCCTGATATCGGTGATGCTGGTCAACAATGAAATCGGCGTGATCCAGCCGATCCCGGAAATCGGCGAACTGTGCCGCCAAAAGGGCATCATTTTCCATTGCGACGCGGCGCAAGCCACCGGCAAGGTGGAAATCGACCTGGAAAAATGGAAGGTCGACCTGATGACTTTCACTGCCCACAAGACGTATGGTCCGAAGGGCGTTGGCGCTTTGTACGTACGGCGCAAACCGCGGGTCCGTCTGGAAGCCCAGATGCATGGCGGCGGTCATGAGCGCGGCTTGCGTTCCGGTACTTTGCCGACACATCAAATCGTCGGCATGGGCGCCGCTTTCGAAATCGCACGTGAAGAAATGGCGGAAGAAAACATCCGCATCAAGGCGTTGCGCGATCGCCTGGCGAACGGCCTGCAAAGCATCGAAGAAGTGTATATCAACGGTGACATGGCGCACCGCGTGCCGCATAACCTCAACGTCAGCTTCAATTATGTTGAAGGCGAATCGCTGATCATGGCGATCAAGGATATTGCGGTATCGTCCGGCTCGGCTTGTACTTCGGCCAGCCTGGAGCCTTCTTATGTGTTGCGCGCGCTGGGTCGCAACGATGAACTGGCGCATAGCTCGATCCGCTTCACCATCGGCCGCTTTACTACCGAAGAAGACATCGATTTCACGATCAATCTGATCAAGAGCAAAGTGGCCAAACTGCGTGAGTTGTCGCCGCTGTGGGATATGTACAAGGAAGGCATCGACATCAGCACCATCCAGTGGGCGGCGCACTAACAGAATTCAACTGCGGTTTGGCGACTGTCGCCGCCGCGGCTTCAAACAAGGAGTAGCAAAATGTCTTATTCAGCAAAAGTTTTGGACCACTACGAAAATCCACGTAACGTCGGCGCCTTTGAAAAGGGCGACGAAACCGTGGGTACCGGCATGGTTGGCGCGCCTGCATGCGGCGACGTTATGAAGTTGCAGATCAAGGTCGGCGCTGACGGTGTGATCCAGGACGCCAAGTTCAAGACCTACGGTTGCGGTTCGGCGATTGCGTCGTCGTCGCTGGTGACCGAATGGGTCAAGGGCAAGACGCTGGATCAAGCGATGTCGATCAAGAATACCCAGATCGCCGAAGAACTGGCGCTGCCGCCGGTCAAGATTCACTGCTCGATCCTGGCGGAAGACGCGATCAAGGCTGCGGTTGAGGATTACAAAGCCAAGCACGGCGAGCAAAAGCAGGCGGCGTAAAAGCTTATCTAGCGAAAAGAGATCGACGGCATATGGCAATCACACTTACAGAAAAAGCGGCGAAGCATATCAACCGCTATATCGAGCGGCGCGGCAAGGGCATCGGCCTGCGCTTCGGCGTGCGTACCACCGGTTGCTCGGGGCTGGCCTACAAGCTGGAATACGTGGACGAGAAGACCGACGAAGATGCAGTGTTCGAGTCGCACGGAATCCAGGTGTTTGTCGATCCCAAGAGCCTGCCTTATATCGACGGCACCGAGCTTGATTTCGCGCGTGAAGGCTTGAACGAAGGTTTTAAGTTTTACAACCCGAACGTCAAGGATGAGTGCGGCTGCGGTGAGAGTTTCCGGATCTGACGCTGGATTTGAAGCTCTCTGATTGACCTTGCATCACGTTGGATTAGATGGATGACCAAGCCTGTTGCACTCCAACAGGCTTTTGTTTTAAGAACCATGCAAAATCACTTCGAACTATTTCATCTGCCGCAACGCTTCACGCTGGATACCGCGGCGCTGGACCGCGCCTACCATGAGGTGCAGAACCAGACGCATCCGGACCGTTTCGCCAATGCCAGCAGCGCTGAAAAGCGCGTGGCGATGCAATGGACGACACGCGCCAACGAAGCCTATCAGACACTCAAAAGCCCGTTCAAGCGCGCCGCCTATCTATGCCATCTGAACGGCGTTGAGCTGCAGGCCGAGTCGAATACGGCGATGCCGGCGGCGTTCCTGATGCAGCAGATGGAATGGCGCGAAACCCTGGACGATGCGCGCGCCGCGAAGAGCGTGCCGGCGCTGGAGCAGCTGGACGGTGAATTGCGCGCAGCGCGCAAGGCCGATCTGCAGCGCATCGGCAGCTTGCTGGATGCGCAGGATTTCCAGCAGGCCGCTCAATATGTGCGGCAGCTGATGTTCCTGGAAAAATTTGGAGAAGAGATCGGCAATGCGTTCGCCGTTCTTGAATCGTAAGATTGAAATTATTAGCCGAGTACGAGCATGCCTGAAGTCTGGTTATTCCTGATTGCCGCAATGACGCTGACCCTGGCGCCAGGGCCGGACAATATCTACGTGCTGACGCGCGGCATAACGCAGGGCCGCAAGGCTGGCCTGGTCGCTGCGCTGGGTTTCAGTTCCGGCCTGATTTTCCATACCATGCTGGCGGTGCTGGGTTTCGCGGCGCTGATAAAGGCTTCGCCGCTGGCGTATTCCTTGCTGCGTTATGCCGGTGCGGCGTATCTGATTTACATCGGCGTGCGTACCTTGCGGTCTCACTCAGCGATCCATTTGCAAGGCAGCGCCGAGCCGATGAAGCTGGCGCGCCTCTATTGGCAGAGCGTGATCGCCAATATGCTGAATCCGAAAGTGACCTTGTTCTTTATCGCATTCCTGCCGCAGTTCGTGAATGCAAGCGCCGGTCATATCCCGGCGCAGATGTTGCTGCTGGCAGCAGTATTCATCATGCAGGCGCTGGCAATATTCAGCGTGGTCGCCCTTTTTTCCGGCATGGTCGGCGCGTTCTTCGAACGCAAGAAATCGGCAGCCACTACCATGAACCGCTTGGCGGGCTGTGCATTTATCGGACTCGGTATTCGCATCGCTTTGCCACAATAAAGCATTAAACGAAAAGCAAGTCACCCTATGGCACTTTTACAAATCGCAGAACCAGGCATGTCCACCGCGCCGCATCAGCATCGGCTGGCGGTAGGGATCGATCTGGGCACCACCAATTCCCTGGTCGCCACGGTACGCAACAGTATTCCCGAGGTGCTCAGCGATGAGGCCGGGCGGCCGTTGTTGCCGTCCATCGTGCGTTATCTGCCGAATGGCAATGCGCACATCGGTTACAAGGCGCAGGCCGAGCAGACTACCGATCCGAAGAACACCATCCTGTCGGTCAAGCGTTTCATGGGCCGTGGCCTGAAGGACATCGCCTACGCCGAAAACCTGCCTTACGATTTCCTCGATGTGCCGGGCATGGTGCAGTTGAAGACGGCGGCCGGGATCAAGAGTCCGGTCGAAATCTCCGCTGAAATCCTCGCGACTTTGCGCCAGCAAGCGGAAGATGCGCTGGGCGACGATCTGGTCGGCGCGGTAATTACGGTGCCGGCTTATTTCGACGACGCGCAACGCCAGGCCACCAAGGACGCCGCCAAGCTGGCCGGCATCAATGTGCTGCGCCTGCTCAATGAACCGACTGCGGCAGCTATCGCTTACGGCCTGGACAACGCCTCGGAAGGCGTGTACGTGGTCTATGACCTGGGCGGCGGCACCTTCGACATTTCGGTCTTGAAGCTGACCAAGGGCGTGTTCGAGGTGCTGGCGACCGGCGGCGATTCGGCGCTCGGCGGCGACGATTTCGATCACCGGATAATTTGCTGGATCAGCCAGGAAGCAGGACTGGCGCCGTTGTCCGATGAAGATGCGCGGGTGCTGATGGTCAAGGCGCGCGAAGCCAAGGAACTGCTCTCCAGCAAAACCGAGGTCACCATCGATGCTGCCTTGGGTTCTGGTGAACAAGTGCATTTGCTGTTGACGTCGGAGATTTTTGACGAGATTACCCAGCATCTGGTAGCCAAGACCTTGACGCCGACACGCAAGGCGCTGCGCGATGCCGAATTGAGTGTGGACGATGTGGATGGCGTGGTGCTGGTCGGCGGCGCGACCCGCATGCCAAGCATTCGCAAGGCGGTCGGCGCGTACTTCGAAACCACGCCGCTGGCGAATATCGATCCAGACAAAGTGGTGGCGCTGGGCGCCGCGATCCAGGCCAATCTGCTGGCCGGTAACCGCGCTCCTGGCGACGACTGGCTGTTGCTGGATGTGATCCCATTATCGCTAGGCATAGAAACCATGGGCGGCCTGGTGGAAAAGGTGATTCCACGCAATTCGACCATTCCCTGCGCGCGTGCGCAAGAGTTCACCACCTTCAAGGATGGCCAGACCGCGATGGCGATCCAGGTTTTGCAAGGCGAGCGTGAGCTGGTCAGCGATTGCCGTTCGCTGGCGAAGTTCGAACTGCGCGGGATTCCGCCGATGGCGGCCGGCGCGGCGAGAATCCGTGTGACTTACCAGGTCGACGCCGACGGTTTGCTGTCGGTCTCGGCGCGCGAGCTGCGTTCCGGCGTGGAAGCGTCGATCAGCGTCAAGCCGTCATATGGCTTGGCGGATGACGACATCGCCAGGATGCTGCAGGAATCGTTTGCCTCGGCCGATGTCGACATGCAGATGCGCGCCTTGAAAGAAGAGCAGGTGGAAGCCGAGCGCATCGTGCTGGCCACCGAGTCGGCCTTGCAAGCTGACGCTGCCTTGTTGTCCGAGCAGGAGCAGATCGACATAACCGGCTTGATCGACGCCGTCCGCGCGCAGGCGCAGGGAACCGATCATCTGGCCATCAAGGCCGCAGTCGACGCGCTGGCGCACGGCACCGAAGAGTTCGCCGCCCGTCGCATGGATCGCAGCGTGCATGATGCATTGACCGGCAAGACACTGGATCAAGTGTCATAAGAACAAAGAATTTCACCGTAGAGCTTCAGACATAGAGCTTCATAAAGACTCAACCTATTCCCGAGGTAAACCAAGTGCCCCAAATCGTCGTACTGCCCCATCCTACTTTCTGCCCGGAAGGCGTCGTGATCGATGCCCCGAGCGGCCAATCCGTTTGCGATGCCTTGCTCACGCACGATATCGAGATTGAACACGCTTGCGAAAAATCCTGCGCCTGCACCACTTGCCATGTGGTGGTGCGTGAGGGTTATGCATCCCTGAATGAACTGGAAGATAAAGAAGAAGACTTGCTGGATATGGCTTGGGGACTGGAAGCGACCTCGCGCCTGTCGTGCCAAGCTGTCCTCGGCGAGGAAGACCTGGTGGTCGAGATTCCGAAATACACCATCAACCACGCCAGCGAAAATCACTAAGCGAAAAACTCATCAGATAAGAGGACCAGCACCATGAAATGGACCGATACATTGCGCGTCGCCGAAGCCTTGTATGACAAATTCCCGGACACCGATCCGGAAAAGATCCGCTTTACCGATCTGCGCAAATGGGTGCTTGAACTGGATGGCTTTGAGGATGACCCTAATCGCTCGGGCGAAAAGATACTGGAAGCCATACAAGCCGCCTGGATAGAAGAAGCCAGATAAAAAAGCGTCGATACAATAAAAAAACCGCTGTCACTACAATCGTAGCGACAGCGGTTTTTTATTTGCGGAAGTTGTTTTAGCCGCGGCCTTCCAGGTGATCGTTGACTACGCGGACCGGATCGCCGACACGCCATCCTTCACTCGATTGCGGGAAAGTGCGTACTTTACCGTCTTCCATCCGCACCACCACTTGATAGGTGGTATTGGTGCGGGTGCGTTTTTCAACTTCATTACCGGCAAAGCCGCCGCCCACCGCACCGGCGACGGTCGCCAGGGTATTGCCGTTGCCATGGCCGACCTGATGGCCCAGGACACCTCCCAGTACCGCACCTGCCGCGATCCCTAAGCCGCTAGGCGGGGCGGCATGCTGGATTGCCTGTATCGATTCAACCCGGCCGCAGCTGTGGCAGATGGCAGGTTGTTGAGGCGCTGGCTGGCGTGGCGCTTGTGCATATTCTTGACGTGGTGCTTGCGCATATTCTTGGCGCGGAGCGGACTGTGGCCGCTGAGCCTGGGCCGGCTGCTGTCCGTAGTAGCCGTTCTGGCTGGCCGGCGCAGCGCCTGCCTGTGGCAAGGCGCCAGGTTGCTGATTGTTATAGTCTCCAGGCGCCGTCGACGTGGCGGCGACTGGCGCCGGCGTCGAATTCGAACTAGGAAACAAACCTGTCATGGCGGCTACGGCTACCAGGCTGGCCAGGGTAACGGCCACCGCTGCTCCAGCGACCAGTGGATGGATGCGACTATTTGGTTTCGGACTGTCCATTATTATTACCTCCAGAAAAATTTTGTTATTGCGCTGATGCCATTATCGAAGCTTAATCCGCGCAAAACCATGCTGATAATGTGTCAGCTGTATCTTAATGTAACGAGTTCAGGCACAGCGTAAATATTTACCAAGAGAAAGAATAATTGAATAATTGGGGTCAGAGTCAAATTATTTTCGATAATTGCTGCAGTGCGCACTGCCTGATCTAAGGGAAGTCAAGTAGTGCGCAGGGATTGCATCAGTCTTCGCGGCGCAGGTGCGGGAACAGGAGCACGTCGCGGATGTTGGGCGAATCGGTGATGAGCATCATCAGGCGATCGATGCCGATGCCGCAACCGCCGGTCGGCGGCATGCCGTATTCAAGCGCGCGGATGTAGTCGGCGTCGAAATACATGGCTTCTTCGTCGCCGGCGTCCTTGGCGGCAACCTGGGCCTGGAAGCGGGCGGCCTGGTCTTCCGAATCGTTCAACTCGGAGAAGCCGTTGGCGATTTCGCGGCCGGTCACGAACAGTTCGAAGCGCTCAGTGATGCCGGGCACGGTATCGGAGGCGCGCGCCAGCGGCGATACTTCAACCGGATAGTCGACGATATAAGTCGGATCCCATAACTGCGCTTCTGCAGTCTCTTCAAACAAGGCCAGTTGCAACGCGCCGAGACCGGCGTGAGCGTGCGGCTTGACGCCGAATTTTTTCAATTCGGCCTTGATGAACTCGGCATCTTGCAGCTGTGCGTCCTGGTATTGCGGCGCATATTTGTTGATGGCGCCGACAATCGTCAAGCGTTGGAACGGCTTGCTCAGATCCAGCTCGCGTCCCTGATAGGTCAAGGTTGCGGTGCCATGAGCGTCAATCGCAGCCTGACGGATCACCTGTTCAGTGAAATTCATCAGCCATTGGTAATCGACGTAAGCCGCATAGAATTCCATCATCGTGAATTCCGGATTGTGGCGCGGCGAAACGCCTTCGTTACGGAAATTGCGATTGACTTCAAACACACGTTCGAAACCGCCAACCACCAGGCGTTTCAGATACAGCTCAGGCGCGATGCGCAAGAACATTTGCATATCCAGCGCATTGTGGTGGGTGATGAAAGGCTTGGCCGCAGCGCCGCCGGGGATGGCGTGCAACATCGGCGTTTCGACTTCCATGAAGTCGTTTTTTTCCATGAAGCGGCGGATCGACGACATCGCAGCGGTACGCACTTTGAAAGTACGGCGCGTGTCTTCGTTGATGATCAGGTCGACGTAACGCTGGCGGTATTTGGTTTCCTGATCGGCCAGGCCGTGGAATTTATCCGGCAGCGGCCGCAGCGATTTGGTCAGCAGGCGCAAGGTGGTGACTTTGATCGACAGCTCGCCGGTCTTGGTCTTGAACAGCGTGCCTTCGGCGCCGAGAATGTCGCCCAGATCGTAGTGCTTGAAGTGATCGTATTCAGCTTCGCCGATGTTTTCCTTGGTGATGAACAGTTGGATGCGGCCGTCGGCCTTGCTGCCGGAAGCGTCCTGCAGTGTCGCGAAGGAAGCCTTGCCCATCACCCGTTTCAGCATCATGCGGCCAGCGACCACGACCTTGACCGCAGCGGTATCCAGTGTTTCGTTTTCTTGCGCGGCATATTCGGCCTGGATGCTGGCAGCTTTATGCGTCGGCCGGAAATCGTTAGGGAAAGCCACGCCTTGAGTGCGCAATGCGCCAAGCTTGCTGCGGCGTTCCGCGATGATTTTGTTTTCGTCTTGCGGGACAGGTTGTTGCTGATTGTCTGTCGTCATGTCAGTGTCTTTTTAAATGATGCGATGAAACGTCTGTGGTGCAGCCGGGAAGCTGGAGGGCGTTGCCACGGACATCGCCCGTGGCATGGTTTGCAACTTGATTTGCAACTGAGTTTGTAACTTACACGCCTTGTTTCAGCGAGGCTGCGATGAAATCGTCAAGGTCGCCGTCGAGGATGGCTTTGGTATTGCCGCTCTCGAAGTTGGTGCGCAAATCCTTGATGCGCGATTGATCCAGCACATAGGAGCGAATCTGGTGGCCCCAGCCGACATCGGTCTTGGAGTCTTCCAGTTTCTGCTGCTCGCTCATGCGCTTGCGCAATTCCAGTTCATACAGCTTGGCTTTCAGCATGTCCCACGCTTCGGCGCGGTTGCGGTGCTGGCTGCGGTCGTTCTGGCATTGGACCACGATGCCGGACGGCATATGCGTCAGACGCACCGCGGAGTCGGTCTTGTTGATGTGCTGACCGCCGGCGCCGGACGCGCGGTAAGTATCGACGCGGACATCGGCCGGATTGACGTCGATATCGATCGAGTCGTCCACTTCCGGATACACAAACAGGCTGGAAAACGAGGTATGGCGGCCGTTGGCTGAATCGAAGGGCGACTTGCGCACCAGACGATGGACGCCGGTTTCAGTGCGCAGGAAACCGTAGGCGTATTCGCCCTCGACCTTGAGCGTGGCGGTCTTGATGCCGGCCACTTCGCCGTCCGACTGCTCCAGGATGTCGACCTTGAAACCCTTGCGTTCGCAATAGCGCAGATACTGGCGCAGCAGCATCGAGGCCCAGTCCTGCGCTTCGGTACCGCCGGCGCCGGCCTGGATATCGATAAAGCAGTTGTTGGGATCCATCGGATTGCTGAACATGCGGCGGAATTCCATGCCTTCGATCAGCTTGCGCAGGCCTTCGGTGTCAGTCTCGACGGCCTCAATGGTTTCTTCGTCCTGCTCTTCGCGCGCCATCTGGAACAGGTCCGTGGTGTCGCGCAGATCGGCTTCGATCTTGGTCAGCGTGAGGACGATGGCTTCCAGCGATTTCTTTTCCTTGCCCAGGTCCTGGGCGCGCTTCTGGTCATTCCAGACTTCCGGATCTTCCAGTTCGCCGTTGACCTGGTCGAGTTTCTCTAACTTCGTATCGAAGTCAAAGATACCTCCGTAGTTCGGCTTCGCGGCTGGTCAGGTCCGCAAGCAGGTTTTGTAGGGAATTTAAGCGTTCGGCTTCCATTTTCGGCTCTTTTGCAATCAAACCTTAAATTATACGCCAGCGCCATGGCGGATGGCCCGTAGTTTGCGTTTCACCCCTCTTTGGCAGGGATTTTTCAGCGAATATGTACAAATGTGAACTATTGCAACAGGGCATGCAGTAGATCATCCGCCCTGCAGGAGGTGGCTGCGATATCAGGCGATTTCGAGCTCAACGTGTACCCGACGACCAAGCGCTGCCGCAATGTTCACCAGTGCATCCAGGGAAAAACGCGATACCCGGCCTCGCAAAAGATCGTTGACGCGTGGCTGGGTCACGCCGCAATGGCTGGCGGCTTCGGTTTGCGTCCATGCGCTTTGTTTCACGATGTCGGCAATCTGTTGCATCAGCTCAGCCCTGGCGCACAGATTTGCGGCTTGTTCCGGGGTGTTGGCAAGCGCGTCCCATATGCTGGCGTAGCTTTCGATCTTGCTCATTTTCTACCTCTCATCAATTGCGCAAGGCGTTCCTTGGCAATCTCAATGTCGCGCCTGGCGGTGGCTTGCGTCTTCTTCTGGAAGGCGTGAAGTACATACACAGCATCGGCAATCCGGGCGGTATATATAACCCGGTAAATGCCCGAATCCTCCCTTATCCTGATTTCTTCAACGCCCATGCCGATTGACGGCATTGGTTTGAAGTTGTCCGGTTGCTTGCCCTTTTGCACTTTATCAAGTTGATAGCCCGCATCTTGCTTTGCATCCTCGGGAAATTCGCGCAAGCATTTCAGCGAATCGCCAAGGAATCGCACCGGCTTCATAGTCTGATTATACTGGTTCGGATATAAATTGCAATTGGTGCGAGTGGGCATGGAGTATTTGACTAAAGGCGGTAGCCGATAGCAGGCTGGGATGTCCCGTTTTGTCCGCATTATGTCTACAGGGAGCATTTCGCGATATTGGCCATAGGCTTAACATGGATTCAACGATGGCAATCCGGTTCCGAACTGCCCGTGGATTGAATGAGGTCTAAGCATGCTGAGTGTGGGAATACTGGTTTTTGATGACGTTGAAATTCTGGATTTTTCAGGCCCTTATGAAGTGTTTTCCACTGCCGCCCGGGTGCATGGCCGCAACAACGGCAACCACGCGGCGGCAAACCTGTTCCAGTGTTTCCTGGTGGCGCCGAGCATGCGTCCGGTGCGCGCCCGAGGCGGCATGAAAGTGCTGCCGGACTGCGTGCTGTTGCCGACGTCTGAACTTGACTTGCTGCTGGTGCCGGGCGGTGATGTTTCGAGCGTCCTCAATGACGGCGCGGTGATTGAGTGGATTGCCGCGCAATCGCTTGGCACGATGATCACCGCTTCGGTATGTACCGGCGCCTTCCTGCTGGCCAAGGCGGGTTTGCTGGACGGCCTGGATGTCACTACGCATTGGGAGGATCAGGACGATCTGCAGAGCAGTTTTCCAGCGCTGACAGTGAAGCGCGATGTGGCTTGGGTCGATTGCGGTAAAGTGGTGACTTCCGGCGGCATTTCGGCTGGCGTCGACATGAGCTTGCATCTGGTCGAGCGGCTTGCCGGAGCCGCATTGGCCGCCGCCACTGCCAAACAGATGGAGTATCGATGGCTGCAATAGCCGACAACGCGGGAGCTGAGGAAATCACCATCCCGGTCTATTTCCTGCTGCGCGACGCCGCCATGGCGCTTGACCTGATCGGTCCGGCCGAGGTGCTGCGCTATGCCAACCGGATTGCCGAACACGAGGGCAGGGCGGATTTTTTCGATGTGCGCTATATCAGCGCTGCCAGCAGCATTGGTACTTCCATCGGGCTCGGCTTGACTGGATTTGGTGCGTTGCCACCCAGCTTGCCGGCCAATGCCATCCTGGTGCTCATCGGTTGCAGCGGCAGCGACGACGATTTCAGCAGCGCCGCCGACCAGCACGCAGTGAGCTGGTTGCGCACGCACTGGAACGATTCGCACAGATTGCTGTGCATTTGCACCGGCGCCTTGCTGGCAGGCTACGCCGGCTTGCTCGACGGCCGCCAATGCACCACCCATCACAGCCACTGCGACGATCTGCGGTGCATTGCGCCGCTTGCGCATGTGCTGGAAAACCGGATTTTTGTCGAAGACCGCAATGTCTACACCAGCGCCGGCGTCACCACCGGGATCGATCTGGCGCTGCACGTGGCGGCGCAAATTTGCGGTCACGCCCGCAGCGCGTCGATTGCCCGTTCGCTGGTGGTGTACATGCGGCGCGCCGGCAGCGATCCGCAGCTGTCGCCATGGCTGGCTTGCCGCAATCATCTGCATCCTGCGGTGCATCGGGTGCAGGACGCGGTGATCGGCAATCCCGCTAATGACTGGAATCTGCAGCAACTGGCCGCCATAGCCTGCACCAGCGAGCGACATCTGACGCGCTTGTTTCGCGAACATACCGGCAGCAATCTGGTCGACTATATCCAGCGGATCCGGATTGCGCTGGCGCGCGAGTTGCTGACGCAATCGAAGCTGGATATGGAGCAGGTGGCGCAGCAGGCGGGGTTTAATTCGACCCGTCAGCTGCGGCGCGTGTGGAGCAAATTTGAGGTGTCGTCGCCTAGCCAGCAGCGGCTGGCCGGCTGATTTTCAGGGCGTTCACATCGCCTCCGCATGCTCCACCATCAATTGCACCTTGGTGACACCGTTGTATTCATTGGCATCCAGCCGGAAAGCAACCTTGGCCTTGGCGCCCAATTCATCGGTATGGCCGAACCAGATGGCATCGTAGCGGCTGCCGTTTTTTTCCAGCGATAACTTCAAATGTTTTTCTTTCAGGATGCGCTGGCTGACGACTCTGAACTCGTCGCAGAAAACCGGTGCGGCGAAACCCTGGCCCCAGACCTGGGCGTCCATCAGTTCGATGAAGCTGGTGGTGTAGTAAGCATCTTCCAGCGGGCCGTCGGTTTCGATTACGCGTTCCAGCTGGCTTTGTCCGAGCCAGTCGCGGCCGACTTTTTCGAAGGCGGCGGCGAAAGCGTCGAAGGCGTCGGCGCGGATGGTCAGGCCGGCGGCCATCGCGTGGCCGCCGAATTTCTGGATCAGGCTCGGCGCGTGTTTGGAGACCAGATCCAGCGCGTCGCGCAAATGGAAGCCAGGGATCGAGCGGCCGGAACCCTTGATCAAACCTTCGCCGCCGGGCGCGAAAGTGATGGTCGGCCGATAAAATTTATCTTTCAGGCGCGAGGCGACGATGCCGATCACGCCTTGATGCCATGAGGCGTCGAAGACGCTGATGGTGGTGCTGTCTTGCGGCTTGAAATCGTCGAGCAGGGCTAGCGCGGTGTCTTGCATATCGGCTTCGATATCGCGCCGTTCGCGGTTGATGGTGTCGAGCTGCTGGGCGATGGCCCAGGCGCGGCCTTCGTCGTCGGTGGTCAGGCATTCGATGCCGAGCGCCATGTCGGCCAGACGGCCGGCGGCGTTCAGCCGCGGGCCTAGCGCAAAGCCGAGGTCGAACGGCGTGGCGCGGCGGGCTTCGCGGCCGGCGGCGCGGAATAGCGCGGCGATGCCGGCATGCATGCGGCCGGCGCGCATGCGCTTCAAGCCTTGCGCTACCAGGATGCGGTTGTTGGCGTCCAGCTTGACGACGTCGGCCACGGTGCCGAGCGCTACCAGATCCAGCAGCACGTCCAGTTTCGGCTGGCTCTGGGCGTCGAACACGCCGCGCCGGCGCAGCTCTGCGCGCAGCGCCAGCAAGACATAGAACATGACGCCGACACCGGCCAGGTTTTTGCTGGGGAAGCCGCATTCGGGCTGGTTTGGATTGACGATCACTTTTGCCGCCGGCAAGGTGTCGGCGGGTAAGTGGTGATCGGTGACCACCACTTCGATGCCGCGCCGGTTAGCTTCGGCGACGCCGTCGATGCTGGCGATGCCGTTGTCGACGGTGACGATGATGTCGGGCGACTTTTCGCGCGCGGTCAGTTCGACGATTTCCGGCGTCAGGCCGTAGCCGTATTCAAACCGGTTCGGCACGATGAAATCGATATTCGCGCCCAGCAAACGCAGGCCGCGCAGGCCGACGGCGCAGGCGGTGGCGCCGTCGCAATCGTAATCGGCGACGATCACCATTTTTTTGTTGGCGGCGATGGCGTCGGCCAGGAAGCTGGCGGCGGCGTCGATGTGCAGCAGGCCGGCTGGCGGGATCAGTGCGTTCAGTTCGCTTTCCAGTTCTTTCGCATCGAGCAGGCCGCGCGCGGTATAGACGCGCGCCAGGACCGGATGAATGCCGCTTTGACGCAGCCGTTCAGCGTCGCGGAAGGGGTAGGGGCGGGTAGTGATTCGAGTCATGATGAGTGCGCTGGCAGTAAACCGGTGAGGACTGGCTTGAGCCAGAATTTTTTGAGCGAGAGCCGGGTGGTGGTCAGTTCTAGCGTGTGCGCGTTGTCGGTAATGATCAAGGACAGACTGTCGAGCTGGCGCTGTTGCATGGCTTGCAGCAACGGCGCAAAGCAGCTGCTTTCCAGATTTTGCAATTGCTGCAGCCAGCTCGACCACTCGCCGGTCAGGGCCGGCTGGATCAAATGGTCCAGCGTCAGCAGGCCGTGCTCCGGCTTGGCGGCGATCACTTCGGCAATGCTTGCATCGGTATGCGCGGTCTTGGCGTATTGGCCGAGACCGGCGAAGCCGTCCGGCAAATTGAATACCTGGCGTTGGCCGGGCGTTGACGGTTGCGCGCCAGCGCCGCCCCATAACCAGAGGGAGTTGACGGTTTGCCGTCCCTGCATTTCGCGCCGTTGGTTGAGTGGATGGGCAAACCACAGCATCTGCACTTCGTTTTGCAATTTACGCCAGGCTTGGGCGCCGTCGCCCTGCGGCATCCAGATATCGATGTTGTGGCCGCAGGTGGCGTCCGGCGTGGAGGACAGCAAGCCTTGCCAGTCGTCGGCGCGCAGGAACCAGGTGTTGGCGTTGCCATAGACCAGCGTGCGGCCGACTTCGGCGAACAGCGGCAGCGCGGCGTCGAACAATTCACGCGAGTCGGCTTCGCTCAAGCCGATCTGGCGGATATCGGTTAGCACCAGATGGTCGCGGGCGATATGAATGTGGGCCGGATGTAATATGAACCAGACGCCTTCTTCAACCCTCAAGCCCAGTGCGCGCATGGCGGCACAGGCGAGGGCAGGGCTGTTCTGCACGCTCTGGCCTTGGCCGGGCGCGACGGCGTCGAACGCGGGCAGGGAGAATTGCGAAGCCAGCCACATTTCATGCGGCAAGGCTCTGGCAAAATCGTCAAACTGCTGGCGTTGATGGCCGGTTTTGCTGCGCGCCAGCAGGGTGGCGAGGGCCGGCAGTTTCAATTCGCGCAACAAATCGCGCGCCAGTTCCTGCGGCGGCAGGCCGAATGGCAATAGGGTAGTTAAATGACTCATGGCGCGATTGTAGGGCATCCCCGGGATGGAAGGGGAATTCGCGCTGCCCGGCGCTTGGCTTAATCCAGTTTTTTCCGCTCCGCTGTCAAATCATCGGCTGACAACGGCAGATGGCGGCGGTCCGCCGCGATGGCTCTTTGTCCGGCGGCGGACAATGCCGTCTTCAGGTAATTTCTGAGCGCTTCATCCAGCGCCTGGCCGGGCGCACGGTTGATATACAACTGCACGTACACCGACAGCGGATAACTGCCCGCCGCGACGTTTTCACGCGACGGCGTGACGGCAGCACTCCCTTCGGCTGGCGCCAACGGCAAGATGCGCAGCGCTGCCGGCAGCGGCGCAACATCGGCCGGACCCAGCAAGGCAATCCCGTAAGGATCATCGGCGACGGCCGTTAATATTGCTTGCGGGCTGCCGAGTGCTTCGTAGTGCGCAGCGAAAGGAAGTTTGCCCAGGTGAGCGCTGCGTAGCACGGTGGCGCTGCCGCCGTCGTCGCGCAAGCCATACAAATGAATGCGTCGTTGTTGCCAGCCATCTTTGAGTCCTAGTTGCGACCAGAAATTGAGATTGCCGGCCGCTGCGCCGGCAGTGAATATCTGTGTCAGCTGCTGCATGTTCAGACTGGGCAAGGGATTGCGCCGGTTGACATAGACTGCTGGCGAGCGTTGCCCGAAGCCGGTGTAGCCGATGCGGATCAGGAATGGCGGATAACCCCAGACTTGCCGGAACGCGGCGATTTCGGCAGGACTTGCCTCATGCGTGACGACTGCCACGGAAGCGGCGCCGGCGGTCAGCGCCGGCAGGCCGGTCGACGAACCCTTGAGCGCCATCTCGATATGCGCTGCCGGGTAAGTGCGGGAATGCATGGCGTTAAGCTGCCTGAGCAGATCAGCCATGTCGTCCGCGCCAGCCAGGCTTAAGCCGGATTGATGGCGGCCGACCGCGTTAGCGTTGGCATCCTCGGCAAGTTCGTCCAGCTTGCGCAATTCAGCGCGGACTTCCGCCGCCGATAGCGGAATATAGCCGCCGGCCTGGCTGGCGATGATTTCCTGGCCCTGGCGCGACAGCACCAGGCGCAGGTATTCCTTGGCGACCGGATCCAGCGCTTGCCCAGGTTCGCGGCGCAGATAGAAATACACATAGCGGCCGTAAGGATAGAGGCCGGAAGCCACATCCGGGCGGCTGCCGCGGGTCTCGGTGCGGCCATCGGCGGCAACGATGGCGAGCTGCCTGAGCGTGGCGTTTTCGTGGCCGATGGCGGCAAACGCAATGCCGGCCGGATCCTGTTCCAGCCGTTTCAGGATGGTTTCTGTACTGCCCCATTGCTCGTACGCCGGCGTGAAGGCGCGCCCTTGCAACTGCTCGGACTGCATGTAGGTGCCCATGCCGGTAAATTCAGGCGTGCCGAAAGGATGAATCGCGCGCTCTTTCCAGACGCCGCCTGCGCCCAGCTGGCCCCAACGCGAAAGATCGCCTTCCGGATTGCCGTTGCTGAATATGCGCGCCACCTGGCGTGCACTCAGGCGCTCGATCGGATTGGCGCGATTGACGTAGATGCCGATCGAATACGACATCTCCTGCTGTGCATCGTCGGAGGTGCGGGCGATGCGAATTTCCACCGGCGCTGCGCCGACTGCTTTTTCATAGGCTTGCAGCTCGGCCGCATTGGCAGTGCGTCCCATCGGGCCGAACAGCATGCGGCCATAGGTCAGCAACGGCATGGTGGCGGTGGTGCCTTTGGCGTGATCGGCAAAACGCAAACCAGGGTGGCTGCTGGTAAACAAGGCGTTGAACCGATCGATGATGAATTGCGCGTGTTCCGCACCGCCGATGCGGATCGCGCCGTGTTCGTCGAGATAACTGGCCCGGGCCGGCAGGTTCACGCTGTGTGCCTGATACTCGGGCAGGGCCTCATCCTGTGCCAGCGCCGGCACCGGCGTTGCTTGCGCCGCACCGGCCAGAATGGATAAGGCGCAGCCAAGCACGGCTGTTGAATATGGACGCATGCCAGCCATCTTCAAAAATTCAGCTTGGCGTTGAGCGTCAACTCGCGGCCGGCGCCGATGTTGACGAACGGCGTGCCGCTGCAGCAGCTGGCGGTGTAGTAAGTCGAATCGAAAATATTCTTGATGTTGAATTGCCAGTCCACCGACTGGCCGCCGACCAGGGTGTTCCAGGATACGAAGGCATCCATCACGCGGCCGTAGGGCAGGTGGTAGACCTTGCCCGTGCCGTCGCCCACCGGCAAGCTGCTGAAGACACGGGCGCCGGCGCCGGCTCTGACGCGGCCTTCGACCGGGCCGAGGCGCGCCATGCCGAAATCACGCGTCAGGTATAGCGATGCCGCATGTTTGGGCGTGTTGGGCAAAGGATTTCCGGCCAGCTTGGGATCGTCCGCATAGCGCGCCTCGGTGTAGGCGTAGCTGCCGACCAGGCTCAGGTTCTGGCTGAGACGGCCGCTGGCGTCCAGCTCGATGCCGCGCGACCGGGCCTTGCCGGCATTGCGGGTGTAGTTGATGCCGCCTATGGTTTCGGTGGTCTGGATGTTGCGCTTTTGAATGTCGAATAGCGCCAGTGTCGCTGTCAGGTTTTCGGTCTCCAGTTTCGAGCCGATTTCATAACCCTTGGCCAGTTCCGGCGGCAATACGCCGATAGGGGTGGCAATCGAGGTATTGGGCTTGAACGATTCGCTGTAGCTGGCATACATCGACCAATCGGGCGCCAGCTTGTAGACCAGGCCGGCGCGTGGCGTGGCGCGCCCTGCGGCGACCTTGCTGCCGACGATGAAAGGGCGGCCCTTGCCGGTCAATTCGTTGAAGTATTCGTAGCGCGCACCGGCCAGCAAGATCCAGCGCTGATCCAGATGAATTGAATCCTGCACAAACACCCCACGCGAGATCAGCTTGTCGGTCTGGTCGCTGTCTGCTGGGCTGATCTTGCTGCCGGCGGGCGTCAGCTGACCGTAGACCGGATTGTAGATGTTGAACTGCGTATTGCTCGGACCGCGGTAAAGATCTGCCAGCACCCGGTAGTTGCGCATGTAGTCGACGCCGCCGACGATATCGTGCTCGATCTCGCCCCAGCGGAATTTGCCTTCCAGATTCAGGGTCAGCGTATGCGCCGATTGCACGCCATTCTGGGTGGCGTCGACGCGCCGGGTGGCGACGCCGGCGGCATAGTTGACAGACAGCACGCGCGCCTGCCAGTCGTTGTAGTAACTGCGGCTGAAACCGTAGCCGCCGTGCAGTGTCCAGTCGGCGTTGAGCTTGTGGTCGAAGCGCAGGTTGACGGCGTCGGAACGGCCGGCCGAGACATTGTAGGCTTCGTCGAAGCGGCGCTCCTTGGGCACCGCCACCGGATTGCCGCTGCGCGGATCGATGATGGTGCCGCGGTCGATCGGCACCGAATAGTTCATGTGTTCGTAGGCGAACGACAAGGTGGTGTCGCGGCCGTACCAGGCCAGCGACGGCGCGACTACGGATTGCGTGGTTTCGCCGAAGTTGCGCCAGTAATTGGTGCGCTGGTGATCGGCGATCAGGCGGTAAGCCAGCCCGGAATCGCCGAGCGGCCCGGTCAGGTCGATCTGTTCGCTGACACCGCCGTAGCTGGTAGTGGAGAGTGATACCGAACGCTGGCTTTCCAGCAGCGGTTTCTTGCTGATGACGTTGATGACGCCGCCCGGATCCATGCTGCCGTAGAGCATGGAGGACGGCCCTTTCAGGACTTCGATGCGCTCCGTGGTCGGCGTGAAATTGCGCGGCTGCACCGACAGCATGCCGTCGCGCAGCATGGAATTGTCGCGGTTGTCGCCGAAGCCGCGCTTGATGATCGCATCCAGGGTGCCGCCCAGCGTATTGCCCATGCGGACGCCGGACACGGTGTCCAGCGATTCGGCCAGGCTGCCTGGCTGGCGGTCTTGCAGGAATTGCGAAGTCACTACGCTGACCGCCTGCGGCACGTCGATCAAGGCGGCGTCGCTGCGGCTGGCGACTGCAGCGCGCTTTGCCTGGTAACCGTTTTCCGCCGGCGTGGCGTCATTCCGGCCGGCCTTGACGGAGACCGTAGGCAGCACATTTTCGCTGGCCGCTGCTGCATTTGTTTGCGCTTGCATATCGGTTGCGGCCGCGATTGCGCCATGCGTCAACATGACCGAACAGATTCCCACTAGATGCTTTTTCAAAACTTTATCCTCACCCGCTTATTGATTATTTACTGGTTATTTGTTTTTTATAATGGGCGACATTATATACAAATGATAATCATTCGTAATTGATGAATTATATTTTTTTGGAAACATGAAATAAAAGCGGAGGTAAGCCAGCTCTCAGCGGCACGCAAAATAGCTCTGTAGAATCGACGGATGCAAGTCCCGCCGGCGACACAATATTTTCGAAGAGAGCATCGTTTAAAGGAACAAACCACCATGAGTTATCACGCATCAAGCAAACGTTACGACGACATGCAATACCGTTTCTGCGGCCGCAGCGGCCTCAAGCTGCCATTGTTGTCGATGGGGCTCTGGCACAATTTCGGCGACGCCACCCCGCTGGCGCGTCAACGCGAAATGGTGCATACCGCGTTCGATCTGGGCATTACCCATTTCGACCTGGCGAACAACTACGGGCCGCCCTACGGCAGTGCCGAAACCAATTTCGGCCGCATCCTGAACGAAGATCTGCGGCCATACCGGGACGAACTGATCATCTCATCCAAGGCCGGCTGGGACATGTGGCCGGGGCCGTATGGGCAGGGCGGCGGTTCGCGCAAATACGTGCTGGCAAGCCTGGACCAGAGCTTGCAGCGGCTGGGCCTGGATTACGTGGATATCTTTTATTCGCACCGCTTCGATCCGGAAACGCCGCTGGAAGAAACCATGAGCGCGCTAGCGACGGCGGTGCAGCAGGGCAAAGCCTTGTATGTCGGCGTCTCGTCATACTCGCCGGCCAAGACCGCCGAAGCCGCCAAGCTGCTGCGCGATTGGAAAGTGCCTTGCCTGATTCATCAGCCGTCCTACAACATGTTGAATCGCTGGATCGAGCAAGATTTGCTGGATACCCTGGAACAGGAAGGCATCGGTTGCATTGCTTTTACCGCCCTGGCGCAAGGACTGCTGAGCGATAAATACCTGAACGGCGTGCCGCAAGATTCGCGCATCAATCGCGAGGGCGGCGGTTCGCTGCAACAAGCGCATCTGAGCCCGGAAAACCTGGCACGGGTGCGCGCCCTCAACGAGATCGCCAAGACCCGCGGCCAGAGCCTGGCGCAGATGGCGCTGGCCTGGGTATTGCGCGATCCGCGTGTGACCACCACCTTGATCGGCGCCAGCAGTCCAGCCCAGATCCGGGAAAATGTGGCTGCCTTGCAGCGCCTGGATTTCTCGGCGGCAGAGCTGGCGGCGATCGATGTCGAGGCTAAAGAGGGCGGCATCAATCTGTGGGAGCGCTCTTCAAACGGTTAAGGATTGAAGACCTGATTCCGACGGACCAGCCGATCTCGGGCAGTCGACTAGTCCGACAATGAAGTCGTTGCCGCAGCAGCGGCATAGCCCTGCGCGACAACAATCTCAAGCCGGCGATTCTTTGCCCGTTCAGCCGCCGTCGCATTGCTTGTCCATGGCAGGCTGTTGCCGTGATCGAAGATCTCTATGCTGTCCAGCGCGACGCCAGCAGCTTGCAGCACAGTGGCAACCTTCGCTGCACGCTCTTGCGAGAGCATCCGATTATTGGAAAGCTCGCGTGTCTTGATTGGCTGATTTTCTGAGCGGCCAATCACTTGCTCGGAGAGGCGGGCGGCGGCATCATTTTGCCGATAGCGGCAATCTCTTCTTCGATGCCCTTACGCATTGTCAAATGCGGAAAGACGATTCATGCGCTGGCAGCCTCTATCAGTTGCCAGGTCACCAGATGGCTATCTACCGCTATCAGCCACTCTTTATCCGGTTCCGGGAAGCGCTGCCCCTGTACTACAGCGGCCTGCCGCCAGCGCCAGTTCACCAGCGATTTGAGCGGGTGTTCCGCCGCCAGCGTCGGTTGCCAGACGCCGCTGTGCGGACACGGCTCGGCGCCGTTGCACAAGGTCATCGCGGCCGGATTAGCCTGCGCCACGCGCCACAGGCCGCCAAGCAGTTGGGCCGGCAATGCCCGTGGCGGCACTTGTTGCGGGAGGCCCATGTAATGCCACATGATGCGGCCGTCATTCTGGGTCAGGCCGGCGCGCAGGTCGGCAAACGGTTCGCCACGCGCATACTGTTGCGGAACCTGGTCTCTATCCCAGAGGCGATGCTCTTGGGTACGCGGACTGAGCAGTTGCGGCAGCCAGTAGCCACTGAAGCGAGCGGTGGTGCTTTCATATTGCGACGTGACTCGTCTGCCATCGCTTGTTTCGGCAGCCGGCGGCATGGCCTCTTTCGGCAGCACCCAGCCTTGCGGAATGTGGGCGCGGCCGGAAAGATTAGCCCCTGGCGTGGCTGCCGACGGTGGTGGCGCAGGCATGACCGGCTTGGCGGCGTTGATCAGGGATTCGATCTTGCTGTCCCATTGGGGGAGTGTTGCGGGAGGCAGGGGTAGGATTTTATCGAGGTTGGGGAAACGCAGATCGGGGTTGTGGTAAAGCGCGTCGCCTAAAGCGCCGTAACGTTCGGAGCGGGCAGTGTCGATGAAATTATTGGTAAGAGGGTCATCATGGTGGCTAAAACTGGAGGAAAGAAAATTTGCACATTCTTCGCACCCCATTTTGACGCCTTCATGCAGGACTTTGAGGGCACGGCCATTGTCTTCATTTAGTTCAGCTCGTGTTCCAATAATGGTTGTACCAAGTTCTAAGGCCGCTTTACCATAGCCCTGCGCAAAAGCACATTCCAGCATTTTTAGTCCTATTTTACGGTTCCCCCAGAATCCTTCGTGTGGGTTGTCGTAAGTAGCACTGAGTGCCCTCCCTAAAAACGTCTGCGCACTCGGACTGCCCTTGTCCGCCGCCAACTCCCAAAAGCCATAAGCACGGCTGACATCGCCGGTGACACCCGCGCTGTTTTGGTGGAAGCTGCCCATCAGATCAAAAGCGGCCGGAATGCCCAGCTGCATTCCTTGCTCCACAATTTGTACCGCCCGTTCCGGATCAGCCGCGACTTCGTAAGGCGCAAAGCCATCGCCATTAATGAGCACCCCCGCCAGATTCATCATCGCTTTCCAGTGTTTCTTGTTCGCGGCTTGCTGCCACAGTTCTACTGCTTTCGGGTAGTTGCGCTGCTTCGGCGGCAAATCACGGCTGGTCAGGCGCAAACCTTCCTGAAACCAGGCTTCCGCTTGGGCGTCAATCGGCGGCACGTTGTTGACCTCGTGCTGACAAATAAAATCTTTGCGGTGTGGATCGAAGGCTTTTAAGGCCATATTGCGCGGCAAGGTCGGTTTCATGGAACAGGCATTCAGCGTGACCGTGACAAGCAAAAAACAAAGCATCGAGCGGCAGAAACCGAGGCATGGGCTGCCCTTATCCTCAAGTGCGGGAAGACGATTCATGCGCTGTCAGCCTCGACCAACTGCCACGTCACCATATCGCTGGCGACATCCACCAGCCAATCTTTATCCGGTTCCGGGAAACGCTGTCCCTGCACTACAGCGGCCTGCCGCCAGCGCCAGTTCACCAGCGATTTGAGCGGGTGTTCCGCCGCCAGCGTCGGTTGCCAGACGCCGCTGTGCGGACACGGCTCGGCGCCGTTGCACAAGGTCATCGCGGCCGGATTAGCCTGCGCTACGCGCCACAGGCCGCCAAGCAGTTGGGCCGGCAATGCCCGTGGCGGCACTTGTTGCGGGAGGCCCACGTAATGCCACATGATGCGGCCGTCGTTCTGGGTCAGGCCGGCGCGCAGGTCGGCAAACGGTTCGCCGCGCGCATACTGTTGCGGAACCTGGCCTCGATCCCAGAGGCGATGCTCCTGGGTACGCGGACTGAGCAGTTGCGGCAGCCAGTAGCCACTGAAGCGAGCGGTGGTGCTTTCATATTGCGACGTGACTCGTCTGCCATCGCTTGTTTCGGCAGCCGGCGGCATGGCCTCTTTCGGCAGCACCCAGCCTTGCGGAATGTGGGCGCGGCCGGAAAGATTAGCCCCTGGCGTGGCTGCCGGCGGTGGTGGCGCAGGCATGACCGGCTTGGCGGCGTTGATCAGGGATTCGATCTTGCTGTCCCATTGGGGGAGTGTTGCGGGGGGCAGCGGCAGGATTTTATCGAGGTTGGGGAAACGCAGATCGGGGTTGTGGTAGAGCGCGTCGCCTAAAGCGCCGTAACGTTCAGAGCGGGCGGTGTCGATGAAATTATTGGTGAGTGGGTCATTATGGTGGCGAAAACTGGAGGAAAGATAATTTGCACATTCCTCGCATCCCATTTTGACGCCTTCATGAAAAACTTTAAGTGCGCGGACGTAATCCTTCTCAGTATTATCCAAGGTCACACCAAGTCGTAAGGCCGCCTTGCCATAACCTTGTGCAAAAGCGCATTCCAGCATTTTCAACCCGATCTTACGATTCCCCCAGAACCCTTCTTGCGGGTTATCGTAAGCAGCTTTAAGCGCTACCCCTAAAAAGGTCTGCGCACTGGGGCTGCCCTTGTCCGCCGCCAATTCCCACAAGCCATAGGCGCGGCTCATATCGCCAGTGACACCCGCGCCGTTTTGATGGAAGCTGCCCATCAGATCAAAGGCCGCCGGAATAC
>NZ_JAGQEG010000086.1 GCF_018305005.1 Collimonas silvisoli
TGCCACCACACGTTTTGGTTGGAACGCATCTCCCAAATCATAGGCCAATAGGCCCTAGCAACTATGACCGCCCCATCTCTACCAGCACCCGGCTGGGATAAGCTTTCTCCTTACCGCCGAAAGTGAGCGGCAGGTTCGCGCCTAAACCAAGGCCGACCGCGCCTATGCCGCCGCTGCCACCGGTAGCGCCGATGCCTACGCTGGGAGAGTTCAGTCCGGGCGGAGCCCGGTATACCACCTCAGAGGTGCGATAACCGGGCTTGTCGCAAACCACATGCAAATCGCCGTCGGCAGCAACAATCAAGACATCGCCTGGCGTCACCACATTCCAGCGGCTGCTGTCGGTTTTCACCACACAGCGCGCACCGGTCAGCTGCTGGCTGTCGGAGGTAGCCTCGATCAGCACGTGGCCGTTATCCGACGCGGTGGTGGCGCAACCGGACAATACGACGCCCAAGGACAGTATCAACCACGTTGCCGGATTGCGCATGCTGCTTCTCCCTTAGAAATTCAGGGACCGTTTGTCGACTGCCAGCGCCGCTTCCTTGGTCGCTTCCGACAAGGATGGGTGCGCATGGCAGATACGGGCGATATCTTCCGCTGATGCGCGGAATTCCATCGCCACCACGGCTTCTGAAATCAATTCTGATGCCATTGGCCCAACAATGTGAACGCCCAGGATCTCGTCGGTCTTGGCATCCGCCAGGAATTTGACCATGCCTGAGGTATCACCCAAAGCGCGTGCCCGGCCATTGGCCAGGAACGGGAAAGTGCCCGCTTTGTATGCTACTCCATCTGCCTTCAGTTGTTGTTCTGTTTTACCAACCCATGCGATTTCCGGCGAAGTGTAGATCACCCAAGGAATCGTGTTGAAGTTAACGTGACCATGCTGTCCGGCAATACGCTCGGCAACCGCTACGCCTTCTTCCTCCGCTTTATGGGCCAGCATCGGGCCGCGCACCACGTCGCCAACCGCCCAGACGTTCGGCAAGTTGGTCTTGCAATCGCCGTCGACGGCAATAAAACCGCGCTCGTCCAGCTGCAAGCCAACGCCTTCAGCGTTCAGGCCGATGGTGTTCGGCGTCCGGCCGATCGACACGATCAGCTTGTCATAGACGGCTTTTTGCGTGGCGCCGGCAGCATCGACATATTCCACGGTGACATCATTCTTGCCGGTCGTGATGGCGCCAATATTGACACCCAGGCTGACCTTCAAACCTTGCTTGGTGAACAGTTTGCCGGCTTCCTTGGCGATCTGCTCGTCGACAGCACCGAGGAAAGTCGGCAACGCTTCCAAGACACTGACATCCGATCCCAGGCGGCGCCAGACGCTACCCATCTCAAGCCCGATCACGCCAGCGCCGATTACCCCCAGTTTAGCCGGAACCGCGTCAATTGCCAGTGCGCCGGCGTTCGACAAAATCAGTTTTTCGTCAAACGGTGCGCCTGGCAAGGCACGGGCGTTGGAGCCGGTCGCTACGATGATGTGCTTGGCGCTGATGGTTTCTTCGGCAGCACCGCTTACCTTGATTTCGTAAGCGCTGGCGTCGCCTTTGACGAAAGAGCCGCGGCCATGGAAAAAGGTAACCTTGTTCTTTTTGAACAGGTACAAGATGCCTTCGTTGTTTTGCTTGACGACACCATCCTTGCGCGCCAGCATCTGCCCCAGGTTCAGCCCCAGGCCCTTGACTTCGATGCCGTGCTCGGCGAAGGCATGGCCGGCGTGTTCGTAGTGCTCGGACGATTGCAACAAAGCTTTGGATGGAATGCAACCAACGTTGGTGCAAGTGCCGCCCGGCGCAGGACCGTTCTTGGCGTTTTTCCATTCATCGATACAGGCAGTATTGAAACCCAGTTGCGCGGCGCGAATTGCTGCAATATAACCGCCGGGACCGCCACCGATCACAACGACATCAAATTGTTTGCTCATTTCCATCCTTCGAATTATTGCCTTGCCAATCGATCGTCAACTGATTGTCAACTTAAGCAGCCGGCTCTGCGGTTCAGAGCAAATAATTCCGGCAGGCGATAGTGACAAGGCGCCCATCATTTACTTAGCCACCTAAACGATGCGCCCTGCTCCATTTTTCCTTACGTGAAAAATTAGAGTCAGGGCGCTCTCGCTTAGCGAGATTTAAAACTTACAGGTCCAGCAACAGACGGGCCGGATCTTCCAGCGCTTCTTTCATTGCCACCAGAGCCAGCACGGCTTCACGGCCGTCGATGATACGGTGATCGTAAGACATCGCCAGGTAGTTCATCGGGCGAATCACGATCTGGCCGTTTTCGACAACTGCACGGTCCTTGGTCGCGTGCACGCCCAGGATCGCCGATTGCGGCGGGTTGATGATCGGTGTCGACAGCATGGAACCGAAGGTGCCGCCGTTCGAGATCGAGAAAGTACCGCCGGTCAGGTCGTCCAGGGTCAGCTTGCCGTCCTTGGCCTTGGCGCCGAATTCGCCGATTTTCTTTTCGATGTCAGCGATCGACATCTGGTCGGCGTCGCGCAATACCGGCACAACCAGGCCGCGTGGCGAACCAACTGCGATACCGATGTCGAAATAGCCGTGATACACGATGTCGTTGCCGTCAACCGAGGCGTTGACGATCGGGTATTTTTTCAGTGCAGCAACCGCAGCCTTGACGAAGAACGACATGAAGCCGAGCTTGACGCCGTGTTCCTTTTCGAACTTGTCTTTGTACTTGGTGCGCAGATCCATTACCGGCTGCATGTTGACTTCATTGAATGTAGTCAAGATAGCGTTGGTCGATTGCGATTGCACCAGACGCTCGGCGATACGAGCGCGCAGGCGGCTCATAGGCACGCGCTCTTCCGGACGGTCATCCAGGTTAGCCTTGGCTGGCGTGGCGACCAGTTGCAGCGCCGGCTTGACCGGAACCGCAGCCAGGGGCGCAGGTGCAGTTGGCTTGTTAGCCAGCGCGCCCAGAACATCGCCCTTGGTGACGCGGCCATCTTTACCGCTGCCGTCGACTTGCGCCGCCGACAGACTATTTTCCGCCAGCAGCTTTGCTGCCGCAGGCATGGCGATGCCGGCTGCCGCTTTCGACTGCAATTCAGGCGCTGCGATTGGTGTCTGCGCATTGCCGCTTTGCGGCACTGGCACGGCAGCCACTTCCATCGGGCTGACCTTGGCCGAAGCATCGGTATCGATCACGGCGATGATTTCATCGGCAACCACGGTGCTGCCGTCGGTCTTGATCAGCTGGACGATCACGCCGTCGGCTGGCGCCGGCAACTCAAGCACAACTTTATCTGTCTCGATATCGATCAGGTTTTCGTCGCGCTTGACTGCATCGCCGACTTTTTTATGCCATTGCAACAGGGTCGCTTCAGCAACCGATTCCGACAATTGCGGAACTTTTACTTCTAGAAGTGCCATTTATTTCTCCGTATTCCGTATTAGGTGGTGCGTCGGGCAGGCCGTGACGACCTGCCCTGGCGTCAATTATTTTGTAAGAACAAAGCCTTTGAGCTTGGAAAATGCTGTCTCCAGCAATGCTTTTTGCTGCGCATAGTGCTTGTCGTAGTAACCGACTGCCGGCGATGCGCTGGCTGGACGGCCTGCATAGGCGAGCTTCTGGCCATCTTCCAGGTTCTCAAAAATATTGTGCTGAATCTGCAGCCATGCGCCTTGATTCTGCGGCTCGTCCTGGGTCCATACCAGCTCATTGAAGTTCGGGAACTGCTTCAGTTCGGCAGCGAACGCCTTGTGCGGGAATGGATACAGTTGTTCCAGACGAATAATTGCGACATCGGTCTGACCGCGTTCTTTACGTGCATTCACCAGATCGTAATAAACCTTGCCGGAGCAGGCTACAACGCGCTTGACCTTCTTCGGATCGATCTTGTCATCGACTTCGCCGATCACGGTCTGGAAGCTGCCCTTGGTGAAATCGGACAATGGCGAACCGGCGTCCTTGTTACGCAACAGCGATTTCGGCGTCATGATGATCAGCGGCTTGCGGAACAAGCGGATCATCTGGCGACGCAACAGATGGAAAATCTGCGCGGCGGTGGTCGGTTGCACCACTTGCATGTTGTTGTCTGCGCACAGTTGCAGATAACGTTCCAGGCGTGCCGACGAGTGTTCCGGACCTTGGCCTTCGTAACCGTGCGGCAGCATCATGACCAGGCCGGAAGCGCGGCCCCACTTCACTTCGCCGGAGCTGATGAACTGGTCGATCACGACTTGCGCGCCGTTGGCGAAATCACCGAATTGCGCTTCCCAGATGGTCAGCGTATTCGGCTCTGCAGTGGAATAACCGTATTCGAAACCGAGTACCGCTTCTTCCGACAAGACCGAGTCGATCACATTGAACGGTGCTTGCTGGTCGGAGACGTTTTGCAGCGGAATGTAGCTGCCGGCGTCCCAACGCTCGCGGTTCTGATCATGCAATACGGCGTGACGGTGAACGAAAGTACCGCGGCCGGCGTCTTGCCCGGTGATGCGGATTGCGTAGCCCGACGACACCAGCGAGGCGTATGCCAGATGCTCGCCCATGCCCCAGTCGAGATTCATTTCGCCACGGCCCATGGCAGCGCGGTCGTTCAATACTTTTTCGACCAGCGCGTGGACCTTGAAGTTTTCCGGCACGCTGGTAATGCGTGCGGCCAGACGCTTCAGCTCGGTGACCGGCACCGAAGTGTCGGCGGCATCGGTCCACTTGCGATTCAGGAACGGCAGCCAGTCGACTGCGTATTTGCTCTTGAAGTTGGTGATGACCGGATCGATCGTGTGCTTGCCGGCGTCCATCGCGTCGCGGAAAGCCTTGACCATGGCGTCGCCAGTGTCGGCGCCGATGGTGCCTTGCGCCACCAGCTTGTCCGCGTACAGCTTGCGGGTGCCTGGATGCTGGCCGATTTTCTTGTACATCAGCGGCTGCGTCAGCGCTGGCGTATCTTGCTCGTTGTGGCCCAGTTTGCGGAAGCAGATGATATCGACCACGATATCTTTCTTGAACTCGATGCGGTAGTCGAGCGCGATCTGAGTCGCAAACGCAACTGCCTCAGGATCGTCGCCGTTGACGTGCAATACCGGCGCTTCGATCATCTTGACCACGTCCGAGCAATACAGGGTGGAACGGGAATCGCGCGGATCGGAAGTGGTGAAACCGATCTGGTTGTTGATCACGATATGCACCGTGCCGCCAGTGCCGTAACCACGCGTTTGCGCCAGATTCAGGGTTTCCATCACGACGCCTTGGCCGGCAAATGCGGCGTCGCCGTGCACCAGGATCGGCAGCACTTGCGAGCCATCCTTGTCGCCGCGGCGTTCCATACGGGCCTTGACCGAACCTTCAACCACCGGGTTGACGATTTCCAGATGCGACGGATTGAACGCCAGCGACAGATGCACCGGGCCGCCTGGGCTGGTGATGTCGGACGAGAAACCTTGGTGATACTTGACGTCGCCGGCCGGCAGGTCGTCGGCGTGCTTGCCTTCGAATTCGGCAAACAGTTCCTGCGGCATCTTGCCCAGGGTATTGACCAGCACGTTCAGACGACCGCGGTGGGCCATGCCGATAACGATTTCCTGCACGCCCTTTTCACCGGCGCGTTGGATCGTTTCGTCCAGCGACACGATGAAGCTTTCGCCGCCTTCCAGCGAGAAGCGCTTTTGGCCGACATAACGGGTATGCAGATAGCGCTCCAGGCCTTCGGCCGCAGTCAGGCGGTCGAGGATGTGCTTCTTCTTCTCTGCGGTGAAGACCGGCGCCGAGCGGGTCGACTCCAGGCGCTCTTGCATCCAGCGCTTTTCGGTCGGATCGCTGATGTACATGTATTCGGTACCGATCGAACGGCAATACGTGTCGCGCAGCGAATTCAGCAGGTCGCGCAGCGTAGCGGTTTCGGTGCCGAAATAGGTGTTGCTGATGTTGAACACGATGTCCATGTCGGCATCGGTGAAACCGTAAAAACTTGGTTCCAGCTCAGGCAGCGTGGAACGTTCCTGGCGTTGCAGCGGATCCAGATTGGCCCAGCGCGAACCCAGATAACGGTAGGCAGCGATTAATTGCGTTGCAGCAACACGCTTGCGGCCCATTTCAGCATCTGCTGAAGCGGAGATGGTGCGGATCGGTCCGTGTTTGGCGCGCTCGGCAAACGAGGCGATGACGGAAGCGTGGCCGACGTCAGGCTTGTCGGTGCCGTCGACGGCAGGCACATGCTGCATGGCGTCGAAATAAGCACGCCAGTTATCGGCAACTGAACCGGGATTGTCGAGGTATGACTCGTACAGCTCTTCAATGTACGGTGCATTACCTCCGAAGAGATAAGAATTAGAGCGGTATTGTTGCATCATCTTGCTCACCTTTCTTCGCGTTTCGCGAGATTAGCGGGTTAACATAACCTTCCGCGACACGGCCTGACCGGTTAGCGGATTGCACATCAAGTTGTGGGGAAGGGCTCTATTACTGTGTTCTTTTTGCTACGACTGCTGTTTTTTCAATTCGGGTACTGCAAACCTGCCCTTTAAAACACGCTCACCACATGTTTTTATCGCGCTGTAACCGCATAACACGGCACAGAGCAGGAGCATAGCATAACCAGCATAAATGCAAACAGCGAATCCTCGGATTCGCTGTTTTTGTGTTGCTATTATTATAGATGCACGCTCTGCTTAGCCGCGTTTTTCCATCGGTGGCACGTCACGGGTCGGCGAGCCGACGAACAATTGGCGTGGACGACCGATTTTTTGCTCCGGATCGGAAATCATTTCATTCCATTGCGCAATCCAGCCGACTGTACGCGCCATGGCAAAGATGCCGGTGAACAGCGAGGTCGGGATGCCCAGCGCCGATTGCACGATGCCGGAGTAGAAGTCGACGTTCGGATACAGCTTGCGGGAAACGAAGTATTCGTCTTCCAGCGCCACTTTTTCCAGCGCCATCGCCAGCTTGAACAACGGGTCGTCATGCAGGCCGAGTTCGTTCAGCACTTCGTAGCAGGTTTCACGCATCAGCTTGGCGCGCGGGTCGAAGTTCTTGTAGACACGGTGACCGAAGCCCATCAGCTTGACACCGGAGTTCTTGTCTTTCACCTTGGCGATGAATTCAGGAATCTTGTCGACCGAACCGATTTCCTTGAGCATGTTCAGCGCAGCTTCGTTGGCGCCGCCATGAGCCGGACCCCACAGGCAAGCGATGCCGGCAGCGATACAGGCGAACGGATTGGCGCCGCTGGAACCGGCCAGGCGCACGGTCGAGGTCGAGGCGTTTTGCTCGTGGTCTGCATGCAAGGTCAGGATACGGTCCAGCGCGCGCACCAGCACGTCGTTGACTTTGTATTCTTCGCACGGGGTCGAGAACATCATGTGCATGAAGTTGGCGCTATACGACAGTTCGTTGCGCGGGTAGACGAAAGGCTGGCCGACGTTGTACTTGTAAGCCATGGCGACCAGGGTCGGCAGTTTGGCGATCAGGCGGATGGCGGACACTTCACGATGACGCGGATCGGTGATATCCAGCGAGTCATGGTAGAACGACGACAAGGCGCCGACCGTACCAACCAGCACCGCCATCGGATGCGCATCGCGACGGAAGCCGCGGAAGAAGAATTGCATCTGCTCGTGCACCATGGTGTGCTGGGTCACGGTGGCGTCGAATTTTTCTTTTTCCTTTGCTGTCGGCAATTCGCCGTTCAGCAACAGGTAACAGGTTTCCAGGAAGTCGCAATTGACCGCCAGTTGCTCGATCGGGTAACCGCGATACAGCAATTCGCCCTTGTCGCCATCGATGTAGGTGATCGATGAATTACATGCCGCCGTCGACAGGAAGCCTGGGTCGTAAGTGAATTTGCCGGTAGCGCCGTACAACTTGCGGATATCGATGACTTCTGGGCCGACGGTTCCCTTGTAAATAGGAAACTCTACGGATGGACTGCCATCGGAAAACGATAGCGTGGCTTTTGTATCAGCATTGGTCATGGCTCTTCCCTCACAAAATATAAAAAAACAAAAGACGCGTTTGCTAGCTATTCAACATCTTCGGCAACAATTTACGGCGGCCGGGGAAGATGCGATCAAGCTTCAAGCATTGCGTATTCTGGCTAACAGGGCATGCACTTGCGGCAAATCCAGCAATCCGTCTGGTTCTTTACGGACCAGTAGCAAATCCATTAGTTCATTGTCCGACAATTCCATCAAGCGCGTAAAAGCGTCGACATCATCGTCCGTCATGGTGGTTTCATGCGCATCCAGAAAACGGGTCAGGATCAAATCGTTTTCAAGCAGACCGCGTCTCGCGCGCCAGCGCAGTCGGGCTCGGTTGGCGGGATCGGCTTGATGGATGACGGACATGGGAACCACTCATTCTATTTGATATCGCTGCCCGACGGCTTCGACGAACAACTCTAAAACTACTGCAAAAACAAGGGCGGGAAGACTAGCGAGCCTGACCGCCCTGCTTACTTATACCGCGCGACGGACCATCAGCTCTTTGATCTTGCCGATGGCTGCATTCGGGTTCAAGCCCTTAGGACAGACATCGACGCAATTCATGATCGAACGGCAGCGGAACAGGCGATACGGATCTTCCAGGTTATCCAGACGGGCGCCGGTGGCTTCATCGCGGCTGTCGGCGATGAAACGGTAGGCTTGCAGCAGGCCGGCCGGGCCGACGAACTTGTCCGGGTTCCACCAGAACGACGGGCAGGAAGTCGAGCAGCATGCGCACAGGATGCACTCATACAAGCCATCCAGCTCTTCGCGCTGTTGCGGCGATTGCAGGCGCTCTTTTTCCGGCGGAATATTGTCGTTGATCAGGAACGGCTTGATCGATTCGTATTGCTTGAAGAACTGCGTCATGTCGACGATCAGATCGCGGATCACCGGCAGGCCCGGCAACGGCTTCAAGATAATCGGCTCGCTCAGCTCGTTCAGGTTGGTGGTGCAAGCCAGACCGTTCTTGCCGTTGATGTTCATGGCGTCAGAACCGCACACGCCTTCACGGCAGGAGCGGCGCAGCGCCAGCGAATCGTCGACGTCGGCCTTGATGCGTTGCAAAGCGTCCAGCAGCATCTTGTCGGTCGGCAGCAGCTCTACCGTCAGGTCCTGCATGTAAGGTTTGGCGTCCTTATCGGGATCGTAACGGTAGATTTTAAATTTCAAAGTACGTGATGACATGGCTATACCTTTTTGTTAATTGTGCGGCAGAGCTGCGGGCCACTGCTAAGTGGCGCACCGCCCTGCCGCGACAAATCAGAATGTACGTGGCTTTGGCTTGAACGTATCAACCGTCAGCGGCTTGGTGACAACAGGCTTGTAGTCGAGGCGATTGCCCTCGGAATACCACAGGGTGTGCTTCATCCAGTTGTCGTCATCACGCTTTTCATAGTCGCGATGCGCGTGTGCGCCGCGCGATTCCTTACGAGCTGCAGCCGAAGTAATGGTGGCCTTGGCAGTTTCGATCAGGTTGTCCAGCTCCAGCGCTTCGACCCTTGCCGTGTTGAATACCTTGGACTTGTCCTTGAACGAAACATGCTTGCGCCGCTCGTCCAGCACCATGATTTCCTTGTAACCTTGTTGCAGCAATTCGTCGGTCCGGAACACGCCGCAGTAGTGCTGCATGGTCTTGCGGATATCGCCGGCCACGTCTTGCACGCGCTCGGAACCGGTGCTGATTTCCAGCTTGGCCAGACGCGCCAGGGCGACGTCGGCAGCATCTGCCGGCAACGCCTTGTTGCTGCGTTCCTTGAGCTTGCTGTCGACAATGTGATTGCCGGCGGCACGGCCGAACACCACCAGATCCAACAGCGAATTGGTGCCCAGACGGTTAGCGCCATGCACCGATACGCAAGCGCATTCGCCGATGGCGTACAGGCCGTTGACGACCGCGTTCGGGATACCGTTCTTCGGCACCACCACCTGACCGTAAACGTTGGTCGGGATACCGCCCATTTGATAATGGATGGTCGGCACCACTGGGATCGGTTCTTTCAAGGCGTCGACGTTAGCGAACTTGTGGCCGATTTCCAGAATCGACGGCAGACGCTTCATGATGGTTTCCGCACCGATGTGGCGCAGGTCCAGCATCACGTGATCCTTGTGCGGACCGCAACCGCGGCCTTCCTTGATTTCCTGGTCCATCGAACGCGAAACGAAATCGCGCGGCGCCAGATCTTTCAGGGTAGGCGCGTAGCGCTCCATGAAACGTTCGCCGTTGGCGTTGATCAGGATCCCGCCTTCGCCGCGCACGCCTTCGGTAATCAGCACGCCGGCGCCAGCCACGCCGGTCGGGTGGAACTGCCAGAATTCCATGTCTTCCAGCGGCAGACCGGCTCGCGCCGCCATGCCCATGCCGTCGCCGGTATTGATAAAGGCATTGGTCGAAGCCGCCCAGATACGCCCTGCACCGCCGGTAGCCATCACCGTGGTCTTGGCTTCCAGGATCATGACATCGCCGGTTTCCATTTCCAGAGCGACGACACCGATGACATCGCCTTCGGCGTCGCGCACCAGATCGATCGCCATCCATTCGACGAAGAAGTGGGTCTTGGCGCGCACGTTACGCTGATACAGCGTGTGCAACAGCGCATGGCCGGTACGGTCGGCTGCGGCGCAAGCGCGGGCTACCGGCTTTTCGCCGAAGTTGGCCGAGTGGCCGCCGAACGGACGCTGATAGATTGTGCCATCAGCATTACGGTCGAACGGCATGCCGAAGTGCTCCAGCTCATACACCGCTTTTGGCGCTTCGCGGCACATGAATTCGATCGCGTCCTGGTCGCCCAGGTAATCCGAGCCCTTGACGGTGTCGAACATGTGCCAGTACCAGCTGTCTTCCGACATGTTACCGAGCGAAGCGCCGATCCCGCCCTGCGCCGCAACTGTGTGCGAGCGGGTAGGAAACACCTTGGACAAGACCGCAACATTCAAACCAGCTTCCGCCAACTGCAGCGAAGCACGCATACCGGAACCACCGGCCCCAACGATTACCGCATCAAAGCGGCGTGTAGGAATTGTGGATTTAATAGCTGCCACGATTACACTCTCCACAAAATCTGCGCCGCCCATCCGGCACAACCGACCAACCACAGGATTGTGGCAACTTGCAAGACCAGGCGCACAGCGACCGGCTTGACGTAATCCATCCAGATATCACGCACGCCAATCCATGCATGAAAAAACAGCGCCATCAGCGCCACGAAGGTCGCCAACTTGAACCATTGGTGCGAAAACAGCCCAGCCCAGCCTTCATAAGTGAAGTTGCTGGCGGTCAGGAAGGAAATCAGCAGGATGACGGTATAGACTGCCATGACGACAGCGGTGACGCGTTGCGCCAGCCAGTCGCGCAGGCCGTAATGGGCCCCTACTACCAGGCGCTTGGCGCCAACGTTATTGTTATCAGCCATTAGAATGCTCCGAACAGTTTCAATGCAACGATCAGCGCCAGCGGCACACTGATGATCAGGACACTGGCAGCCGATTTGCGCGCGCTAACCTTATCCAGGCCAATGTGGTTATCCATGACGAGGTGGCGAATGCCGGCGCAGAAATGATGCAGATAGGCCCAGGACAGAGCCAGGATGACAAGCTTTACGAACCAACCCGAGGTAAAGCCTTTGAAGTATTCGAAAGAACTCTCAGATACCAGACTCTTATCCAGCATGAACAGGATAAAAGGCAGGAGTAAAAACATCAGCAAGCCACTAACACGATGCAAGAAAGAAACTAGGCCAGCCAACGGCAAACGATAACTGCTTAGTTGGGTAATGTGAATATTACGAAACTGTGGCCGATTGGGCTTCGCGGCTTCAGACATAACAGGGTTCTCCTCAGTTTAAAATTTTAGAGCAAACGCAATCTCGCAATTTTCGCCGATTTTTGTGCAGCACACCAATAGTTATTATTCAATATTGCGAATAATCACCAGCAATCGCCCGCGCCTATTCTTGGGCTTTGCCATTTTGCCACTAGTCACCGCTATCGACAGCCGAAGGCTCTGCCCGATCCTTCAGCTCAACTCATTCTGATAGTGATGACGATTGGTTACATACAAACCGCGCCGCACTTCCACCGGCTTGTCGCCATAGGTAAACGACACGCGCTCCACACACAATAACGGCGACGATTTTTCCACCCCCAGCAACTCAGCCGCATCGGCATCGGCGCTGGCGGCGCGAATCTGTTCAGTGGCACGGATCATGCGCGTACCGAACTCGGTTTCAAACAAGCCATACATCGGCCCCTTGTATTCCACCAGGCGCTCCAAAGTCAAAGCCTTGAACAGCGCCCCCGGCAACCACAATTCTTCAAGAATCGTCGACACCCCGTCAAACGCCATGACGCGCTTGACATACACCACCGAGTCGCCCGATTTCATACCCAGCAGGCGCGCGATTTCTGCCGGCGCACGCAAACGCTTCAGCTCGATCACTCTTTTATCGGTAACTTGCGGCTGGTCGCTGTCCGGCATCAAGCGCAGGAAGCGAAACTGCGAACGGGCCTCGTGATGGGTGGCGACAAAAGTGCCCTTGCCCTGACGCCGCACCAGCAGATTCTCCGCCGCCAGCTCGTCAATCGCCTTGCGCACGGTACCCTGGCTCACCTTGAAACGGTTGCCAAGCTCAACTTCGCTAGGAATCAGTTCGCCCGGCTTCCATTCACCGGATTGCAGGCGTTGCATGATCAGCGCCTTGATTTGCTGATACAGGGGACTAAAGGTCGGAGACGATGCAGCGGGAGATGCAGGGACAGCAGCGCTCTGGCTGGCCGGGTCACTACTCAGATTGGACGGGATGGAACTCATAAGCTTAGATTTCACCATAAAATACCCATTGGCGTCCAGCAAAAAATACGCAATGATATGTCTTATATAAGACATAAGATATTGATTGACATACCATGTTGCCAAGCCTAAACTCGCGGGCATAAGTGGTAGTTTGCAGCCTTTTAGCGGCCTTGATTGCACTCAAACCGGGTTTCATGCCAGGGATGCAAGCTGTCAATTTCGACTCCCGGCCAAAACCGAAACAAACTGACGCACGAGGTTTTCGCCGGTATGATTAGAGGCTGCGCAGCATCGCTGCATTAGTAAATTAATGAACGTATTTCAGACAACGCTTTCTATCACCCCTCTGGAGATTCAACATGGCTAAGTCCCCTCTGCGTGTTGCCGTTACCGGCGCCGCTGGTCAAATCGGTTATTCCCTACTGTTCCGCATCGCCAACGGCGACCTGCTCGGCAAAGATCAACCGGTCATTTTGCAACTGCTTGAAATCCCTGACGAAAAAGCCCAAAAAGCGCTGAAAGGCGTGATCATGGAAGTCGACGATTGCGCCTTCCCGCTGCTGGCCGGCATCACTGCCCACAGCGACCCGCTGACAGCATTCAAGGATGTCGACGTTGCCCTGCTGGTTGGCGCCCGCCCACGCGGCCCAGGCATGGAGCGTAAAGATCTGCTGGAAGCCAATGCACAGATTTTCACGGTGCAAGGCAAGGCGCTGGACGCCGTTGCTTCGCGTAATGTGAAGGTACTGGTGGTCGGCAATCCAGCTAACACCAACGCTTACATCGCCATGAAATCGGCGCCTAACCTGCCAGCCAAGAACTTCACCGCGATGCTGCGCCTGGACCACAACCGCGCCCTGTCGCAAGTCGCAGCCAAGATCGGCAAGCCGGTCTCCGCCATCGAAAAACTGTTCGTCTGGGGCAATCACTCGCCAACCATGTACGCCGACTATCGCTACGCGACAGCCGATGGCACCTCGGTCAAGGATCTGATCAACGACCAGGTCTGGAACAAAGATGTGTTCCTGCCAACCGTCGGCAAGCGCGGCGCCGCCATCATCGAAGCGCGCGGCCTGTCGTCGGCAGCTTCGGCCGCCAATGCAGCCATCGATCACGTGCGTGACTGGGTGCTCGGCACCAACGGCAAGTGGACTACCATGGGCGTGCCGTCGGATGGCTCCTACGGCATTCCTGAAGGCACCATGTTCGGCTTCCCGGTGACTACCGAAAACGGCGAATACAAAATCGTTCAAGGCCTGGAAATCGACGCTTTCTCGCAAGAGCGCATCAATATCACGCTGGCAGAATTGCAAGAAGAGCGTGACGGCGTAAAACACCTGGTCGGCTGATACCGGCTGGCAGGCAAAGCGGCGCGGCATTTGAGGCGCCGCTTGCCTGAACTGCAGGGCGACACAGCCATCGTCCATGCAGCGCCTGACAACATTGAAATCTTTACCAGTTACACCCAACCAAAAGTCGCAATGCATCCTACCCAGGTCTTATTCCTAGGCAAGCAACAGCCGGTCTCGCTACCGGTCTGCGATCATTACGCCGGCGCTGAAAAGCTCATGCGTAAATCGGTCGCCCTGCAGCAGGAACTGGGTCCGGTATTCGACATCACGCTCGACTGCGAAGACGGCGCCAGCGCCGGTAACGAAGCAGCACATGCACAACTGGTGGCCAGCATCATCGCCGGCGCCGACAACCGCTTTGAGCGCATAGGCGCTCGCGTACACGACCTCGGCAGCGCTTTTTTCGAACAGGATGTAGAGATCATCTGCAAGGGCGCCGCCCCTCGGTTGGCCTATCTGATGTTGCCCAAGGCCGAGAGCCTGGCCGATGTCAGCGCCGCCATTGCACTGATCGAGCACTACAGCAGCCTGGCCGGACGGCAGGCGCTGCCGGTCCATGTATTGATAGAAACCCACGGCGCATTGGCCGATGTGTTCGCCATCGCCGCCCTGCCGCAAGTGCAATCGCTGTCGTTCGGCATCATGGATTTTGTTTCCGCCCATTACGGCGCCATCCCCAGCGCCGCGATGCGCTCGCCAGGGCAATTCAGCCACCCGCTGATCACTCGCGCCAAACTGGAAATTGCCGCGGCCTGCCATGCGCACGGCAAGGTGCCTTCGCATAACGTCACCACCGACATCAAGGACAACATCACCGTCGCTGCCGATGCCGGGCGCGCCGTGAACGAATTCGGCTACACCCGGATGTGGAGCATCCATCCGCAACAGATCAAACCGATATTGAACGCATTTACCCCGCCGCAATCTGAGATAAGCGCTGCGGCACAGATCCTGCTTGCAGCCCGGCAAGCGGCTTGGGGACCGATACAACACGAGGGCACGCTGCATGACCGCGCCAGTTATCGCTATTACTGGAGTGTTCTGCAGCGCGCAAAAAATAACGGTGTCGCACTACCTGAAAACGCAACAACTTTGTTATAACCGCGCCCCGCCTCTATCAAAACAGCGGGATGCACTACGGAGCAATGGAAATGAGAAAGAGTCTGTCAACGAGTTTATCAATGCTGGTTTTGCTGTGCGCCAGCCTGGCAGTTGTAGCACCGCAAGTGCAAGCCCAGACCAGCACCAAGAAAACCGCCAAAAAAGCCGTCAAGAAACCAGCTGCAAAAGCAGCGCCGGCAGAAGTCGATGACGGCGAAGACGAAGGCACGCCGGATGTCAAGACTTCGCTTACTGTCGATTACAAATGCGAGCTCGGCAACAAGCTGACAATTTTCACCAACGCCGAAGACGACAAACACATCGCACTGCGCTGGGGCACAACCCTGCGCCGCCTGACTCGTGTGCCGACCACCACCGGCGCCAACCGCTTTGAAAACCGCAAATACGGCCTGCTCTGGATCGGCATCCCGGCCAAGGGCATTTTGCTTGATTCAAAAACAGGGCATCAACTGGCGAATGAATGCAAATCGGCAGAGCAAGAAACACGGCCGGCCGACGCTCCGGTTGATCCAGCACACAGCTTGTAATTAAATTCAAAACACAGGAGGAATCATGTCCCGCAACACGTTGAATACACTCAAGGAATTCAAGATTTCCGACTCCAAGAAAGGCAAGTTCTATTCCTTGCCTGCGCTGGAGAAAAAACTCGGCGTCAACATCTCGCGCCTGCCGGTGTCGATCCGTATCGTGCTGGAATCCGTACTGCGTAACTGCGACGGCAAGAAAGTCACTGAAGAGCACGTCAAGCAACTGGCTAACTGGGGTGCAACCGCAACCCGCACCGACGAGATTCCATTCGTGGTAGCACGCGTGGTGCTGCAAGACTTTACCGGCGTGCCACTGCTGGCCGACCTCGCCGCCATGCGCAACGTCGCCGCCTCGCTCGGCAAGAACGCCAAGAACATCGAGCCGCTGGTGCCGGTTGACCTGGTAGTCGACCACTCGGTGCAGATCGACCATTTCCGTGAAAAGAAAGCGCTCGACCTCAACATGAAACTGGAATTCCAGCGCAACAACGAGCGCTACCAATTCATGAAATGGGGCATGCAGGCATTCGACACTTTCGGCGTGGTGCCTCCGGGCTTCGGCATCGTCCACCAGGTCAACCTGGAATACCTGGCGCGCGGCGTCCACAAGAAGGATTCGGTTTATTACCCGGACACTCTGGTCGGCACTGACTCCCACACCACCATGATCAACGGCATCGGCGTAGTCGGCTGGGGCGTCGGCGGCATCGAGGCGGAAGCCGGCATGCTGGGCCAACCGGTCTACTTCCTGACGCCAGACGTAGTCGGCGTCAACCTCACCGGCCAATTGCGCGAAGGCGTTACCGCCACCGATCTGGTGCTGACCATCACCGAACTGCTGCGCAAAGCCAAAGTGGTCGGCAAGTTTGTCGAATTCTTCGGCGAAGGCACTGCCTCGCTGAGCCTGACCGACCGCGCCACCATCGCCAACATGGCGCCTGAATACGGCGCCACCATGGGCTTCTTCCCGGTTGACGATGCGACTATCGAATACTTCCAGGGCACCGGCCGCAGCAAAGCTGAAATCGACGCATTCGCCGGCTACTTCAAGGCCCAGAACCTGTACGGCATTCCAAAAGCCGGCGACATCGACTACACCACCGTCGTAGAACTGGATCTGGCTACCGTTGCGCCATCGCTGGCTGGTCCGAAGCGTCCGCAAGACCGTATCGAAATCGGCAATGTCAAAGCCAACTTCGCAGAACTGTTCAGCAAGCCGGTAGCAGAAAACGGCTTCAACAAGAAAATCGAAGACCTGGACGCAACTTACGTCAACAGCGACGGCGTCAACCTGAAAAACGGCGATGTCCTGATTGCTGCAATCACTTCTTGCACCAACACGTCGAACCCGAGCGTGCTGCTGACCGCCGGCCTGCTGGCCAAGAAGGCAGTGGAAGCCGGCCTCAAGGTAGCGCCGCACATCAAGACTTCGCTGGCTCCTGGATCGCGCGTCGTGACCAAGTATCTGGAAGCAGCTGGCCTGCTGCCCTACCTGGAAAAACTCGGCTTCGGCGTCACAGCCTACGGTTGCACCACTTGTATCGGTAACGCCGGCGATCTGACACCTGCCATGAACGAAGCCATCGTCAAGAACGACGTGGTGGCCTCGGCAGTGCTGTCCGGTAACCGTAACTTCGAAGCACGCATCCATCCGAACATCCGCTCCAACTTCCTGGCTTCGCCGCCGCTAGTCGTCGCTTACGCGATCGCCGGCAACATGACGCGCGACCTGATGACAGAACCTGTTGGCAAGGGCAAGGGTGGCAAGGACATCTATCTGGGCGACATCTGGCCAACTTCGCAGGAAGTTGCCAAGCTGATGAAGTTCGCGATGAACGCCAAGACCTTCAAAGAGAACTACGCCGATGTCAAGGGCGCACCAGGCAAGCTGTGGGAAGCCATCAAGGGCGTCGCCGGCGGCGAAGTCTACAACTGGCCGAAATCGACCTACATCGCTGAACCGCCGTTCTTCCAGGACTTCAGCATGGTGCCTAAGGCCGCTGCAACCGGCATCACCGGCGCTCGTGCACTGGGCGTGTTCGGCGATTCGATCACGACCGATCACATCTCGCCAGCAGGCTCCATCAAGGAATCCAGCCCGGCCGGCAAATGGCTGACTGAAAACGGCGTGCTGAAGGCTGACTTCAACTCCTACGGCTCGCGCCGCGGCAATCACGAAATCATGATGCGCGGCACCTTCGCCAACGTCCGCATCAAAAACCTGATGATTCCGGCGACACCGGACGGCTCCCGGGTTGAAGGCGGCATCACTCTGCACCAGCCAACTGGCGAACAAACCTCGATCTACGACGCAGCAATGCAGTACGTCAAGGACGGCGTGCCAACCATGGTGTTTGCCGGTGAAGAATACGGCACAGGTTCATCGCGCGACTGGGCTGCCAAGGGTACCCAGCTGCTGGGCGTGAAAGCCGTGTTTGCCCGTTCGTTCGAGCGTATCCACCGCTCCAACCTGGTCGGCATGGGCGTTCTGCCTTTGCAATTCCTCGGCACCGACAGCGTGAGCACGTTGGGCATCACCGGTAACGAGACTTTCGACCTGAAGGGTATCGAAGGCGAAATCAAGCCACAGCAAGACGCCACCCTGGTGATCCATCGCGCCAACGGCGAAAGCCAGGATGTCAAGGTTCTGCTGCGTATCGATACACCGATCGAAGTCGACTACTACAAACACGGCGGTATCCTGCCGTTCGTGCTGCGCCAGTTGCTGGCAGCGTAGCAACCCGCCAGCCCGCCGCCTTCTGCATAGGCGGCAGGCTGACAGTTGGATGTATCGACAAGCGCCGGCCATGCCGGCGTTTTTCATTTCCGGCAGCAAGCTAGGCGCATTGCCGCGCCTCTATAGTTTTATTCCACATACCGTTAAATCCACTACAATAGAAGCTTGCAGTCTTCCTGCCTCAGAGTCCTTGAAAACTCTCAGCAAGCGGTCGTAGGCCAGAAGGCAGCGCAGAAAAGCGGAGCATATTTACCTATGAATATGTGAGCGTCTCGGTTGCCGGTCATCGGATGCTCGCATCCGCTACGGTCGCGCGGTAAGATATTGACTATGTTGTCAGCCCTTACTCTATTCACTATGCGCCGTCCGTCAAAAAAACCTTCCCGCAAACTCTCCGCCGACAGCCATCGTTTGGCCGAGTTGGCACAAGCATTGATACTCGCCTCCAGCCGTCTTGAGGAGCGCGCATGGGAACGCGAGATTGAAGTCTTGCTCAACAAGCATTTCAAAGCCCATCATCAGGAGCCGATCGACGGCGCGCTGGAGCAGTTGTTCCCAACCCAGCCCGATGCCTACGACGCCTTGATGGACGTGGTCGAGGCCTGTAGCGAATCCAGCACCATCGAATACCAGGGCAAGCCGTACGACTGCCTGCTGCTTGCCCTGCCGCTGCTGGCGTGGACCCGCTTCTCGATTGGATCAGGGCCGGTTCCAGCCGACGTCATGCTGACGCTCAGCACCCATTTGCACGCCCACATCCTGGCGCCGGAAGTGCTGACCGGCATGGTGCCGACGCTGTATTCCATCGATCAGCTGCCGCGCAGCCATAGCGAAACCTTTACCCTGTTGCAGCAGCTGTCGCATGCCGCGCTCAACGCGGCGCCGGTACGCAGCCCCGCCAATCCGCCGCAGACCGCGCCGTTCCTGGCCGATACCCGCTATCTGCTGGCAGCGCTGGTGGTACCAAGCGGCATGCCGCTGTTCCGCTGGCAAATGGCGCGCGGCCAAACCGGACATATCGCCGCCGACAAGGAACAGGCGCTGGAGCAATGGCGCAACCAGGTCACGCCCAATCTGACACGCTTACTGCCCGGCTGCGGCGTCCAGCTGTTGCTGCCCGAGGCTTATTTCGCCGCCTGCCGCGAGGCCGACCTGCAAATCCGCCCGGCCTCCGTGCGGGCCGCCAGCTACTACCTGTCGCACACGCTGGACATCTCATCGAAAGACCTGCACGCCAGCATCGGCCGCTTTAGCGAGGAACCGGAAAGCGGCCGGGTTGACGAATACCGTATCGGCTTCTCGCTGGGCCAGACCAACGAGGTGATCTATGGCGTAGTGTGGCCACTGTACGGAGCGGAAGAAGCCAACGAAGAAATCATCAGCCGCGCCAGCGACAGCGACGCCGCCACCGCCGAACCGGAAACCCCGCTGGAACAGATTCTGAGCCTGTTGCGCGAATGCGGCATCGACGACATCCAACGTCATGCCGAATTGTTTGCGATGGAATTTTGCGACGATTGCGGCACCCCGCTCTACCCGGATCGCGAAGGTGATCTGGTGCATCCGGAAATGCCGGATGATGCGCCAAGCGGTTCGACCCATTTCCATTGAGGCGCATGCGTTCACCGACACAGCGCTGCATGACCAAGCCGGCCAGGCCAGCCAAGGCAACCGGCTTAGTCCTCTTCCAAAGCCTGAAACCGCTGCACCAGATAATCGATCAAAGTCCGCACCAGAGGCAACAAGCCGCGCCGCGACGGAAACACCACATGGATGATTTCGTGCCGCGGCCGCCAGTCGTTCAAGACATGCGTTAGCGTTCCTTGCGCCACCTGTTCGCGGATCATCATGGTCGGCAATTGCACGATGCCGACACCGGCTACCGCCGCCCGCAGCAACGCCGCCATGTCGCCGGTGACAAAGCGCGGCGTGTGATGAATCGCCGCCTTGGCGCCATCCGGCCCAAACAATGTCCAGATATGGTTTTGCTGCCCTACCCCCAGGCTCAGGCTCGGCCAGCCGCTTAAATCGGCGGGCGACGCCGGCAACGGCCGCTGGCTAAGCAGCAGCGGACTGGCAACCAGGCATTGGCTGCGATCCGCCAGCACCCGCAGCACCAGATCGCTATCCGGAATCGGCGGCGGCCGTACCCGGATCGCGATATCCACCGCCTCCGCCACCACGTCGACCCGCCGATTGGTCGCCTCCAGCAGCACCGTCACACGCGGGTTAGCCGCCATGAAATCCGCCAGCATCACGTCTACATGCGCATGCAGCAAGGCCACCGGACAAGTCAGCCGCACCATGCCGCGCGGTTCGCCACGCGTCAACTCGATGGCGTCCTGCGCCGCCTCGGCTTCCACCAGCATCGCCTTGCAATGCTCGTAATAAGACTGCCCGACTTCCGTCACGGAAAATTGGCGGGTGGTGCGCTGGATCAGCCTGACGCCCAATCTCTCCTCCAACAACGCCAGGCGCCGGCTCAGCTTCGATTTCGGCATGCCCAAGGCGCGGCCGGCCGGCGCGAAGCCGCCATGGTCCACTACCTGGACGTAGTAATAGAGATCGTTCAAATCCTGCATAGCCACCTTATCGTTCACCAAATAGAACAGTGAAGGCCAATTTTACAGACTACTCAGCTCATTGTCCTTGGTTTAATCTTCTATCAGCAACAACTATGTAAGCTATACAAGGAGTTTGATCATGAAAAAAGTCCTCGGCGTCTACAGCGCACCTCGCCAACATTGGGTCGGCGACGGTTTTCCTGCTCGCTCGATGTTTACTTACACCAGCCACGGCAAGCAACTAAGCCCGTTCCTGCTGCTCGATTACGCTGGCCCGGCTGAGTTCAGCCCCGCCAAACGCCCTCGCGGCGTCGGCTCGCATCCGCATCGCGGCTTCGAGACCGTCACCATCGTCTACAAGGGCGAGGTGGAGCACCGCGACTCGACCGGTCACGGCGGCGTGATCGGCCCCGGCGACGTGCAATGGATGACCGCCGGCAGCGGCATCCTGCACCAGGAGTTTCACTCCGAAGCGTTCACCCGTTCCGGCGGCACGCTGGAGATGGTGCAGCTGTGGGTGAACCTGCCGGCCAAGGACAAGATGAGCGCACCTGGTTATCAAGCCATCGTCGACCGCGACATTCCTGCGGTGGCGCTGCCTGGCGGCGCCGGCACAGTGCGGGTAATTGCCGGCGACTACGACGGCCACGCCGGTCCGGCCCATACCTTCACACCGATGCATGTGTGGGATATGCGCCTGAACCAGGGCGGCAGCGCCAAATTGTCCCTGCCCGCCGGCTGGCATTCGGCGCTGGTGGTGTTGCGTGGAACCGTGTTGATCAACGGCGAGACCGTGGCGCGTGAAGCGCAAATGGTTCAGCTCGACGATGCCGGCAACAGCGTCGATATCGAAGCCAATAACGACGCTGTAGTGCTGGTGCTTAGCGGCGAGCCGATCGATGAAGCGATCGTCGGCCATGGCCCGTTCGTGATGAACAGCCAAGAACAAATCGCCCAGGCGATCGTCGATTTCAACAGCGGGCGCTTTGCGCAGATAGCTGAAGCGTCGTAGCAGTCACGCGGCACAAAAAAGCCGGGCATGTCAGACATGCCCGGCTTTTTCATAACAAAAATCAAAACCGAATACAGCTCATTCGAACGCCCGTAGTATAGGCTGCAACACCACCGCCCCCAGACGCGCACTGCGAGCGCCATCCCAGCCTACCTGCACATCCGGCAGATTGACGTTATCCTTGAACGGCAGCTCCAGCGTCAGCGACACGCACTTGAATGTATGGCCGATATATTTGGATGCCAGGGTCAGCACGTCGCTGCTGTATTTGCTCGCGGCATAGCCGTGTTCGGTCTGGAAATCCGGGCTGGCGCGCAGGAAATCGTCGATGAATTTTTGTTGCTCCACCCCTTGCTGCGGGCTGAAATCTTCCAGCATTTCCGAGCCTGCCACAAACACATACGGCAAAGCCTCATCACCGTGAACGTCCAGGAACAGATCGCAGCCGATTTCGTGAATCTTGTTCTTGACCACAAACACCTCGGGGCTACGCTCCGGCGACGGCGTCATCCACTCGCGGTTCAGATTGGCGCCGGCAGCGTTGGTGCGCAGATTGCCGCGCACCGAGCCATCCGGATTCATGTTCGGCACGATATAGAACACCGCGTGCTGCAGCACTTTGCTCGCCAGCGGATTGGCGCGGTCCAGCAAAGCCTCGACCATGCCCTCGACAAACCATTCCGCCATGGTTTCACCCGGATGCTGGCGGGCGATGACCCAAACCTTCCTGGCCGCGGCCGGATTGCCGATCACCAGCAGATTCATATCTCGGCCGTCCACCGTACTGCCGAGATCCTGCACCTGCGCCAGCGGCGATTTTTCTGCGCGCCCCAGCAGCGTCAGATGGCGCTCCCATGAATACGGCTCGAAATAAGCGTAATACACGCTATCGCGCTCAGGCGTATGCGCGATGGTCATCACTTCGCCGTCAAAGCTGGTCGGCACCCGGAACCAGATCTCGCGGTCGTAGCTGGCCACCGCCTGATAATTTTCCCAGCCCTTGGGATAGGTAGTGGCACCGGCATTCAAAAAACGGATGCGGCAGGCTTCGCCGCGCGCGCCTTGTAATCGGAAATAAAACCATTGCGTGAAATCCGCATGCGAGTCGCTACGGATTTTCAATTCAATCTGCTGAGGACTATCGGCGCGCAACACTTCAATTGCGGCGGCGTCAAACTGCTGGCTAATTTTTATCGGCATAGGATTATTGGGTGAAGATTACCGCCCGGATGAGCAAGGCCCTCGTCGTAAACTCGCATTCAGCAACGGGCCGCACTACCCGCCTGGCAATCGGTGGGAAAATTTTATGAAATTTCTCTGTACTCAGTAATGAACAAAACAACTAGCCCTGATATAATATCAGGCTTGTCGGGGCGTAGCGCAGCCTGGTAGCGTACTTGCATGGGGTGCAAGGGGTCGGAAGTTCGAATCTTCTCGCCCCGACCAATAAAATCAAAGGGTTACAGATTTACGTCTGTAGCCCTTTCTCTTTTCCAGTACGCCGCGTCCGGTATATGTCCGGATTATCTGCAACTCGGGCCGAATATCTTGCGCGTAGTTTTCGATCCAACTTATGCATATCGCCCGAAGATCCAGAACAAAGTGGAGGCTGCTTACCATCGCACCGATTTACTGGAACAACACCGCCCTATGATGGCTGCATGGGACGATTTTGTTGGGGCGGTATATCAACGGAAGTAAACCCTGAAAGGGTCGGGCGCTGCCAGATGTCATTGGGTTATATTGACCTTACCCCTCCAGGGTATCCCAATGTAAAGTTAGTGACTGGGCTGATAGAGAGCTAGTCATGAAGAAAACGAGATTTACGGAAGAGCAGATTATTGGGGTCTTGAAGGAAGCCGATGCGGGG
>NZ_JAGQEG010000087.1 GCF_018305005.1 Collimonas silvisoli
AAAAGCGAGCAACGGATCAGCTGATTGCACCGCTTGTAGCTGGCTCATAGCTGGCTTATGGCCGGCTTGCATTCGCATGAGAAAAAATGCAAGCCATAACCGGCGCGGCCATCTGTAGCATTGGCCGATAAATTACGTAGAATGGCGGGGAGGTATTTTCGTTATATTTCCGACTAACAGTCCCTGCTTTTCTAGGCTGCCATGAACCAACTCGAACAACTCAAGCAATTCACTACCATCGTTGCCGACACCGGTGACTTCCAGTCGATCAAGGCGTTTGCACCACGCGACGCCACCACCAATCCGTCGCTGATCCTGAAAGCAGTGCAAAAGCCGGAGTACCAGCCGCTGTTGAACCAGGCAGTGAAACAACACGGCCAGTTGTCGGCCGCCGACATCATCGATCATTTGCTGATCACCTTCGGCCAGGAAATCCTGAAGATCATTCCAGGCCGGGTTTCAACCGAAACCGACGCCCGCCTGTCGTTCAATACCCAAGGCACCATCGATAAAGGGCACGCCCTGATCAAGCTGTATGAAGCCGCCGGCATAGACCGCGAGCGCGTGCTGATCAAGATCGCCTCTACCTGGGAAGGCATACGGGCTGCCGAAGTGCTGCAAAAAGCCGGCATCCATTGCAACCTGACCTTGCTGTTTTCATTGCCGCAGGCGATCGCCTGCGCCGAAGCCAATGTGCAGCTGATCTCACCTTTTGTCGGCCGCATTTACGACTGGTACAAGAAATCCAGCGGCCACGACTACACTGGCGCCGACGATCCGGGCGTGCAATCGGTCAAGCAGATCTACAGTTATTTCCGGAAATTTGGCTACGCTACCGAAGTCATGGGCGCCAGCTTCCGCAACACCTCGCAAATCGTCGAACTGGCCGGTTGCGACCTGCTCACCATCAGCCCCGATCTGCTGCAGCAACTGGCGCAAAGCGAAGCGCCGGTCAGCCGCAAACTCAGCCCGGAAGCGGCGCAACAGAGCGATCTGGAAAAAATCGATCTGGATGAAACCACGTTCCGCACCATGCTGAACGACGATGCCATGGCGACCGAAAAACTGGCCGAAGGGATACGCCAGTTCAGCGCCGATGCGGTCAAGCTGGAAAAAATGGTAGACGCTTTGCGTTGAGCGGCCGCAGCCGTCCAGCCGCAGCATCGCTATCGCTGCGACATTATAAAAATGGCCCGATCAGGCCATTTTTTTCGCTGCTTATTTGCCTACTTATCTGCTTACTTGAACACCACCGTCTTGTACCCGTTGAGCAGAATCCTGTGCTCGATAAACCATTTCACCGCCCTCGCCAGCACCACGCACTCAACGTCGCGCCCGATAGCCGTCAAGGTCTCAGGTTCCATCGCGTGATCAACCCGCGCCACGTCTTGCTCGATGATCGGTCCCTCATCCAGATCGCCGGTGACGAAATGGGCGGTGGCGCCGATCAGCTTCACGCCGCGGTCATGCGCCTGATAGTAAGGCTTGGCGCCTTTGAAACTCGGCAGGAAGGAATGGTGGATATTGATGGCGCGCCCAGTCAGCGCGGTGCACATGGCGGGCGACAAGATTTGCATATAGCGCGCCAACACCACCAGATCGATATTATTGGCTTCGACGATTTCCATCACTCTGGCTTCCTGCGCCCGCTTGGCTTCAGTTGAAGCGCCTGCCGCCAATGGCAAATGGTGGAAGGGAATGTTGTAGCTGGCGGCCAGCTGGTAGAAATCGGTGTGATTGGAAACGATGGCTGAGATCTCTACCGGCAGCAAGCCGCTCTTGTAGCGGAACAGCAAGTCATTCAGGCAATGGCCGATTTTCGACACCATCAGCATCATGCGCGGCTTCTTGTGCGCGTCATGCAATTGCCAGTGCATTTGCATGGTAGCGGCCAAGGCGGAAAACTCTGCCCTCAAGCGCTCATCGGCAACCGTCGCGTCCTCGGAGGAGAAATGCACGCGCATGAAAAACAGCTCGGACTGAGCATCGCCAAACTGGGCTGAATCGATGATATTGCAACCGTGCTCCGCCAGAAAACCGGAAACGCGATGGACGATTCCGCGCTGATCGAGACAGGACAAGGTGAGAATGTATTCTGGATAGCTCATGGGATATTGTGTGGGGCAGGAAAGCGCTTTAGCGTTGAGCCAAAGCCGCTATTGTCGCATGCCTGCATTGCACATGACAAAAAAACCAGGGTGGTCTTACAACCACTCTGGTTAATTTTAAGGCCGGTCAGCTTGGGCGCTGACCCAGACGTTGACCTTATGCTACCGCAGTAACCGCAGTCGGCTTGACGGCGCTGGACGCGGTGCCGACTTGAACTTCGCCAGTCAGTTGGCCGCCTTCTTCGATGACAACCTTGCCATAACGAATTTTGCCGGAAACCTTGCCGGTCGAATAAATCACCAGCTTTTCACGGACCGTCAGGTCGCCGTCGAATTCACCGTAGATTTCGGCCAGGTCAATTTCAGCCGAACCCTTGAATGCGCCTTTTTCTGCGATATGAATAACGCGGGAATTCATCGTAGCTTCAACCCGGCCCTCAACTACCAAAGTATCGCAATCGGTAATTTCAACGCCCTTGAGCTTGATGTTCGGACCGACGATCAGCTTGCTGCCAACTTCATTCGTGCTGGACGCGGAGTGATTGACTGGCGTGCTCACAGGATTGCTAGCCTTTGGAATACTGGAAGTGCTGCCGGAAGTCAGATTGCTGCTGGCGCTGAATGGTGAATTAGGTGTCGGTGTTTCTCGCTTGCCGCCGAAAAACGTTTCTGATTTAAGCATGGGATCTCCTGGAAGGTGTTGCGTGCACTAGCGGGCCAGCGCTGCGATGAAAATAAAATAAGGAAATGACCGTAAGAGACAAAGGTCTCCTGCCTTCGAGAGTACCCTCCAGAAAAAGTTCATGGCAAAAATCTTTAATTTGTAACCGCGGCGGCATCGCGCCCGGCCGCAAAAAAACTGCTATTGACTTTTGATTATCAATCAGTCATCTTATCTTCCAACAACAATACAAATCACACAAGGAAAACCGGAATGAGCCTACCACCTACCGACACACCGTCGTCCGGCTTTGCCGCAAGCCCGCCGCCGGCGCCAGCATCGCAGCCCCAGGTTGAAGCATTTGTTTTTTCGGGCCGAGGCAGCGAATATTTCCGCATATGGATAGTCAATCTTCTGCTATCCATCGTCACCCTGGGAGTTTATTCAGCATGGGCCAAGGTTCGCCGCACCCGATATTTCTATGACAACACGAATATCAACGCCACCAGCTTCGAATACCACGGCAATCCGATAGCGATCCTGAAAGGACGCATCATCGCAGTGATTTTGATTGGCGGCTACAACATCACCATCAAGATTTCGCCTGGACTTGGCTTATTGGCGCTGGCCCTGATGCTGGCGGCAATGCCATGGCTGATCTGGAAGAGCTATCAGTTCAAGTTATACAACTCCAGTTATCGCGGCATACGTTTCGGTTTCCGCGGCAGCGCCGGGCGCTCCTATTTCAACTACCTGCTGTTGCCGCTGCTGTCCGGCATCACGCTGGGCCTGCTGTTGCCATTCGCCCATCAACGCAGCAAGAAATACCTGCATGACGAAAGCAAGTTCGGAGCGACCCATTTTTCATTCGACGCCAGCGTCGGTTCTTTTTACAAGACCTACCTGATCGGCGCCGCCGTAGCCTTGCTTGGTTACATCGTCATCATGGCAGCGTTTGGCAGCACGCTGGCAGCCTTGAGCTCCGGCCTCAAGTATGCAGGAGTGGCCGTGTTAGCCAATGTCGGCCTGCTGCTCCTTAGTCTATATGCCTGGACCTTCCTGATCATGCCGCTATTCCTGACCATGATCCAGAACCTGATCTGGAACCATACCAAGCTGGGGCAACACCAATTCCAGAGCAAGCTGAAATGGTCGAAAACGGCTTTCATCATGATCACCAACCTGATCGGGATTGTCGTCACGCTGGGATTGTTCACGCCGTTCGCGCACATTCGCTGGTTCAAGTATCGAATCGAATCGGTCACCCTGCACGCTACAGGTTCGCTCGATAACTTCGTTGCAGACGAGGAAGCGCAGGGCTCGGTTGCCGGCGAAGGCATGTCGGATCTGCTTGATTTCGATCTGTCGCTGTAGAACCGCATCAGATCAATGCCAGATATGCAATCCAGGGCGGTGCCGGCTTTTTATTTCGACGGCAAGACATCGCGCAAGCATGCGGTCGAACTGACGGTGGCGGCGGGCGTCGCCAGTATTTCCGGGGAAGCGCAGCGGCAGGCGCCGCTTAGCGAGTTGCGCGTTTCCGAACCCGCTTCCCGCGCGGCGCGCAAGGTAACCTTTGCGGATGGCGCCTATCTTGAAATCGCCGATATCGATGCCTTTGCCGAACTATTGGCCAGCACCGGCTATCAAGAACCGCTGGTAGTGCGGATGCAGCAAAGCTGGCGCACCGCACTGTATGCCACCGTCGCCTTGGTGGTGATTCTGGCGCTCGGCTACCGCTATCTGTTGCCGGCCGCCTCAGGCCTGATTGCCAATGCTTTGCCGGAATCGGTAGAGAGGCGGATCGGCAGCGGCACACTGGCGTTTCTCGATCAGCGCGCGTTCGCCCCCACTACTCTGCCGGTGGCGCAGCAAGAGTCGATTGACAGCCGGTTTCGGGCGCTGCAGCCGCCGCTACAGGGTGCTCCCGACTATCGGATCATTTTCCGCAAAAGCAAGATCGGCCCCAACGCCTTTGCCCTGCCCTCCGGCGAAATCGTCTTGACCGACGAACTGGTCAGGCTGCTGGATGACGATGACGCGCTGATGGGCGTGCTGGCGCATGAACTGGGGCATTTGCATCAGCGTCATCTGATGCGGCGCTTGATACAGGGCTCAGCGATTGCCGCCACCGCAACATTATTGTTTGGCGACGTCTCGGCATTGATCGCCAGCATTCCACCGCTGATGCTGGATCTGAAATACTCGCGCGATATCGAACTGGAAGCCGACGATTACGCGATCGCCATGTTCAAGGCGAACGGCATCAGCCTCGACAAGCTGGCGCGCACCTTCGAAAAGCTCGACAGCCAGCCGGGCGAATTCTCGCCCTACCTGTCGACCCACCCGCCAAGCAAGGAGCGCATCGACCGGATATTGAAGGCAAGGATGGAGTAAAAGCGGGAGTAAAGGCGAGAGTAAAAGCAGGAGCAAGAACGGCAATAAGAGCCGCAGGCAGATGCGTTACAATCTTGCCATCCACTTCAGCAATTACAACAAAATGCGCCAATACCTAGATCTCATGCGTCATGTGCAACAACATGGCACTGTCAAAACCGACCGCACCGGCACCGGCACCCGCTCAGTGTTCGGCTACCAGATGCGCTTCAATCTGCAAGACGGCTTTCCTTTGCTGACCACTAAAAAACTGCATCTGAGGTCGATCATCCATGAGCTGATCTGGTTTCTGGCCGGCTCCACCAATATCCAGTACCTGAAAGACAATGAAGTAAAAATCTGGGACGAATGGGCCGACAGCGACGGCAATCTGGGACCGATCTACGGTTATCAATGGCGCTCCTGGCCAACCCCGGCAGGCGAGCATATCGACCAGATCAAGCAAGTGGTCGAGCAGATCAAGCACAATCCTGATTCGCGCCGGCTGATCGTCTCGGCCTGGAACGTCGCCGATATCCCGCAGATGAAACTGCCGCCCTGTCACGCCTTCTTTCAATTCTATGTGGCCGACGGCAAACTGTCTTGCCAGTTATATCAGCGCAGCGCCGACATTTTCCTTGGCGTGCCCTTCAACATCGCCTCCTACGCCTTGCTGACCCATATGATGGCCCAGCAATGCGGATTAGAGGTCGGAGATTTTATCTGGACCGGCGGCGATTGCCATTTGTACTCCAACCACACAGCGCAGGTCGAAGAGCAGTTGTCACGCACTCCGGGACCGCTGCCGCGCTTGCATATCAAGCGTCATCCAGACTCGATTTTCGACTATCGTTTCGAAGATTTCGAGATCCTCGATTACCACCCACAGGCGCATATCAAGGCGCCGGTCGCGGTATAGGCGGGTCTTGCCTCACTTACTGCCTTATTAGCTGCCCTGCATCGGCTCGGCAGCCGGCTGGCCGGCAGGCACGTCCTGCCAGCCCCCGCCCAAGGCTTTATACAGCGACACTGTGGCTTTCAAACGTTTCAGCTTGATCTGCCCCAGCTCATTCTGCACTTCCGACAAGGAGCGCTGGGTATCAAGCACCGTCATCAAATCCTCGGCGCCGACGCGATAGCGGATCTCCGACAATTCAAAAGCAAAACGCGCCTGCTCCATTTCCGTGATTTTCAACTTGCGCTGCTCATCCAGGCTGCGGATCTGCCCCAGCGCAGTGTCGACTTCAGACAATGCCGCAATCACCGTCGAGCGATAGATCTGCACCAGTTCCTGTTTCTGCGCGATCGCCAGGTCGCGCTGGCTGTTCAGGCGGCCGGCGTCGAAAATAGGCGCCACCAGTCCCGCTCCGAAATTTGCCAGCATATTGGGGGCGTTAAACAGCGACAGCAATGCGTTGCTTTGGCCGCCGGCCGAACCGGTCAGGCGAATGCTGGGAAACAGCGCTGCGCGTGCGGCCGCAACGTTGGCGTTGGCGGCGGCCAGTGATGCTTCGGCATGCCGGATATCCGGACGGCGCGACAGCAGTTCCGACGGCAGGCCAGGCGTTACCTGCGGCAGCAGAATCTTGGCCAAACCTGCTTCGTTGACCGTAAAAGTTTGCGGCGGCCGGCCTAGCAAGATCGCCAGTGCGGTTTGCGCTTCACGCTCTTGCTGCTTCAGATCGGGAATCACCGCTTGCTGTCCGGCCAGCGCCGAGCGCTGCCGCGCCAGATCCAGCGGCGAGGCCGATCCGGCGCGGCTTTGCGCCGCCACCAGTTTCAACACGCGTTCCGCATTGTCGACGTTTTGCTGGGCGATTTCGATCCGGTCGCGCAGCGACAATACCTGCAGATAAGTCGATACGATGCCGCTGGTGACGGTCAGCGCCACCGTTTCGCGGTCATACCGATTGGCTTGCAAAGACGCCTCCGCAGCTGCCAGCCCGGCCTTGTTCTTGCCCCAGAAATCGACTTCATAGCCAATCTCGACCAGGCCGCTGGTAGAGGTCACGGCGCTGCCGCTGGAGGCCAGCGGCACGGCGCGATTGACGCTGGTCGAGAAGTCCGCATTCGGCAGCAAGGGCGCGCCGGCAATCCGCGCTTGCGCTTCGGCCTGGCGCACGCGCGATATGGCAGCGGCGATTTCCAGATTGCTGGCCTGCCCCTGCGCCACCAGCTGGCTCAATTCGTCGCTGCCAAAGCGCTTCCACCAGCCGCTGTCGGGCCAGTCCTGTTCGCCGGTATTGGCCGACAGATCCCAGCTCTGCGGAATCTCCACGCTGGGAGTCGGCTCGCGGATCTGGATCTGGCCGGCGCAAGCCGATAGCAACAGCAATGCGCCGGCACACGCTGCTGTAGAGGGCCAGGGCCAGCGACGGCGGGAGAAATATTCCATGTGCGGCTCCATCAGCGCGCTTTAGGCGCAGAGGCAGCCGGCGGCAGCGGTGGCGAGGTATTTTTTAGCGGCTGCATCGGCGCCGGTACAATCGCCGCAGCCGCCGCAGGTATCACTACCCGCTCACCAGGCTCCAGCCCCGACAAGACTTGCGCCATCTGCTCACCGCGAATGCCGATTTTTATCTTGCGCGGACTGCTTTGCTGATTTGCTTGATTTGCCTGATTTGTGCCGGCCACCTGCACCACGTAACTGCCGTCGGCCTCCGGCTTGCCCAGCAGCGTCAGCGGCAACAGTACCGCATCGTGCGCCTGCGCCAGCACAAAGCGGACCTGGGTGCTCATGCCGCTCATCAGTTCTTGTTGCGGATTGTCGACTTCGAACAAGACATTGTAAAAAGTCTGCTTGCCTTGCTCGCCCGAGCCATCGGCCGGCACCGGAATCACTTGCCGCAACTTGCCCGACCAGCGCTTACCGGGATAGCCGGGTGTCGTGAAATAGGCGGTCATCCCCTTGTGCAGCAGCGGCACGTCGATTTCCGCCACCCTGGCTTGCACCGTCAAGCGGCTCATATCGGCGATCCGCAGCAACGGCACAGCCGCCTGGCCGGCGCCGATCATCTGGCCGCTGCGCGCCGCCACCGACACCACCGTGCCGCTGATCGGCGCCAGCACTTGGGTATGGCTGCGCGTCACTTCATCGTCTTTCAAGGTTGCCTCGATCTGGCGGATCTGGGCGTTGATCGCCTCGACCCGGGCGGCCGCCGAATACATGCTCATGCGGCTGGATTCGAAGGATTCCTCGCGCGTGGCGTTCTCCGCTTTCAGCTGGGTCTGGCGCTTGAACTGCAACTCGGCAAAATCCTGTTGCGCGCGCTGGTCCGACAGTTCCGCCTGCAGCCTGGCCAGTTGGGCGCGATTGCTTTCCAGCCGCGCCGACGGCAAGGTCGGCGTGATCTCGACCACCATCTTGCCGGCCTTGACCTCGTCGCCCACCATCACCAGCACATCCTTGATCTGGCCCGTGACCTGGCCGAAGACGTCGCTGTATTTATGCAATTGCAATTTACCGCTGGCAAACACCGCCTGTTCGATATCGCCACGCCGCACCAGCTCGGTCTGCAGAGCCACCGGCGCTGGCTTGGGCGCCGGCGGCGGCCGCTGCCAGAGCCCCTTCCATAGCAGGAATCCCGCTGCCAATGCAATCAGGAGCGCCAGGATTGCAATCAGCCAGCGCCGGCCGGAGTGGCCGAAAGCAGTTGGCAAAGCAGATTTATCGGTAGCTTCAACAGTCATTGGTGCAAACTCAGGAGTAATCGGATTTCAAAAATAACGAACGGCATTGTTTGAGTTTGTCTTAAGCCAGCGCAGCCTGAGTCTCTCCTGGCAATTCATCTTCATCCACTTCCTCACCGAGGAAACCGCCGCTCTGATGCGCCCACAAGCGCGCGTACAGGCCGCCGCGTTCCAGCAAGCTGCGGTGGTCGCCCTCTTCGACGATGCGCCCCTTATCGAGCACGATCAGACGATCCATGGCGGCGATCGTCGACAGCCGGTGGGCAATTGCCACCACTGTCTTGCCTTCCATCAGCCGATACAAGCTGGCCTGGATCGCGGCTTCGACTTCCGAATCAAGCGCGCTGGTAGCTTCGTCCAACAGCAGGATGGGCGCGTCTTTCAACATCACGCGCGCGATCGCAATCCGCTGCCGCTGGCCGCCGGACAGCTTGACGCCGCGTTCGCCGACGTGGGCATCGTAACCGGTACGGCCCTTGGGATCGGTCAGGGTCAGGATAAATTCATGGGCCTCGGCGCGTTTCGCCGCCACCAGCATATCGGCGTCGGTAGCATCCGGACGGCCGTATAACAAGTTGTCGCGCACCGAACGATGCAACAGAGACGTATCTTGCGTCACCATGCCGACCTGCGCCCGCAAGCTGTCTTGCGTGACATGCGCAATGTCCTGGCCATCGATCAGGATACGGCCTTGCTCAACGTCATAAAACCGTAGCAGCAGGTTGACGATGGTCGATTTGCCGGCGCCGGAACGGCCCACCAGGCCGATCTTTTCGCCGGGGCGGATATGCAACGACAATTGATCGATTACCGGCCGCTGGCCGCCATAGGCAAAGCCGACGCGCTCGAAATCCAGCGTGCCCTGCTTCACTTGCAACGGCTTGGCGTCGGCCTGATCCTGCACCGCCTGCTGGCGCGACAAGGTGTTGATGCCGTCCTGCACCGTGCCGACCTGTTCGAACAAGGATGCGAATTCCCACATGACCCAATGCGAGATACCATTCAAACGTAGTGCCATCGCGGTCGCCGCAGCCACCGCGCCGATGCCGACCTGGCCCTGGGTCCACAGCCACAGCGCGGCGCCGGCGGTGCTCAGGATCAGCAACATGCTCAAGGTATGGTTGACGATTTCAAAGCCCGTCACCAGCCGCATCTGGCCGTGCACCGTTTGCAGGAATTCCTGCATCGCCGAGCGCGCATAACCGGCCTCGCGGCCTGCGTGCGAGAACAGCTTGACGGTTGCAATATTGGTGTAGGCGTCGGTAATCCGGCCGGTCATCAAGGAGCGCGCATCCGCCTGCGCCTTGGCGACCTTGCTCAGGCGCGGCACAAAATAACGCAAGGCCAGGCCATACAGCAGCAGCCAGCTGAGGAACGGCACCAGCATCCAGCCGTCGAAGCTGCCCACCACCGCCACCATGGTGACGAAGTAGATCATCACGAATACCAGGATATCGCACAGGATCATGCAGACATCGCGCACCGCCAGCGAAGTCTGCATGACTTTGGTGGCGACCCGGCCGGCGAACTCGTCCTGGTAAAAATGCATGCTTTGATTCAGCATCAGGCGATGGAATTTCCAGCGCAACAACATCGGGAAGTTACCCGCCAGCGCCTGCTGCTTGAACATGCTTTGCAAGGCGACGATGACCGGACTGGCCAGCAGTATTGCCGCCAGAAAAAGCAGATTGCTGCTTTCATGGGTCCACAAATCCGACGGCTGGACGTGGCCCAGCCAATCGACAATCCGTCCCATCATCGCAAACAGCAATGCCTCGAACGCACCGGTGACGGCGGTCAGCAAGGTCATGGCGATGATGTAAGGACGCAAACCCTTGGTACAGGCCCAGACAAACGCGAAAAAGCCGCGCGGCGGCGGCGTCATGACCGTATCCGGATAGGGATGCAACAGTCTTTCGAACCAACCAAACATGGAAATACTCCAAAAATAGGCGGGGCAAAAATCTGGCCCAAGCCCGACAGTATATTGTAAATCTGTCAGGCGGTTCTGCATGCGCCCCCTACGCCGGACTCTTGAATCGCCTGTAACGGTTCACTAATAAGTACGCTTGGCCGGCGCCGGCGGCGTCCACTGATATAGCCAGGTCTCGCTCAGCGGCTGGCCGTCTGCCGCCAGGTAGACCCGCACGTCAATCGGCTCGACGCTATCGTCGGCCGGTTTCAAATCGAACATCGCACGATAGCCGTGGATGGCGTCCAGCGGACGCGCCGAGCTGATTTCCACCTTGCCGCGCGAGACGCTGATCATGGCCTTGACCTTGGCGTCCTTGCCCAGCAAGGCCAGGTCGCCGCCGGCAAAATCGACCGCGAACCGGCGTGAGTAATAAGCGCGCTTCTGGCCGATGACGCCGCCCATGCCGGTGCGGGTCGCTACCACTTGCGCCAGCGGCGGCGAAAACGGCATCTTGCTGCCCCAATGCAGGCGATAGGCGAACAAGCGCTCTTGCCCGGCTTGCGGCTTGTCGGCCGGATTCCAGAACGCCACGATATTGTCGAAGGTCTCGTCGGCGGTCGGGATTTCGACTAAATCTATCGCCCCCTTGCCCCAGCCCGACTTCGGCTCTACCCACAAGCTTGGGCGGCGGTCGTAAAACACGCCGTCGTCCTGGTAGTGATCGAAATTGCGATCGCGCTGCAGCAGGCCGAAACCGCGCGGGTTCTCGTCCTGGTAGGCGTTGAAGCGCAGGTGCTCGGGATTGGTCAGCGGCCGCCAGATCCATTCGCCGTTGCCGCGTTGCATGGACAGCCCGTCGGAGTCATGGATTTCCGGACGCCAGTCGTCGCTGGCGCCGATGCGGCGGTCATTCTCGCCATACTGGAACATGCTGGTCAGCGGCGCCACGCCCATCCGTTCGATGGTCTTGCGCGGATACAGGGCGACATCGACATCCATCACCATCGTGGCCGAGGGCTGGATTTCGAAGCGATAGGCGCCGGCTACGCTAGGCGAATCGAGCAGTGCGTACACCACCAGCTTGCCGGAATCCTTGGCCGGGCGCTCCAGCCAGAAACTGGTAAACATCGGAAACTCTTCCGGCTTTTCCATGCCGCAATCGATCGCCAGGCCGCGCGCCGACAAGCCATACTGCCATTCGGCGCCAACGGCGCGGAAATAACTGGCGCCCAGGAACGCCGTGATATCGCGCTCCAGATCGGTATGGAAATTCACCCGGAACCCGGCAAAACCGAGATCCTTCGGCATGTGATCCGCTTTCAAACCGCTCTTGCCGTAATTGAACATCGCCGGATCGTAGGCCAGTTCCTGCGCCTGGCCGTTCTTCAATTCGTAGATCTGCACCGGGCTCTTGAAGAACAGGCCGAGGTGAAAAAACTTGACCTGAAAACGCAACTTGTCCTCCCCCCACAGAGCATGGCCGTCGCGATAGCTGATCGCCTGGTATTGATCCCAGTCGAGCGCCTTGACCTCTGGCGGAATATGGTTCACCGGCGGCTGATAGGGTTGGCTGGCCAGTTGTTTTGCATGGCCTTTGAGCCAGGCGTAATCGAAGGCTTGCGGCTGCCCCAGGAATTTCAATTGGCTTGGCGCGGTGGCCGCCGCCAGTAGCGAACTTGCCGGGAAACCGGCGGCAGCAAGTGCCGCCGACGCTTTCAGAAAATCACGTCGTAACATGGTGCTCCTTATTGAATTAAAGCGGGAGCCGGCTCAGCGCGCTGCAGCAGTCAACGATTGCCAGCGCCGGTTAGCTTGCTCTGAATTCCAGATTTCGAAATGCAGCTGGGACAAGGTCAAAGGATCGTCCAGCAAGGCATTCTTTTGACGCGGCGTCAAACTGTCAGGGCCGCCCTTCAATGCTGCCTGAAGCAGCGTCGCGCGCGCCGCCAAGGTAGCTGCCGGCGCACCCGGGCGTGCGCTTACCGCCGCGCACACCAAGGCATTCAAGACCGGATCGACCACCGCGTCGTTAAACTTCGCCAGTACCTTGCCGTTGTCGTTATAGACCGTGGTGGCCGCCAGCTCAGGCGGCAAATCGACCTCTTCCGGAATCACGAACAAGCGCGCATGGCGGAAGCTGCGGCCGAGCGTGACCCTGCTGGAATACACCGACAAGGGAATCGACAGCATCAACGAGCCGACGATAGGCAGCAACCACCACAGGAAACCCGGTTCCAGCCAGTACACGCCGCCGCCCCACACCAGCCCCAGCAAGGTATGGCCGCCATGGCGGCGCACCGCTTCGCCCCAGCTGGTTTCAGCATCCTCGCGCGGCGGCGATTTCCAGCTGATGGCCCAGCCCAGGAACGCGCTCACCACGAAGCGGGTGTGGAACAGCATGCGCACCGGCGCCAGCAACATCGAAAACAAGAGCTCCATGATCATGCTGGCAGTCAGGCGCAAGGCGCCGCCGAACTCACGCGCCCCCTTGATCCAGATCAGCACCACGCTCAGCACTTTAGGCAGGAACAACAGGGTTGCGGTAGCCGTGAATAAAGCCAGGGCGCGTTCCGGATGCCATTCCGGCCAGACCGGGAACAACTGCCCGGGCGTCGTGAAATATTCCGGCGCCACCAGCGTATGCACCGCCAGCAATACCGTCGACAGCAGCAGCGACAGAAACCACAGCGGCGCCGACAGATAAGCCATGACGCCGGTGACGAACACCGCGCGATGCACGGCGTGCATGCCGCGCGCCAGGAACAGGCGGAAGTTCATCAGGTTGCCCTGGCACCAGCGGCGGTCGCGCTTCAGCTCGTCGAGCAGATTGGGCGGCATTTCTTCGTAGCTGCCGGCCAGATCGTAAGCGATCCAGACACCCCAGCCGGCACGCCGCATCAGCGCCGCTTCGACAAAATCATGCGACAGGATTTCGCCCGCCAAGGCGCCCTCTCCGGGCAGCGGCGCCAGCGCGCAATGCTCCATGAACGGTTGCAGGCGGATGATGGCGTTATGTCCCCAGTAATGCGATTCGCCCAATTGCCAGTAGTGCAAACCGGCGGTAAACAAAGGACCGTAGACGCGCGTCGAGAACTGCTGAATCCGCGCGTACAAGGTATCGCGGCCGGCCGCGCGCGGCGCGGTCTGGACAATCCCGGCGGTAGGATTGGCTTCCATCAAACGCACCAGGGTGGTCAGGCAAGTGCCGCTCATGACGCTGTCCGCGTCGAGCACGATCATGTAGCTGTAGTTAGCGCCCCAGCGCCGGCAAAAGTCGTCGATATTTCCGCTCTTGCGTTTCACCCGGCGCCGCCGGTGCCGGTAAAAGATACGGCCAAAGCCGCCTAAGGTGCGGCACAAGCTGGCCCAGGCGTCCAGCTCGGCGCTGCAGATATCGCTATCGCCGCTATCGCTCAACACGAAGAAATCGAAACGATCCAGCTCGCCGCTGGCGGCAACCGATTCGTAAGTAGCACGCAGGCCGGCGAACACCCGGGTCACGTCTTCATTACAGATCGGCATCACGATCGCGGTTCTGGCGCTGGCCGGGATCGGCCCCGGCGCGGCTTCTTCCCGCGAGATCACATAGCGATCGCTGCCGCGCATCAATACCAGAAAACCTGCCATGGCGGTCCAGAATCCTGCCGAGACCCAGCAAAACAATAGCGCAAACAAGCCTAGCGTGACCACTTCCAGCGGCTTATCGCCGTGATACGGCAGCACCGCGCCCATGAAATAGGTCGCCATGGCGGTCTGCGCCAGCATCAGCAACAGCAGCACGATGCGCCGCAGATTGCCGCGCGACTTGCTTATATGCTGGTCCTGGCTGTCCACTGCAGCTACCGGCAACGGTTCCGGCTGCGGCAACTCGGTCGAACGCGCGGCTTTTTTATACCGCCGCTGCTTGGCGCGTGGCCGCAAGTCGAATTTCTGGTTCGCGGTTTCGATCCAGCGCACCAAGGGATTCAGGGTTCCCCACGGATGGGCGACAATCGGCGTCCGTTGCAACGGCGGCGCGATGGCGATGCGGGTGCGGCCGTCGGCGTCGGTGCGAATTTCCGGCTCCCCCTCAGGCATCCTCTCAGGCGTCTCATGCGCTGCAGATGGATTGACCTGGCCCGCGCCCGATGCTTGCGTAAAAGCCAGTTGCAGCCGGGCTGCCACCGATCCGTAGGCCGGATTAACGCTGGCCAATGCCGGGGGATTGGCAGCACCGGCCAAAGCCAGATGCAAGGCCGCCATCGCCGGATCACCGTTCGCCGCCAGCTGTTTAGACAATATCGCCCGCCGCTCCGCCGATAACGGCAGGCGTTCCAGATAGCGATCACACATATCCGGCAGGCCCAGGCCCAGCTTGGGCAACTGCTCGTGGTCTAGTTGGGCGGTAATATGTAGCTCCAGGTTTCAGATAGGGTTGTGCTGCCGCCACGCAAAAATCCACGCAGCTCGACCGGCTTGTTGTCTTCATTGCGCCGCACCCGCAACATCATGCGCCAGCCGCCTGTAACGTCGTTGCGGACCATCTTGGTCTCCAGCACCTTGCCGTTGTCGTCGGCGCTGACCACGCCTTCGGGCTGGACCTTGTCGGATAATTTCTTGAATACCGGCCCCTCGAAATCGACCACCAGGCCAATGCTGTTGTCATCGCTCTTCTTTTGGAAACCGAAGCCGCGCCGGGTCTGCGTCACCCATGACAAAGGCGGCCGTTTTTCGGTCTCCTTCTGCCATGACAAAGTGTATTCCAGATTGAAAGGCTGACCGACCTTGGGCGCCGTTTCGGGCACCCAGTACGCCACCACATTGTCATTGGTTTCATCCGGCGTCGGGATCTGCACCAGCTCTACCCTGCCGCTACCCCAGTTGCCCTTGGGCTGGACCCAGGCGCTGGGGCGCTTCTCGTATTTGGCGTCCAGATCCTGGTAACTGGCAAAACTGCGGTCACGCTGCATCAAACCGAAACCGGCCGGATTGCTCAGCGAATAAGAAGTCACCAACAGGCGTTTCGGATTGACCAGCGGCCGCCAGATCCATTCGCCGGTGCCGGAGGCCACCGACAAGCCGTCGGAATCATGCACTTCGGGCCGGTAGTCCTCGCCTTGCGAGCGCTGGTTATCGCCATGCAGATACATGCTGGTCAGCGGCGCCAGGCCCAGCTTGCTGACATTCTCACGCGGATACAACTGGGCTTTGACGTCAACGGTAGTGTCGACGCCCGGCTTGAGCACGAAACGATAGGCGCCGGTGATGCGGCGCGAATTGAGCAGGGCGTAAATGGTCAATTCCTTGTCGCTGGCTTTCGGCCGCTCGATCCAGAATTCGGTAAAGCGCGGAAATTCCTCGCCCGAGCTCAACCCGGTATCGATAGCCAGGCCTCTTGCCGACAGACCGTAGTTTTGCTCCTTGCCCAAGGCACGGAAATAACTGGCGCCCAGAAACGACAATACCTCGTCCTTGTATTTACTCGTATTGAGCGGGTAGTGCACGCGGAAACCGGCGAAACCCAGCGAGCGCAGCTTGCGCGTATCGGGCTTGTTGCCGCCGTAGTCGAAATCGTTGGGATCAAAGCGGATTTCGCGCACGCTCTGGCCATTGATCTCGTTGATCTTCACCGGCTGGTCGAAAGAATATCCCTCGTGAAAGAAAGCCAGTTCGAAAGGCAATTTCTGGCTGCGCCAGGTATATTTTTCCGGACGAAAACGGATGTCCTTATATTGCTCGTAATCGAGATTGCCGATTTCTTTCGGCAGATTGCTCTCCGGCTTGCTGTATGAGCTAGCCGCCAGCTCCTTGGCCTGCTTGGCGACATTATTGAAATCGAAGGCGAAGGCATTGCCGCCGGCCCATGGCTGCAGCAAGGCAAGCGGCAAGGCAAACGGCAAAATAGCCGCACGTACCTGCGCTAGAGCGGGAATGCGCGATTGCGTCCGCTGAAACAAATTTAAATGCATTGGATTCCCATCTGACACTGCTGTTGTGACCTGCCCGAACGTGCCAGCGTTGGCAACATCGAGAGTAGGCGGTAGTTTATCAGTGTTCTATAATTTTTTATGTCCATCGAGCAACTGGTTGGCAACACTTTGTATGAGCGCCTGCACCAACGGCCATGCAAGGCCTGTGCCATTGCATGGCTGAAGATTGCCAATCTGGCAGCAGAATGGCGCTACAAAAGTGAAAAAAGAAGAAAATCCCTGACCCTGGCGGACCTTAGGGCCTGTTAACAATTGATTTGGGAGATGCGTTCCAACCAACACGTGTGCTGGCAAGGCGCGTGGCGTAGCTGGGGCTGGTGCCCCAGCAAGCCATGCAACGCGGCCAGCGCACGTTTTGGTTGGAACCCTCCGGGAACGGCTGCAGGCGTCGCATGCCGTTGTTGCAACTCCATGACGTAACATTCGGTAGCACCGCTACGTCGCGTCGCTGCGCCTAGGCACGCAACGCCTGCCGCGCGTTCGCACTCACAAATCAATTGTTAACAGGCCCCAGTGAATCTGAGGTTATCAGGCCATGGCATTTAAGAGCAATGACAGGCGGACAAAGTTCCTTCCAAGACTTTATAGTAATATCACCCTTTTTTACCCCAGCCTGTAAATCAGCAGGCCCCTGCACCAGCGCCCATGACTTCTCGCCTCACCATTATTGTCGCGACCGACGCCCGCAACGGCATCGGCATCCGCAACACCCTGCCCTGGCATTTGCCGGAGGATCTGGCGCATTTCAAACGCACTACCTCAGGCCACCCTATCATCATGGGCCGCAAGACCTTTGAATCGATAGGCCGGCCATTGCCGCAACGGCGCAATATCGTCATCACCCGCAATCCCGACTGGCGCCACGACGGCGTCGAAAGCGCGCCCTCGCTGGCTGCGGCGGCGGCCATGGTGGGCGATGCCGAGGCTTTCATTATCGGCGGCGCCGAGATCTACGCCGCGGCGCAGGAATTGACGCAACGCCTGATCGTCACCGAGATCCAGCACAGCTTCGATTGCGACGCCTTTTTCCCGCCGCGCGACCCGCAGCAATGGCAAGAAATTTCACGCGAAAACCACCACTCCGCCGCTCTCGGTTTTGACTACGCTTTTGTGGTGTACGAACGCCGCTCGCCCAGCCCCGGCGGGGCCAACAGCTGACCCGGCTTGATGACGGAACGACATCTGTTGTTTTCTGCAGGAATTCCCTCATCTTTACCCCCTAAGCCGCACATATCTGCGAAAATTCGACTTTCTTTTTTTAGTGTTGCCGCGATAGCGGTGACGCTAAAATTTATAATTTTTTTAGTGTTGCCACGATAGCGGCGACGCTAAAATTTATAAATGAATCAGCGTTGCCGCTATCTGCGGCTGCGTTAAAGCAATAGGCTGCATGCCCTACCCAGGCAACATCCGGCAACGCCTCTTCCGCCAGCCGGGACAACGTTTTTTTTAGCGCCACTTCGATTGGCAGCCTTGTTATCAACCACCGTCTCCTGGAGACCTCGATGAAATTCCGCTTCCCCATCGTCATCATTGACGAAGACTTCCGTTCCGAAAACACTTCCGGCCTCGGCATCCGCGCACTGGCGGACGCCATGGAGGCAGAAGGCATGGAGGTATTGGGCGTCACCAGTTACGGCGACCTGTCGCAGTTCGCCCAGCAGCAATCGCGGGCCTCTGCCTTCATTCTGTCGATCGACGACGAAGAATTCGGCGCCGGCTCCTTCGAAGAAACCGATCACGCACTGAAATCGCTGCGCGCTTTCGTCGAAGAAATCCGCCACAAGAACGCCGACATCCCGATCTACCTGTACGGCGAAACCCGCACCTCGCGCCATATCCCCAACGATATCCTGCGCGAACTGCATGGCTTCATCCATATGTTCGAGGACACGCCGGAGTTCGTTGCGCGCCACATCATCCGCGAAGCAAAATCGTATCTGGACGGCCTCTCGCCGCCCTTCTTCCGGGCGCTGGTGCACTACGCGCAAGACGGCTCCTACTCCTGGCATTGCCCGGGGCACTCGGGCGGCGTGGCTTTCCTGAAATCGCCTATCGGCCAGATGTTCCATCAATTCTTCGGTGAAAACATGCTGCGCGCCGACGTCTGCAACGCGGTCGAAGAACTCGGCCAGCTGCTCGACCACACCGGCCCGGTAGCCGATTCGGAACGCAATGCAGCGCGCATCTTCAACGCCGACCATTGCTACTTCGTCACCAACGGCACCAGCACCAGCAACAAGATGGTGTGGCACTCGACCGTAGCGCCGGGCGACATCGTGGTAGTCGACCGCAACTGCCACAAATCGATCCTGCATTCGATCATCATGACCGGCGCAATCCCGGTGTTCCTGATGCCGACCCGCAACCACCTCGGCATCATCGGCCCGATTCCGCTGGAAGAGTTCACGCTGGAAAGCATCCGCAAGAAAATCGAGGCCAATCCGTTTGCGCGTGAAGCTGCCAACAAGAAGCCGCGCATCCTGACCATCACGCAATCGACTTACGATGGCGTGATCTATAACGTCGAAACCCTGAAGAACATGCTCGACGGCGAGATCGACACCCTGCACTTCGACGAAGCCTGGCTGCCGCACGCGACTTTCCATGATTTCTACAAAGACATGCACGCGATCGGCAAGGACCGCCCGCGCGCCAAGAAATCGATGATCTTCTCGACCCAGTCGACCCATAAATTGCTGGCCGGCCTGTCGCAGGCGTCGCAAATCCTGGTGCGTGAATCGGAGAGCGTGCAATTGGATCAGGACGCCTTCAATGAGGCCTATCTGATGCACACTTCGACTTCGCCGCAATACTCGATCATCGCCTCTTGCGACGTCGCCGCCGCCATGATGGAAGCGCCGGGCGGTACTGCACTGGTCGAGGAAAGCATTCTGGAAGCGCTGGATTTCCGGCGCGCCATGAAGAAGATCGACGACGAGTGGGGCCAGGACTGGTGGTTCCAGGTCTGGGGTCCGAACAGCTTTTCGGAAGACGGCATCGGCAGCCGCGAAGACTGGGTGATCCGCGCTGAAGACGACTGGCACGGTTTCGGCAACCTGGCGCCCAACTTCAACATGCTCGATCCGATCAAGGCCACCATCGTCACGCCTGGCTTGTCGCTCGAAGGCAAGTTCGGCGAGAGCGGGATTCCGGCATCCATCGTCACCAAATACCTGGCCGAGCACGGCGTTATCGTCGAGAAATGCGGCCTGTATTCGTTCTTCATCATGTTCACCATCGGCATCACCAAGGGCCGCTGGAACACGCTGCTGACCGCGTTGCAACAGTTCAAGGACGACTACGACAAGAACCAGCCGATCTGGCGCATCCTGCCTGAATTCGCTGCCGCCAATCACGGCAAGAATGCGCGCTACGAGCGGCTCGGCCTGCGCGATCTGTGCCAGCAGATCCACGAAACTTACAAGTCCTACGACGTGGCGCGCCTGACCACGGAAATGTATTTGTCCGACATGCAGCCGGCCATGAAGCCATCCGATGCTTTTGCGAAAATGGCCCACCGCGAAATCGACCGCGTGCCTATCGACCAGCTCGAAGGCCGCGTCACCTCGATCTTGCTGACGCCTTACCCGCCGGGCATTCCGCTATTGATTCCGGGCGAACGCTTCAACAAGACCATCGTCGACTATCTCAAGTTCGCACGCGATTTCAATGAGAAATTCCCGGGCTTTGAAACCGACGTGCATGGCTTGGTGAAACGGGAAGTGAACGGCAAACGCGATTACTTCGTGGATTGCGTGCGACAGTAAATTCAGCAATAAGCTGACGAAAAAAAACCGGGAGGCTCGATTGAGCGTCCCGGTTTTTTTACGTCTCGGCTTTTACACCGGCGCGAAACGCCGTGCGCCGTTTTCAAGCAAGCCGTTGAACAACTCTGCTGGCCGTACCCACAAGCCCGGGGCATGCGGCCACAGGTGTTCATAGACCACCATGGCCTCTTCGGTTTCCGAATGCCTGGCGACACCGATGTAGCGGTACAAGCCGCCTTTGTAATGCCGATGGGTGGCAATCTTCTTTGCGTCTTCTTCAGTCACTCGAATCTCCCGAATTTTTCCCGAATTTCTCGCCTTGGCGCTGTCACAGCGCCAAGGCCCTATGCCACGTAGGGTTGAACTTCCGACGGCTGGCCGTCCGCTTCAAATCTCACGGCGACCGCCAGCGACGTGACGCCGATCGTGCGCAGCGCGTCATAGGTATCGTCGACTTCCACCTGCAGGTCGGCGCCGGCAACCAGCGGCTTCTCGGATGAGGCCAGCAAGGCGCCGTCCTTGCCGTACAAATTCACCCGCAACAGCATTTCGCCGCGCACATCGGCCGGACCGACGACGGCGTTGGCGTCGAACGGCTCGACGCCGTGCTGATCGAGTCCGTGGTTCAGCTCGGACATCATCTGCAGCGTGAAGTATTCGGCAATGCCGCGCTCTTTGCCGCCATGGAACAGGTCCTGGTAGAGGAAATGCAGATCGATCTCGCTGCCATCGGTGATCAGGCAACGCTTGAGCAAGGGCGCGACTTGTTCGGTCCAGCCATGAAAACGCTGTTCCCGCGCACTGAAGTAAGCGTCGGCGCCAGCTTCATCGTCCGGCACTTTATAGAACACGTCATCGGTGGCCTTGAGCGAGAAGCCCAGCAAGAAACGCAGCTCGACCGCCTGGTCGTCCAGCCCGAACAGATTTTCCGGCCAACCGCTGATGCTGCGTTCGATCGCGGTGGTCGCCGCCAGCTTCTTGTCCGCCATGGCGCCGAACGCATCGCGGTTCATTTCGAACAGATGGCTGTAACGGATGCTGTCGATTTCGTCGAGGTGGTAGGCATGGCTGACCAGCACTACGGTCGCGTCCGGCCCTTCCAGTTGCGCTTTCTTGAAGCTGGCGGACAGCGCATCGAATGCCTCCTGGTCCTGGAAACACTGCTCGCGCTTGAGGCCGCCGCCGACATGCGCGAAGAACGGCACCACGAACGCATTCAGCTCCAGTACCTTGCCTTCATCGCGGCGCACCAGCAAAATCTCCGAGGCTTCTTCGACCTGCCCTTTCAAGAATTGCCAGGCGTCGAGATCGGCGTACTTGGCGCGCTCGATCGCGTCATACAGGATGTCATCCTTTTTCTGCTGCAGGCTCTTCTTGATGATCTTGTGAAAATCGATGCCGGCCTGCTGCAGGGCGGCGCCGGCAGCATCGCCTTCGGCTTCATCGCCATCCTGCTCTGCCAGGTCGATCGCCAGGCCGCACAGTTGCTGGGTGACGGCTTCGTCTTTGTCTTCAGGGGAAAGGCTGGATTTGCGCGGCGCCGGGCGCTTGTTCTTGGGCATCTCAGGCTTTCAGGTTTTTGGTAAGGTAACGCCGTGCTGGCCTTGGTACTTGCCGCCGCGGTCCTTGTAGGAAGTCTCGCAGATTTCATCGCTTTCGAAGAACAGCACCTGGGCGCAGCCTTCGCCGGCATAAATCTTGGCCGGCAGCGGCGTGGTGTTGGAAAACTCCAGCGTGACATAACCTTCCCACTCAGGCTCGAACGGGGTGACGTTGACGATGATGCCGCAACGCGCGTAGGTCGACTTGCCGAGGCAGATAGTCAGCACGCTGCGCGGAATGCGGAAATATTCCATGGTGCGCGCCAAGGCAAATGAGTTGGGCGGGATGATGCAAACGTCGCCGCTGAAATCGACAAACGATTTCTCGTCGAAATTCTTGGGGTCGACGATGGTCGAGTTGATGTTCGTAAAAATCTTGAATTCGTTGGCGCAGCGGATATCGTAGCCATACGAAGAGGTGCCGTAAGACACGATCTTATGACCGTTAGCCTCGCGCACCTGGCCCGGCTCGAAAGGCTCGATCATGCCGGTTTCCTGCGCCATGCGGCGTATCCATTTGTCGGATTTGATGCTCATTGGGTATTTCCTCTTCTGCCTGCAATAGTTTGTGATGTGGTTTCGGCGCAATTTTACGCGAAAACCCCTCTAAAACAGCGATTTCACGCGTAACTGTCTGCCTACGGCTGCTAACGCTGCATGGTTTCCCAGACTTTCTGCAAGCGCTTGACCGAAACCGGCATCGGCGTTCGCAATTCCTGCGCAAACAGCGACACCCGCAGTTCCTCCAGCAGCCAGCGGAATTCCGCCATTTTGGGATCTGTCTTGCCGCTGCGATCCTTTTGCGCACGCTGCCACGGCGTCGCCACTTGCGCCCACTCCGCCATCAGCCGCGTATCGCGGCTTGGGTCGGCGCGCAGTTTCTCCAGCCGCACATTTACCGCTTTCAGATAACGCGGGAAATGGGTCAGGTTGGCGTAATCGTTGTCGGCAATGAAACGTTTATTCACCAGCGCTTGCATCTGCGCCTGGATATCGGCTACCGCCTGCGAATGCCCCTTGGCGCCTTGCAGCCGCTTCGGCAAACCGTGATACTCGGCCAGGATCAGCGCCGCCAGCCGCGCAATTTCATTGCACAGCAAACCCAGGCGCGACTTGCCCTCATCCTTGCGCTGGGCGAATTCCGCCGCATTCTTGGGCAACGGCAGTTGCAGGCAGGCGCGCTCCAGTCCGGCATGAATAATCTGGTCGCGCAGTTCTTCCTGCGACCCCAGCGCCAGGAATTGCATGCCCATTTGCTGCAAGCCGGGAATATTTTTTTCAAGGAATTTCAGCTGTTCCTTGAGCTGCAACGCAAACAGCCGGCGCAAGCCGAGATGATGGACACGCGCCGCCTCGTTCGGATCGTCGAATACTTCCAGGTCGCAGTGAGTGGCCCGGTCCACCAGCGCCGGGAAACCGATCAAGGTTTGTTTGCCCTGCTGGATTTCCAGCAGTTCGGGCAATTCGCCGAAGGTCCAGCTGGTCAGGTTGCTGAATTGCGCGCTGGCGCTGTCGCTCGCTTTAGCCGTCGGCTGGCTGCTAACTTTAGGGGCTGCAGATTTCCCGGCTTGCGGCGGCGCGTCCATCTGCGCCACACCCGGATTGTCATCGGCCACCGTCACGCTCGCCAGCTTTTG
>NZ_JAGQEG010000088.1 GCF_018305005.1 Collimonas silvisoli
AAAAAGCCGTTTGGGAAGGCCCTCAGGCCTTGTCCGCAAACGGCTTCCAGAAATGATTTTTTGTGAATTCAATGACTTACAAACTCCAATACTTCCTCAACATGCGATGGCACCTTCACTCCACGCCATTCTTTCACCAATGTGCCGGCGGCGTCAATCACAAAGGTGCTGCGCTCGATGCCGCGCACTTGCTTGCCGTACATGTTTTTCATTTTCATCACATTGAACATGGCGCACAGCGTTTCGTCAGGATCGGCGATCAGGTCGAAGGGCAGCCCCAGCTTGTTTTTGAAACCTTCGTGAGAGCGAATGCTGTCGCGGCTGACGCCGAATATCAGGGTATTGTTCCGTTGAAACTCCGGGTACAAGTCGCGGAACTGGATAGCCTCGGTGGTGCAGCCAGGCGTGTTGTCCTTGGGATAAAAATACAACACTATTTTTTGATCGTGATAGTTCGACAACTTGAATGTCTGTTCGCCGGTCATGGCTGCAGAGAAGTCGGGCACCGTCATGTCGATGATGGAAGGATTGTCAGCCACTGTATTGTCCTGTTCATTAATTTATGATGAATCGGTTGCCAATCAGGGTGTCCGCACTGATCAGCTGCTGCTTGCCTGTGCCTGCATGATCATCTCACCCGATCGTCCCGGCAACTCCGCCCACGCGAGAGGGACAATGGGTAATTGCCGGTCTTTGACGTGTCGATAATAATCTTCCATCGCGACCAGATCATAGCCCTGCGCCTGCCAGCCCCGCAGCAATTGTTCAAATATGGGGGCGAGTTTTTGGCCTTCAAGCTCTGCGTGCAGAGTAAATACATGATCGCGCGGTGTCGCGGTCAGTGCCAGGATATGGGCCGCGATATTCGCCGGCGTCAATTCAACGCCGTTGAAGCTTCTGCCCAGCAGTTCATCCAGCGTCGGCAGGGTGGTTGGCAATTGTATGCATGCCAGCGTCTTGCCGTTCACCTGCAGGCGATGCGGTCCGGCGGCAGCATCGGCCAGGGCGCCGTTGTCGCGCAACATGGCGCGTCCGTCGGAGGCATAGGCGATGCCGAATTTTTCCAGCTGCTCGAAGGCGTAGGGATTCATTTGCCAGCCGGCGGCGCCGTGGGTTTTCGGCGCTTGGCCGAAAACCTGGGTGAAGCGCTCGAACGAGCGTTGCATCTGCTGGCTGGTCCAGTCGGCGCCGCGCTGCCGGACATGGTCTTGCCAGACACGGTGATCCCAGGTGTGGACGCCGCATTCGAAGCCGGCGTCGCGCACTGCCTGCATGTATTTCGCGCAAGTCTTGCCGATATCCGGCGCCGGCAGCAGCACGCCGTACATCAAGGTCTTGAGGCCGTAATGTTCGACTACCGAGGTACGCGACACTTTCTGGAAAAAGCCGGGGCGAAATACTTGCTTCAGCGCCCAGCCGGTATGGTCATGCCCGAGCGAAAACAGAAAAGTGGCGCGAGCCTGATATTTTCTCAGCAGGCGCACCAGATTCGGTACCCCTTCACGGGTGCCGCGATAGGTGTCGGCGTCGATTTTTAAGGTGAGGAGCGGCAAGTTGTTTGGGCTGGCGAGAAAGAAGGGATGGGAAAACTTCTGGGCCGACGATCAGATGCGTGAGGCGGATTCAGCTGCTACGTTATTCAATTACATGGAGTGGAGCAGCCTTATAAAAACGGCTGTTCCACTCCATGTCTGTTAGTCCATCAAAGCGCGAGCTTCGGCAACCTGGCCGCGATACGCATCGAAAATATTGCGCAAGGTATCAGCCATGGTGGTGGTCGGTTGCCAGTTCAGTTCGTCGCATGTGTTGGTGATTTTCGGCACGCGATTCTGCACGTCTTGATAACCTTTGCCGTAGTAGGCGGCAGAAGTGGTCTCGACCAGCTTGACCTTCTTCGCCGAGTCAGCGTACTCCGGATATTCTGCAGCCAGTTTCAACATCATGTCGGCCAGATCGCGGATCGAGTAGTTGTTGACCGGATTGCCGATATTGTAGATCTTGCCGCTGGCAACGCCGTCTTTGTTGGCGATGATCTTGATCAGGGCGTCGATGCCGTCGTCGATGTAAGTGAACGCACGTTTTTGCTGACCGCCATCGACCAGGGAGATGTTCTCGCCGCGCACGATATGGCCGAAGAACTGAGTGACCACGCGTGAGCTGCCTTCTTTCGGCGTATGGATTGAATCGAGGCCGGCGCCGATCCAGTTGAACGGACGGAACAGCGTGAAGTTCAAGCCTTCTTCCATGCCGTAACCCCAGATCACGCGATCCATCAATTGCTTGGCGCAGGAGTAGATCCAGCGCGGCTTGTTGATCGGGCCGCAGATCAGTTCGGACTGCTCCGGATCGAACTCTTCATCGTGGCACATGCCATACACTTCGGAAGTCGATGGGAATACCAGATGCTTGCCGTACTTGGCAGCCGAACGCACGATAGGCAGGTTGGCTTCGAAATCCAGTTCGAATACGCGCAGCGGTTGCTTGACGTAGGTCGATGGCGTGGCGATCGCCACCAGCGGCAGGATCACATCGCATTTCTTGACGTGGTATTCAACCCATTCCTTGTTGATGGTGATGTCGCCCTCGAAGAAGTGCATACGCGATTTGTAGGCATCGTTGTCCAGCAGATCGCGGATGCGGTCGGTCATCATGTCCATGCCGTAGACATGCCAATCGGTGGTTTCCAGGATGCGCTTGGACAGGTGGTGGCCGATGAAACCATTGACGCCGAGGATGAGGACTTTTTTCATATTGATCTATTGTTGTTGGTTTGAAATTCCGCAAAGCGGCTTTTTCAAACACTGCAATTCTTGCTGGAAGGGTAGAAAAAACAGATCCTGCCTTGCCCGCGAAATGATGCAGCTGGTTTTATAAAAGGATGTTTTGCAATGCTTCTGGCGTGATGGCTTGACCGTCTGCCAGCAATTCGTTAATCAACAGCGCGCGGCCATCGCCACAGACGCCAACAATGCGATTATCCACTACCGCCAAGCCCCGAGGCAAATTTGCCGGCAGGTTTTCGATCAAGTCGGCCGATAAATATGCTTTTCCGATAATAAAAGTGCGCTCTTTGATAATAGTCCAGGCGCCAGGATAGGGCGGCGCAACCGCCCGGTACAGGTTGTACACCTCATGCGCGGGTTGATTCCAGTCGATTTTGCCATCCTCCGGCTTGCGGCCGCCGAAATAACTGCCTTGCGACAAGTCATTCGGCAAGCGGGGGATTTTCCCTGCCAGCATGGCGGGCAGCACATTCCATAACGTCTGCTCGGCGGCAACCACGACTTTGCCGAATACTTCGTAGGCGGTGTCGTCGGGCAGAATCGGCACCGCGGTTTGCGCCACGATAGCGCCGGCGTCCGGTTTTGCTGCCATTTCATGCAGGGTGGCGCCGGTTTCGATGGCGCCATGCAGCACCGCCCAGTTGATCGGCACCCGGCCGCGATATTTAGGCAGCAGCGAGCCGTGCATATTGTAGGCGCCGTGCCTGGCCAGCGCCAGCAGAGCCACCGGCAGCATGTGGCGGTAGTAGAAACTGAAGATGAAATCCGGTTGCAAGGCGGCGACCTGGGCCAGCAATTCAGGCGTGGCGGGATCGTTGGGGGAGATGCTCGGAATGCCGTGCAACTGGCACAGTGCGGCCACCGATTCGAACCAGATGGTTTCCTGCGGATTGTCTTCGTGGGTAATCACCAGCGCGACATCGACGCCGCGCGCCAGCAAAACTTTCAGGCAGCGCACGCCGACGTTGTGATAGGCAAAAACGATGGCTTTCATGATGCTTCTTTATCCTCTGCCGAGGATTGTTCCAGCATGGCCTGCACCACGTAACGCGGCCGCGCCCGCACTTGCTGATAAATACGGCCGACGTATTCGCCGACCAGGCCGATGCCGAACAGGATCATGCCCATCAGGAAGAAGGCAAACGCGAACAGCGTGAACACCCCTTGGACTTCAGCGCCGAACAGGAAGCGGCGCGCCACCAGGATCGCAAACAGCGCCGCGGAAGCGAACGACAGGGCAATCCCTATCAGCGAAAACAACTGCAAGGGCACGATCGAAAAGCCGGTGACCAGGTCGAAATTCAGGCGGATCAGGCTATACAGCGAGTACTTCGATTCGCCGGCCGAGCGTTCTTCATGCTCGACCACGATTTCGGTCTCCTTGCGGGCAAAGGTGTAAGCCAGCGCCGGCACGAAGGTGTTGACTTCCCGGCATTGATTGATCAGGTCGACCACGTTGCGGCCATAGGCGCGCAGCATATTGCCTTGGTCGGTCATCTTGATGCCGGTGATTTTTTCGCGCAGCACATTCATCGCCTTGGAGGCAATCGTGCGCCAGGCCGAATCCTGGCGTTTGCGGCGGATCGAGCCGACGTAATCGTAACCCTCGCGCATCTTGGCGATCAGGTTGCCGATTTCTTCCGGCGGATTTTGCAGGTCGGCGTCCAAGGTGACGACGATCTCGCCGCGGCTGGCTTCAAAGCCCGCCAGTATCGCCATGTGCTGGCCGAAATTACCGTTGAACAGCACCACGCGGGTGACATCTGAACGTAACCGGAACTGTTCGGCCAATATCGCTGCCGATTTGTCGCGGCTGCCGTCGTTGACGTACAGGATTTCATAGCTGATGCCAAGTGCATCGAGCGCCGGGTAGAGGCGCTCGAACAGTTTGGCGAGGCCCGATTCTTCGTTGTATACCGGGATGACGACGGAAAGTTCTGGTTTCATCAAGCGTTGTTAGTTTTGTTGAAGCACGGATTTTACCGCGGAGACCGCGCGTTCGACATCGTTCTTTGTCATGGCGTTAAACATCGGCAGCGATACGATCAGGCGGCCGACTCTTTCCGCCACCGGGAACATGCCTTCCTTGAAGCCGCGTGCACGGTACATGCTGAGCAGATGGATTGCCGGATAGTGGTAGCCGATGCCGATGCCGCGCTGCTGCATCTGTTCCATGAAGGTGGCGCGCGCCGGCCTGCCGTCCTTGCGCTCCGGCAGCACCAGCTGAAACATGTGCCAGTTGCTGTTATCGAAGTCGGCGATCGGCAGCTGGGCGCCGTATTTCTCTTCAAAATCGCTGCCGAAACAAGCGAAATAATGCCGTGCCAGTTCACGCCGATGGGCAGTGATGGCGTCAATGTGGGCAAACTGGCCGAGGCCGATGGCTGCCGCGACGTCGGTCATATTGAATTTGCCGCCCAGGACATCGACATCAAGGTCGTCGAAGCCGCTGCGGGTCACGCCCTGCAAGCGATATTTTTCTGCCAGCCGCGCTTCGTCGGCATTGTTCAGGACCAGGCATCCGCCTTCGGATGAAGTGATGTTCTTGTTGGCCTGGAAGCTGAACGAGACAAAATCGCCGAAAGCGCCGATGCGCTGGCCGTTCCAGGTCGATCCCAGCGCTTGGGCGGCATCTTCCACTACGCGCAGATTATGTTTTTTTGCCAGCGCGTACAGCCGATCCATGTCGACCGGCAGGCCTGACAGGTAGACCGGAATGATGGCCTTGGTGCGCGGCGTGATGGCAGCTTCGACCTTGGCCAGATCGATATTGCGGGTGACCGGATCGATGTCGGCGAACACCGGCGTGGCGCCGGTTTCGATAATCACGTTGGCGGTGGCAACCCAGGAAATCGGCGTGGTGATGACTTCATCGCCGGCGCCGACGCCAGCCACGCGCAAGGCGGTTTCCATGGTGCAGGTGCCGGAATTGAAGGTGCGTACCGGACGGCCGCCGAAATACTCCGACAGCTGCTTTTCGAACTCCAGCACCTTGGGGCCGCTGGCAATCCAGCCGGAGCGCAAGACGTCGCCAACTGCGGCGATGGTAGCTTCGTCGATGGTGGGCTTGGCAAACGGCAGGAACGGTTGTTGGCTCATATTGGTTGTGAAATCCGATGTAAGTTTGGAGGAAAGTCGTGATGGAGCGATCGACAGCTTATGTATAGGGATTTAGCTACGGGTTAGCAATACCACGCCGACGATGATGATGCCGATTGCCAGCAGGCGTTGAGCGGTGATCGCTTCGCCCAAAAAATACCAGGCGCCAATGGCGCTGATGATATAGCCCATCGACAGCATCGGATAGGCAATCGTGACGTCAACCCGCGACAGGCCGATGATCCAGACCATTACCGAGATGACATAGCAGGTCAGGCCGCCCAGAATCGGCAGCTGGGTGGCCAGCTTGAGGCCGATGGCAAACCAGTTTTGCGGTGTCAGGTGGATCGCGCCGACCGCGTTGGTGCCGGCTTTCAGCAGCAACTGGGCTACGGCGTTAAGGCAGACGCCGGCGAGGATAAAGGCAAAAGTGGTGATATTCATGTGTATGCTTGGTTATGGTGCAGTTGCTGCCGACGCTGCCGGCGGTTCAGTCACCGTAGCGGCTGGCGCTGGTTCAGTCGCGCCGGCGGCTGGCGTTGCGAGCGCGGCGGCGGCAGGAATTCCCTGATTGGTCACCACCACGCGGCGCGGATCCTGGCCGAGGACCCGCATCGGCACGCCGCGTTGTTCCAGTTCACGGTAGTTTTCCGGGCGGATGATGGCGATGTCCTTTTTGCCGGCGGCATGGTCGGCAGTCCATTTGACGACAAACGCATCGATAGTCGGAATCCACAATTGCGGTTGCTGGCCGATGCCGAACTCCAGTTCATCCATGTGCTGCACCATGGTCATGGTGCGGCGCAGGTAGAACGGCAGCGCCTGTTCATATTTGCCGACCACGTACAGCGTGGTTTGCGGCGTCATTTCGGCATTGATGGCTGGCACCAGGTCGATCCCGGCCGAATAACGTCCCTGCGGATCGTGGCCGTACATCAGCAGCTGGCCGCCGATGAAGCCGCTGGCGGCGAGGGCGACGACGGCCCATTCTCTTTGCCGGCGCACCAGCAGCAACGCCGCTATGGCGCCAACGAAGCCGACCACGGAGGCGGCGAAAACCCAAGGCACATGCGCTTGCATCAAGGGCAGGGAGTAAGCGTCCTTGGCCAGCGTCGGAATTTTGGACGACAAAGCCAGGCCGGCGATAGCCGGCAGCAGCAGCAGCAGCGCCGAAGCTTGCACCGATTTGTTGCTGGCGTTATCCAGCTGGCAGGCAATCAGCAGCGCCAGCGCCGGGAAGATCGGCAGGATGTACGACGGCAGCTTGGAGTCGGAAATGCTGAAGAAGACGAAAATGAATACGCTCCAGATCAGCAGCATTTTTTTCGGCTGGAAGCCTGACGCCGCACTACGCTCGCGCGCGCCGTTCCACAAGCTTTGGAACAAGACGCCAAGCCAAGGCACGATGCCCAATATCAGGATAGGAATGAAGTAGTAGGGCGGGCCGTAGCGGTTATGGATCTTGCTGGTGAAGCGCTGGAATTGTTCGTGGATAAAGAAAAACTGCGGGAATTCAGGATTCTTCATGGAGATCAGCACGAACCACGGCGTGGTGATGAGAAAGAACAGGATCAGGCCCAATACCAGATGCAGCCGTTTCCAGATCGGCCAGTCGCGCGAAAACAGGGTGTACAGCACTAATACCGCACCCGGCAATACCAGGCCAATCAAACCTTTCGACAATACCGCCAGCGCCATGCCGGCCCAGCACAGCAGCATCCAGTTGCGCTGTTCGCCATGGCTGATGTCGCTGCGCTGCGCCAGCAGCAAGGCGCACAATGCAATCGTCATCATGCCGGACAAGCCCATGTCCAGCGTATTGATGTGGCCCAGTCCGGCCCACAGGAAGCTGGAGCCGAGCACCAGCGCCGCATAAAAGCCGATGCGCGGGGAGAAAACGCGGCTGCCGGTGAATGCTGTCAATACCACGCCCAGCAAGCCGCACAAACCGGTCCACAGGCGCGCCTGCCATTCCCCCAGCCCAAACAGCTCGAAGGTGAGGGCGTTCATCCAGGTTTGCAGCGGCGGCTTCTCAAAGTATTTGAGCCCGTTCAGCCGCAAGGTGATCCAGTCGCCGGTGGCCACCATTTCACGCGCCATTTCGGCATAACGACCCTCATCGGTCGGCACCAGTGTGCGGGCGCCGAGCATGTAAAACCAGATGATGCAAAACAGCAGGAACAGCAGCCAGACGAAAGTTCTTGATTTATGCAGTTCACGCATCTTGGGCGGTTTCCTTGTCGGTATTGAAAATCAGCGCCAGGGCGACTTTGCGTCCCTCGGCCATCAAAATGTTGTAAGTGCGGCAAGCGGCCTGATTGTCCATGCACTCGACGCCGATGCGGCGCGCGGTCAGCACGGTGGTCAGTTTCGGGTGCACAAACCGTTGCCGCAGGCCGGTGCCGAGGATCACGACATCGGGCCGGGTACTGTCGATGTGGGCAAAATGTTCGGCATGGAGAGCGTCGAAATCGCTCACCGGCCACGGCACCGGCGCCGCTTCCGGCAGCACCAGCAAGCTGTGCTCATAGCGGACCGCGTTGATTTCCACGCCCTTGTCGTCGTAGGCCGTGACTGTCTGATACTGTTGAGTCGGGGTGGTATGTAGCTTCATGGCGTTGTCTTTACACGTTGAGGGACAAATCCTACCTGGCAATAATTAGCAAAACCACAGGATAGACCGCGGCCGACGTGCAAATTTCCGAAAAGTGGAAAATAAAGTGCTGCATTGTAGCGTTTTCCGTAGGCAAACTTGCGGTATTGATTGATAAAACCTCACGCTTTCGGCAGAATGGGCAGTTCTGGCGGTTATTTGTGCACCGCCGAAAAGCTGTCTGAAAAGTCGTGAAATGGTTTGGAGCGCCCTTACAAGGGGCTGCTGCTTGCATTTGCTGCGGCGCACGTACTCAAGTGTGACGATAACCCAATTTTCCAGACAGCTTTTTAAAGCTGGATAATGTTGCGTAAAATACAAGGATTGTGCTGTGCGACCGATTCAAAAATCGAAAAAACTGGATGATGTTTGTTATGACATTCGTGGCCCCGTGCTGGAAAAAGCGCGGCAAATGGAGGAAGAGGGCCATAAGATCATCAAACTGAACATCGGCAACCTGGCCGTGTTCGGTTTCGAGCCGCCCGATGAAATCGTGCAGGACATGATCCGCAACATGGGCAACGCCTCCGGCTATACCGATTCCAAAGGCATGTTTGCGCCGCGCAAGTCGGTGATGCATTATTGCCAGCAAAAGCAGATCCAGGGCGTCACGATCGACGATATCTACCTGGGCAACGGCGCCTCGGAGCTGATCGTGATGAGCATGAACGCCTTGCTCAACACCGGCGATGAAGTGCTGGTGCCGTCGCCCGACTATCCGCTCTGGACCGCCGCAGTCAGCTTGTCCGGCGGGATTCCGCGCCATTATGTTTGCGACGAGCAGGCCGGCTGGTTTCCCGATATCGAAGATATCAAAAAGAAAATCAATTCGAATACCCGCGCGATTGTCGTCATCAACCCGAACAACCCGACCGGCGCCCTGTATCCGGTGGAGTTGCTGCAACAGATCGTCGACCTGGCGCGCGAGCATCAGCTGATCATTTTCGCCGACGAGATCTACGACAAAGTGCTATACGACGGCGAGACCCATACCTCGCTGGCTTCGCTGGCCGACGATGTGCTGTTCATTACCTTCAACGGTTTGTCGAAAAACTATCGTTCCTGCGGCTACCGCGCCGGCTGGATGGTGGTGTCGGGCGAGAAAAAACACGCCAAGGGTTATATCGAAGGCTTGAACATGCTGGCGTCGATGCGCCTGTGCGCCAATGCGCCGGGCCAATATGCGATCCAGACTGCGCTGGGCGGCTACCAGAGCATCAACGATCTGGTCGCGCCGCAAGGCCGTCTGACGCGCCAGCGCGATATGGCTTACAAATTGCTGACCGATATCCCGGGCGTCACCTGCGTCAAACCGAAGGCCGCGCTGTACATGTTCCCGCGTCTTGATCCGAAGATGTATCCGATCACGGACGATCAGGATTTTGCCTATGAATTGTTGGCGGAGCAGCGGGTATTGATCGTCCAGGGCACCGGTTTCAACTGCCCGACGCCGGACCATTTCCGCGTGGTGTTCTTGCCGAACACCGACGATCTGGCCGATTCGATGGGGCGCATCGCCAGTTTCCTCGAAGGTTATCGGCGCCGCCACGGCAGGGCTTAATAAGTTTTAGGTAGATTTTTTTAAACACGCCGGGCTGGCGTAGCAGTCGGCCCGGTATCAGCAGATTTTTTCACAGACAGCAGAGATCATGAAATCCATCAAGGTAGGTTTGCTTGGCATAGGTACGGTCGGTTCCGGCACGTTCAACGTATTGAAGCGCAATCAGCAAGAGATTGCAGCGCGCGCAGGGAGAGCTATCGAGATTACGATGGTGGCCGATCTCGATATCGAGCGCGCCAGACAACTGACCAACGGTGAAGTCGCGGTGGTCAACGACGCCAAGCTGGTCGTCAACAATCCCGATATCGATATCGTCATCGAATTGATCGGCGGTTACGGCATCGCCAAGGATCTGGTATTGCAGGCAATTGCCAACGGCAAGCATGTGGTCACCGCCAACAAGGCGCTGATCGCGATGCACGGCAACGAGATTTTCAAGGCAGCGCAAGAAAAGGGCGTGATCGTCGCGTTTGAAGCGGCGGTTGCCGGCGGCATTCCTATCATTAAAGCGTTGCGCGAAGGTCTGACCGCCAACAGCATCCAGTGGATCGCCGGCATCATCAACGGCACCACCAATTTCATCCTGTCCGAAATGCGCGACAAGGGGCTTGACTTCGACGTCGTGCTGAAAGAAGCGCAACGCCTGGGTTACGCCGAAGCCGATCCTACTTTCGATATCGAAGGCGTGGACGCGGCGCACAAGCTGACCATCATGGCCTCGATCGCGTTCGGCATTCCGGTGCAGTTCGGTAAAGCGCATGTGGAGGGCATCACCAAGCTGCAGGCCACCGACATCCGCTACGCCGAACAACTCGGCTACCGCATCAAGCTGCTCGGCATCACCAAGCGTACCGCGGGCGGCATCGAGCTGCGCGTGCATCCGACGCTGGTCCCGAGCGCGCGCCTGATCGCCAATGTCGAAGGCGCCATGAATGCGGTGCTGGTGCGCGGCGACGCGGTCGGCGATACGCTGTATTACGGCAAGGGCGCCGGCGCTGAGCCTACCGCTTCGGCGGTGATTGCGGATTTGGTCGATATTACGCGTCTGGCGACTGCCGATCCTGAGCATCGCGTACCGCATCTGGCATTCCAGCCGAACGCCATGGCAGATACGCCGATTCTGCCGATGGCCGAAATCACCACCAGCTATTACCTGCGCCTGCACGTCGCCGATCAGTCCGGCGTGCTGGCGGATGTCACGCGGATCCTGGCCGACTCGTCGATTTCGATCGACGCCATGCTGCAAAAGGAACCGGCTGCCGGCGAGACCCAAACTGACATCATCATGCTGACGCATCAGACGCAGGAAAAGAATGTCGAAGCGGCGATTGCAAAGATCGAAGCCTTGGCTACCGTGGTTGGCACGGTGACCAAGATTCGCCTGGAAGAGTTGGGCTAAGCGCTGGAAGCGATTGAATTGAAGAACTTCATCGTCGCGAAGTAAGCGACAGGAGCGGTTCTCCGCATCAGGCAGAAGCCGCTGCAGATATGTTATCTGCAGCGGCTTTTTCAGTTTACGGCGAATGGCTTGCTATCTTTCTTTTGCGAAGAGGATGAACAATCAGATGGTTATTGGCAATTCGTCAGTAAGTCTCCATGCGTAACAGAATCGGAATAATCATTTTTTTTGCTAAATTAATTAATAAAAAGATAATTAATCGAGGGAAAGGTTTATAATTTGAAAATTAAATGTCAATTTACAAAGTTTTTGCACCGGAAACTATTGCTAAAGAAGATTCGAGATGGAAATAGAAAATTTTCTACCGCAGGATGCCTATGCCGCGCTGAACAAAATATCCAGTTGCCAAACAGAAGCCGAAGTGGCGGCAGTCACCAAACAAGTTGTGATTGCGTTGGGGGCAACGTCATATGTGTACTCCACATTGACATCTGACGATAGACGCGACGATAGGGAAAGCTATCGCTATTCCATTGGGTGCGATCCGCAATGGTGCCGGATATACAACGAGCGCAAATGGTTTATGAATGACCCGTTTATTGAATATAGCCGGCATAACACCGAACCGGTCATGGCTGATCAAATTGTGCTGCAGACGAGTGGTCAGATCGAAATGATGCGCGTCGCCGCCACGTATGGCTTCAAAAGCGGAATGGTGATACCGACTCATAGCAGCCAAAATGCAAATGAACGCATTGGCCTTCTGTATATCGGCGTGGACCAGCCACCGGAGATCGGCAATCAATTGGTATACCGCCATCGAATTTCCTACCGCGCACTAGGCATGGAGTTGCTTGATTGGTGGATTCGTTTTTTGAGAGCCAACGCCGCGCGTAAATTCAATCTCAGCGAAGAAGAAATAGTTCTGTTGCAACAGACGAAAAACGGCTTTGCGGTAACAGAAATCAGCGCAAAACTTGGCAGCACTCCAAGCAAGCTATATCGCCAGCTAAGCGTTATTAAAGACAAATTCAATGTCGATAAAATCGGCGACGCCGTAGCCATTGCCAGCTTCAATGGCTTACTTGGTTAATGGAATGATGCGGTCTTTTCACTGGTGCCGCTACAGCCTCTACCTGCCATTGACAGTCTCGGATTAAGGAGCGCGGCGGTTTTTCTCGCCGCGGGCAACGCGCGCCAATGGCGGGGCGCCATTCTTCAAATTGCGCATCTGCGCAATGCATGAATTTTTAGCAACTTTTCAGCTTACCTCAATTTCCTAAATTTTCCTAGAAATCCAGCCTATTGGTTTTCGCGACCATAAGTCTGACAATTGATGAATTGGCAATTCGGCAATAATGTGAAAAAAACACTTCGGCTGAACCATTCTTACTGTGCCAGGCAATTCAAATGTGACGAGAGCAAATAGTGGTCACGCTTAACAAATGAAAACTAATCAATGAAAAATTTTGACCTCAACAAGGCAATGGTGAAAAACCTTCTTGTCACTCACCGTAACTCCCATCTTCCGCTGCGGCGCCACACCGAAAAATAAAACAAAACAGGTGCATCACGATGAGTCTTTCCCGCCATATCCTTTTCGGCAAACTCGATACCACTCTTTTTAAGGCGATCGAATCCGCAACCGCGTTCTGTAAATTGCGGGGCAATCCCTACGTTGAGTTGGTGCATTGGTTGAACCAGTTGCATCAACTTGCGGACGGTGACTGGCAGCGTGTCTTACGGCATTTCCAGATAGACACGGCGACGCTGGATCGTGATCTGGCATCCGCATTAGCGTCGCTTCCGGCGGGCGCAACTTCTATCAGCGATTTTTCTCACCATATAGAGGCAGCGATTGAACGGGCCTGGATAGTGGCGAGCTTGCTTGCCGGCGATCATCGCATCCGTGGCGCCTGGCTGTTGCTGGCGTTAATGGAAACCTCTGATTTGCGGCGTGTTCTGCTGAGCATTTCTCCGGTATTTGCCAACATTCCCCTGCAGGGCCTGTCCGATCTTTTACCATCCATTGTGCTTGAGTCGCCGGAGCGCCATGAGTTATCGCACGATGGTTCCGGCCTGCCGGGGGCAGCTCCCGGTGAAGCCAGCAACGCCATCGCCGCGCCCGGAACCGATAAATCGTCTTTGTCGCAGTATTGCACCGATCTCACTGAACATGCCCGCTCCGGACGCATCGATCCTGTCATCGGCCGCGAACATGAAATTCGCACCATGGTCGATATTCTCCTGCGCAGGCGGCAAAACAATCCTCTGCTCACCGGTGAAGCCGGTGTCGGCAAAACCGCAGTCGTCGAAGGACTGGCGCTGGCAATTGCGCTAGAGCAGGTTCCCCCCAGCTTGAAGGATGTCCGCCTGCTCAGTCTGGATCTCGGCGCCTTGCTCGCCGGCGCCAGTATGAAAGGGGAGTTCGAATCCCGATTGAAAGGTGTGCTTGAAGAAGCCGCGCGCTCGGCTCAGCCGGTCATCCTGTTCGTCGACGAAGTCCATACGCTGATTGGCGCCGGCGGCCAGGCCGGTACTGGCGACGCCGCCAACTTGCTAAAGCCGGCGCTGGCACGCGGCACATTGCGCACCATCGGCGCTACCACCTGGAGCGAGTACAAGCGTCACATCGAAAAAGATCCGGCGCTGACGCGGCGTTTCCAGGTGCTGCAAGTGATGGAGCCGGAAGAGGCGGCTGCGATCGATATGGTACGTGGGTTGGTCGCCACATTTACCCAGCATCATCAGGTGTGGATCATGGATGAGGCGGTACGCGCGGCTGTCACCTTGTCGCACCGCTACATTCCGTCGCGCCAGTTGCCAGACAAGGCAATCAGCCTGCTCGATACCGCCTGCGCGCGGGTTGCTTTATCTCTGCATGCGCCGCCGGCGCGTGTCGACTACCTGCGCGAGCGGCTGGCGGCAGGGCAGGTTGAGCGCGATTTGCTGCTACGTGAAGCCAGCATCGGCAAGGCAAACGCCAAGCGTCTGGCGCATATCGACGCGCGTATTGACGGGCAGCAGAGCGAACTGGATTTACTGGAGATGCGTTGGCAGCAGGAGCTGATTCTCATCAAGGCCATTGTTGCGAAGCGGAATGAATTGTTAGCGCTACCGGATTCATGCGAAACCATGGATAGCCACGGCAAGCTTCTAGCCGATCTGGGCGCGCTGGAAAAGCAACTCGACACTCTGCAACCAGACGTCCCCTTGATCCAAGCGCATGTCAGTGAGGCGGTGGTCGCCGCGATTGTCGCCGACTGGACGGGCATTCCCGTTGGCAATATGGTGCATGACGATATTGCCGCCGTCAGGCAGCTGCCAGCGCGACTGGCGCAACGCGTGGTAGGCCAAGCCCATGCGCTGCTTGCCATTGGCGAGCGCATCCAGACTTCACGAGCACATCTGTCCGACCCGAATAAACCGGTCGGCGTATTTTTGTTAGTCGGCCCATCCGGAGTTGGCAAGACTGAAACCGCTTTGGCTTTAGCCGACGCGCTGTACGGCGGCGAACAGAATCTGATCACCGTCAACATGAGCGAGTTTCAGGAAGCACATACCGTCTCGACGCTAAAAGGCTCCCCGCCGGGTTATGTCGGGTACGGTGAAGGCGGCGTACTGACTGAAGCGGTGCGCCGTCGTCCTTATAGTGTGGTGTTGCTGGATGAAATAGAAAAAGCGCATCCCGACGTGCACGAAATGTTTTATCAAGTGTTCGACAAAGGCTGGATGGAAGATGGCGAGGGCCGCTACATCGATTTTAAAAATACCGTCATTTTACTGACCAGCAATACCGGCTCGGACCTGATTGCCAGCCTATGCGATACCCCGCTGCAGACGCCAGAGCCAGAGACGCTGCGCGATATGTTGCAACCCGAGTTGCGCAAGGTGTTCCCGGCTGCCTTCCTCGGCCGATTGACGACGGTCCCATTCTTCCCGTTGCAAGACGAAGCTCTGGCCAACATCGTCCAGCTGCATCTGCAAAAGGTGGTCAAGCGCATGGAGTCGCACCACGGTATCGCTCTCGATATCACCGCTGCGGTGGTAACGCATATCGTCGATCAATGCGGCACCCATGAAACCGGCGCGCGCTTGCTGGCCGGCTTCATCGAACAACGCATCCTGCCTCGGCTGTCAGCCCATTGGCTGGATGCGTCAGAAGAAAAGCGCACGATCCAGAAAATCGTCGTCGATTTCGATAGTCAGTCTAGCGATCTCAGCTACCAGATTGCCTATGCATGACCGTGTTGACTCCCTGTGCCGGCAGCATCGGCTTGAGAGCGCTGTATCCCTAATGCTGTTTTGTACTTGATCAACCTTTTACCCATCGGAGTTTTTATGAGCGTTAGCAATAGTTCCCAGAAGTTCATCGCCCGCAATCGCGCACCTCGCGTGCAAATCGAATATGACGTCGAAATCTATGGTTCCGAGAAGAAGATCGAGCTTCCTTTCGTCATGGGCGTATTGGCCGATGTATCCGGCAAGCCTGTCGCAGATCTGCCGCCCGTGGGCGATCGCAAATTTCTCGATATCGATATCGACAATTTCGACGAACGCATGAAAGCAATTCAACCGCGCGTTGCTTTCTCTGTTCCTAATACCTTGTCGGATGAAGGTCACCTGATGGTCGATATGACGTTTGAAAGCATGGAAGATTTTTCACCGGCAGCAGTGGCTACCAAGGTCGATGCACTCAAGCAGTTGCTCGAAGCGCGCACGCAATTAGCCAATCTGCAGACCTACATGGATGGCAAGTCCGGCGCCGAAGGATTGCTCCATCAATTGCTGCAGGATCCGGCATTGATGAAAGCCCTGGCGGCAGAACCCAGGCAAAAAAGCGATGACAACGGTAAAGCGGAAAGCAAGACCTAATCGCCATTCTTAACGCCATTCATGAAATCGCATTTGACCGAAGGAGTTCCCATGCAAGCGAAAGCGCAGTCCAAAAATACCCAAGAGGCACAAGTAGTGCAAGGCGCAACCCAGGGCGCAACCCAGTTCGCCAGCGCCGACGAATTTACCGCCTTGCTTGACCGCGAGTTCAAGCCTAAAACCGATCAGGCGCGCGCGGCAGTCGAATCGGCGGTCCGCACCCTGGCAGAACAAGCATTACGCAACTCGGCCACCATCAGCGACGACGCCTATTCCGCAATTGAAGCCGTGATCGCCGAGATCGATCGTAAATTGTCCGAGCAAATCAACTTGATCTTGCATAAGGAAGAATTCCAGCAACTGGAATCGGCCTGGCGCGGTCTGCATCATCTGGTCTCGAATACCGAAACCGACGAGCAACTCAAAATTCGTTTCATGGATATTTCCAAGGACGAAATGCGCCGTACCGTACGTCGTCACAAAGGCGTGGCGTGGGATCAGAGCCCTATCTTCAAGCGTGTTTATGAAGAAGAATACGGTCAACTCGGCGGCGAACCCTACGGCTGCCTGATAGCGGATTATTATTTTGATCACACCCCGCCAGACGTTGAATTGCTGGCAGCGATTGCCAAGATTTCCGCCGCAGCGCATTCGCCATTCATTGCCGGCGCCTCGCCAGCCGGCTTGCAAATGGATTCATGGCAGGAATTGGCCAACCCGCGCGACCTGGCGAAGATCACGTCGAATCTGGAACACGCTGCGTGGAATTCATTGCGTAACACCGAAGATGCGCGCTATATCGGTTTGGCGATGCCCCGTTTTCTGTCGCGTTTGCCCTACGGCGCTAAAACCAACCCCGTCGACGAGTTCAATTTTGAAGAGCAAACCGACGGCGCCGATCATAAAAAATACGTGTGGAACAACGCCGCCTACGCAATGGCCGTCAACATCAACCGCAGCTTCAAGCAACACGGCTGGTGCACCATGATCCGTGGTGTGGAAAGCGGCGGTACGGTTGCCAACCTGCCTTGCCACACCTTCCCAACGGATGACGGCGGCATCGACATCAAATGCCCGACCGAGATTGCCATCTCGGATCGACGCGAAGCAGAACTGGCAAAAGCCGGATTCATCCCGCTGGTGCACCGCAAGAACACCGATCACGCCACCTTTATCGGTGCGCAATCGCTGCAAAAGCCGGCTGAATATTACGACGCCGATGCAACCGCCAACGCCAACCTGTCGGCACGTCTTCCTTATCTGTTCGCCAGCTCACGCTTTGCGCATTATCTGAAATGCATCGTGCGCGACAAGATCGGCGCGTTCAAAGAGCGCGACGACATGCAACGCTGGTTGAACGAATGGATCATGAATTACGTGGATGCCGATCCCACCAATTCATCGGAAGAAACCAAGGCAAAACGCCCACTCGCTGCTGCCGAAGTCGTGGTGGAGGAGATTGAAGGCAATCCAGGTTTCTATGCCGCCAAATTCTTCTTGCGTCCGCACTTCCAGCTCGAAGGTTTGACCGTATCGCTGCGTCTGGTGGCCAAATTGCCATCGATCAAGCAGGCAGCCTGATTCATCGCATAGAGATGAGATAGGCCGCCAGATGGCGGCCGAATAATCTCAGGCCGCGCACCCCCAGTGTTCTACAGCAGTACCCACGCAGTACCCATTTCATCAACAGGAGTTCTATATGGCGCAGGATATTTTTTTGAAAATCAATGGCATCGACGGCGAAAGCCAGGATTCCGCACACAAAAATGAAATTGAAGTTCTCAACTGGTCTTGGAAAATCACCCAAAACTCGACCATGCACTCCGGTAGCGGCGGTGGCGCTGGCAAGGCCACTGTCGACGATCTCACTTTTACGCACAACGTCGATAAATCCAGTCCTAACCTGATGAAATATTGCTTGACCGGCAAGCACATCGATTCGGCTGTACTGACAGTGCGCAAAGCCGGTGGCAATCCTTTGGAATACCTGAAGATCAGCATGAGCGATGTGATCGTCACCCAAGTACAGCCAACTGGCGACAACGGCAGCGAAGGCGTCAAAGAAATGATCAGCCTGGCGTTCACCAAGGTAAAGCAAGAGTACGCGATACAAAATGCACAGGGCGGTTCAGGCGGCGCGATCACCGCCAGTTACGACATCAAGGGCAATAAAGAGTCCTGATGCTCACGACAGCACCTGTCGTGTCGCGATCCCTTCACGCCCTGGCGGCGTGAAGGGTTTATGTTTTCTTCCATTTTTTGCAAATGGCTCAGATGATTTCATCCTCATTTTTTGCTGCCGTCGTGACCCGTAACCGTGTGTCGCGATACCTCTTACAAGGCACGGTTGTGCTGACAGCCCTCCTGCTGAGTGCTTGCGCGAGCACGGGCGAGCCAGTCGTCAAGGAGCAAAGCAAACTTAACCTCACGGTGGTTGCCAGCAGCGACGTTAATCCCGATGAAAAAAGCCGGGCGGCTCCGTTGATGGTACGCATTTACGAATTGAAATCCGATGCAGTGTTCCAGGACGCCGATTTCTTTTCTTTGCAAACCAGCGACAAAGTCACGCTCGGCGCCGACCTGCTGGCCAAAGATGAATACATCCTGCGTCCCGGCGACAGCCAAACCATTATTCGCAAGTCTTCGCCAGGTACCGCAGCCATAGGCGTATTGGCCGGCTACCGGGATTTGTCCAATTCAACCTGGCGCACGGTCTACAAGCTGCCGCCCGCACCGGATGCGGCTTGGTACCGTGCCGTGATACCGGCCAACAAGATCAAACTGCAAATCAAGCTCGAAAGTAACGCGATCAAGCTGACGGAACTGAAGTAAGCGCAACAGCGCTATCAAAACCGGGTTGTTCACCCAACCACGATTGCTAGACCAAAAATCAGATGGAAAACAAGGTATGAGCTGGCACAACAAAGTTATCTGGACCGAAGGGCTGTTCTTACGTCCGCAGCTATTTCAGCAGCAAGAACGCTATCTGGAAACCTATGCACACAAGCGCGCGCTGCCGCTGTCGCCTTTTTGCTGGGGATTCAGCCACTACAATATCGATGCCGAATCGCTGTTTCTTGGCAAGCTGGTGCTGGCCAGCGGCGCCGGCGTGTTTGCCGACGGTACGCCATTCGATACGCCAGCACAGACACCGCCGCCACCGCCGCTGACGATTCTGCCCGAACATCTGGAACAACTGATTTATCTGGCGGTGCCGATTCGCACTCCCAATGCCGAAGAATCCACCTTTGAGGATGAACCTGGCTCGCTGGCACGTTACACCGTCACCGACGAAGAACTGCGTGACGCCAACTCTATCGGTCAAGGCCCAAAATTGGTGCAACTGGCGCAATTGCGCCTGCGTCTGCTACCGCAGAAAGAACTCACCGATGCCTGGATCGGCTTGCCGATTGCCAAAGTCACCGCCTTGCGATCGGACGGCAGCGCCTCTCTCGATACGGATCTGATCCCACCGGTGACAAGCTACGGCGCCAGTCACTTGCTGACCAACTGGGTCAACAAGCTTCAAGGCCTGACCCATCTGCGCGGTGAAACCCTGGCTTCACGCCTGACAGGTGCGGACGGCAAGTCTTCCGATGCGGCAGAAGTGTCGGATTATCTGCTGCTGCAAATTTTGAATCGCTACGAACCCCTGTTGAATCATTTTCTGGCAGTGCAGGAGTCCAGTCCCGAAGCGCTGTATAGCTTGCTGGTTTCCTTTGCCGGCGATCTCTCCACCTACGTGCGCACCGCCACGCGCCGACCCAAACCGGTTTCCCCGTATCGTCATGTGAATCCGTACCAGACATTTAAAGAACTGGTCGACGATGTGCACACCATGCTCAACGAAGTCCTGGTCCGTAGCGCGCAACGCATCGAATTTGAGATTCGCCCACACGGCGTACGCCTGGCGGTGATTGATCCGTCCACCTTGCAAAGTTTCGGCGCCATGGTATTGGCCGTCGCCGCCAATATGCCATCCGATCAACTTGCACAGCAATTTTCCGCCCAGAGCAAGATCGGCCCCTCCGACCGCCTGCCGGAACTTATCCGTTCGCATCTGCCAGGGATAGCTCTATCCGCGCTGCCGGTGCCGCCGCGGCAGATCCCATTCAATGCCGGCTTTGTGTACTACGAGCTGGGACGCAACGGCCCGATGTGGGAGCACATTCTCAAATATGGCGGTCTCGCCATGCATGTGGCGGGGGATTTCCCGGGGTTACGGGTTGAACTATGGGGAGTGAGAGAGAAATGAGTAAAGAAATTGTTCTAGTGGGCGACGGTACAGACCATGACGGCACTGTCGTGACAGGTTCCGACACCGACATGATAGATGGCAAACCAATGGCGCGCATCGGCGATCTGGTGGATTGCCCCAAACATGGCCTTAATAAAATTATCGAAGGCGATCCTGCTATCACCATTGACGGCATTCCTGTTGCAGTCACCAATTGCAAGACGGAATGCGGCAGCCGGTTGAAGGGTAGCGGTGACCCGGTGGGAAGTGATTGATTTGCAAAATTGACGATTACATTGGAATCACCACCCCGTTTTTGAGAGATCATCATGCTTAATTTCCCCCGCACCCTCCGCGCAAAAAGTGCCGCTATTCCAGAGATCATGGGAACGCCGGCATTGGTTGCTGTGAGCATCAAAGGCGAAGAGTCACTCAACAGCCTGTATCACTATCGGGTCATCCTCAAGACGCCGGATGCCTTGGTGAATTTCGGATCGGCAGCCGGCCCCGATTTGGAAGCGATGAAGGGGCAGGAACTGACGGTAGAAATCGAGTTGGAAGGTTCCGGTAGTTTTGTTGCCGGCCTGCCTGGCGGCAGTGGGTTAGCCAACGTCGGTGCCGGTGTCCGTGAAATCTCCGGTCTCATCAGCACTGCGACCATATTGCGCCAGGTCGGGCGGTATGTGTTTTATGAAATCACGCTGGAGCCGTGGTTGAAATGGGCTGACGGCAACGCCGATTGCCGGATTTTCCAGGACAAATCGGTTGTCGAGATTCTGGACGAGGTGCTATCCAAATACACCTTTCCTGTCGACAAGCGACTCTATGATCAGTATCCGAAGCGTGATTACACTACGCAGTTCGCAGAATCTGATTTCGCGTTCTTCAGCCGATTATGCGAGACGTGGGGAATCAATTATTTCTTCGAGCACAAAGACGGCAAGCATCGCCTGGTGCTCACTGACGGCAACGCCGCGCATCAACCGTTTCATAGCGACGCCTATCACGTCCTGAACTACTACGGCGAAAAACCAAGGATCGACCAGGAATTCATCCATACGTTTTCACCCGCGCACCGTGTGACCCCGGGCCGCTACACCTCGCGCGATTACGACTATACCCGGCCGAGAAGCACGCTCGAAGTCAGCCACAACGACCATCGCGTCTCCGACCATAACGCCGAGGTCTACGAATATCACACGGACGCCCATTACGTACAGCCGAAAGCAGGTCCCCAGCAGGCGACCAACGAGCCTTTGGAAGAGGGCAAGAAGAACGCCCGCATCCGCATGGAACGCCTGCGCAACAACGCCCAACGCGCCAGCGGCGCCGGCCATGTGCGTGCCTTGGTGCCGGGTTGTACCTTCACGCTGGGCCGGCATCCGGTCAGTAAAGCCAACATCGAATATCTGATCGTCGCCACGCGCTTCGAGATGGAAGACGTCGCGCAGGAAACCCAGCGCCCGGACAGCGACCCGCAACAGTTTCGCGTCAATGTCGATTTTGAAGTCGTGCCGCTGCGCGGCGAACAATACCGGCCTGAAAGCATCACGCCGAGACCGGCCATGCACATCCTCACCGCCATCGTGGTGGGGCCGGAGGATCAAACTATCTGGACTGACGCACTAGGCCGGATCAAGGTGCAATTCCAATGGGATCGTCTGGGGCAAGCCGATCAAAACAGCAGTTGCTGGGTAAGGGTGTCCAGCCCTTGGGCGGGCAATCAACTGGGGGCGAGTCATATCCCCCGGATCAATCAAGAAGTCTTGATCGATTTCATCAGCGGCAATCCCGACCTGCCGATCTGCACCGGGCGCGTGCACAACCAAATGAATCTGCCGGCCTGGTCGTTGCCCGGCCAGAGCGCCTTGTCCGGTTTCCGCAGTCGCGAACTGACGCCGAATGGCGGCAACAGCGCCGCCGGACGCAGCAATCATCTGGTGATGGATGACACTGAAGAGAAGATTCAAGTCCAGCTCAAGAGCGATCATCAGCACAGCCAGCTCAGTCTCGGCAATATCACCCGCATCGAAGACAACGCCGGTCGTAAAGATCCTAGAGGCCAAGGTTACGAATTACGCACCGATGGTCACGGCGCGATCCGCGCTAAGGAGGGTTTGTTAATTACCACCGAAGGCCGCAGCAGCGCCCAAGCCCATATTACCGATATGGGCGAGACGGTACAGCGTCTGACGCAGGCCCGTGACCAGCATGAAATCCTAGCCGATCTGGCGCAACAGCATCAGGCGCAGGATCGTGATAGCGATCAAAGCGACGTCGCCAAGATCATCAAAACCCAGAACGACGCCATCAAGGGCAGCGGCGGGGATGCGAAAACTGGGAACTTCCCGGAACTGGCCGAACCGCATTTAATCCTCGCCAGTCCTGTCGGCATCGAAACCACCACGCCGCAATCGACGCACATCGCCAGCGGCGAACATATTGCACTGACCAGCGGGCAGCATGTCAGCTTATCGGTTGGACAGCGATTGCTGGCAAGCGTGAGGAAGGGGATACGGCTGTTCAGCTATAAATTCGGGATGAAACTGATCGCCGCCAGCGGCGACATCGATCTTCAGGCGCTGAAAGATAGCATCAACGTTCTCGCCAAGCTCAACA
>NZ_JAGQEG010000089.1 GCF_018305005.1 Collimonas silvisoli
TTATCGATATTTTTGGCCAGGCATCAAGCGGCGCTTGACAAGCCCTGACTTTATCTCTTACATTAAGTCCATGTTTTCCACCCGCATCCAATCCCGCTCTCTACCGCACATTGCTGGCACCCTGCCGGCAATGCTGCTAGTGCCGCTACTAGCGCTACTACGCGCACTATGATCTCGCCCCCGTTCTGACGGGGGACACCAGGCAACAACGCCTGACCAAGAAATCAACGGTAGTAAAACTGAGATTCAATAATGAATCTCGATTTTAAAGAGCAAGATTCCATGTACTCCAAGTCACTCTGCAATACTTTCTTCTGCTTTGGCAGCACGCTCATCGTCAAGCGTTTGCCAGCACTACCCCTGCTATCGCTACCGATCGGTTGCCTGGCCTCGCGTTAATTTCCGAGTGGCAGTCAGGCTACCTTTTCGCCACCGCAAAATCCCGTTTCATTTTTTATCAGCACATTTCACTAGCTCCCAGAGAGGCTTACCATGATGTTGCACAACCCCGCTGTCAAGTATCGTCCGTTCCCGCCGATTCCACTGAGTGATCGCACCTGGCCCAATCAAATTATCAGCGCTCCGCCGATCTGGATGAGCACCGATTTACGCGATGGCAATCAAGCCTTGATCGAACCGATGGACGCCGATCGCAAGCTGCGTTTCTTCAAGTTGCTGGTGAAGATCGGCCTCAAGGAAATCGAAGTCGGCTTTCCCTCCGGCTCGCAAACCGATTTCGATTTTGTCCGCAAACTGATTGAAGAAAACCACATTCCGGACGACGTCACCATCATCGTCTTGACCCAATCGCGCGAAGATCTGATCCGCCGCACCGTCGATTCGCTCAAGGATGCCAAACAAGCCATCGTCCATCTGTATAACCCGGTCGCTCCGGCCTGGCGCCGCATCGTGTTCGACAAGAGCCGCGAAGAAGTCAAGGAAATCGCCGTCTCCGGCACGCGCCTGATCAAGGAGTTGACCGACGCCCGCCCGGAAACCCAATGGCGTTACGAGTATTCGCCGGAAACCTTCAGCATGGCCGAGCTGGATTTCTCGAAAGAAGTCTGCGACGCCGTGGTTGAAGCCTGGCACGCCAGCCCGACGCGCAAAGTCATTCTCAATTTGCCGACCACGGTCGAATGCAGCACACCGAATGTATTTGCCGACCAGATCGAATGGATGCACCGCAACCTGGCCCGGCGCGACGCCGCCATCATCAGCGTCCATCCGCATAACGACCGCGGCACCGGCGTCGCCGCCGCCGAACTGGCTGTGATGGCCGGCGCCGACCGGGTTGAAGGCTGCCTGTTCGGCAATGGCGAACGCACCGGCAACGTCGACTTGGTGACCTTGGCTTTGAACCTGTACACCCAGGGCGTCAATCCGGGCCTCGATTTTTCCGACATCGACGAAGTGCGCCAATGCGTCGAAGACTGCAACCAGATTCCAGTCCATCCGCGCCATCCGTATGTCGGCGACCTGGTGTTTACCGCGTTCTCCGGCTCGCATCAGGATGCGATCAAGAAAGGCTTCGCCGCGCAAAAGGCCGACGCCATCTGGGAAATCCCCTACCTGCCTATCGATCCAGCCGATCTCGGCCGCAGCTACGACGCCGTGATCCGCGTCAACAGCCAGTCCGGCAAAGGCGGCATGGCTTATCTGCTGGAACAGGAATACGGTTTGGCCATGCCGCGCCGCCTGCAAATCGAGTTCAGCCGCGCGATCCAGAAAGCGGCCGATGCGACTGGCAAGGAAATTGCCGCCAGCGACATCTACAGCATCTTCAAGCAAGAGTATCTGGACCAGCAAACGCCGTATGTGTATCGCGGCCACCGCATGAGCGAAGATTCCAGCCAGGCGCAAGCGGTGAAGATCGAAATCGACATCATGCGCGACGGCCAGCCACAAACCTCAAGCGGTCATGGCAACGGCCCGATCGACGCCTTCGTCAATGCGCTGGGCTTGGATATCAAGCTGATGGATTTCCATGAACACGCGATCAGCGCCGGCGCCGATGCGCAAGCCGCCAGCTACATAGAACTGCGCCTCAACGACGCTCCCACCGGTTTCGGAGTCGGCATCGACGCCAATACGTTGACCGCATCGTTCAAGGCAATATTGAGCGCGGTGAACCGGCAAATTGAAATTGCCGGCAACGCGGCCAATCAGGAAATCGTCAGCAGCGCTGCGGCGGCCTAGTTTTACTTGATTGGCGTGGCGATCCCACGCCAATCATTTTGCATGCAACCTGGGTATTATCGTACTGCGGGCTTACATCAGGAATGCAGGACGCCAGCTAAAAGCTGATTCCTGCGCACTGCACATTGACCATGGTTGCCATAGGCAGCAGACGTAAAAATCTACCCTCACCGCCATTTTTGCAAGGCGTTTTTTTGACGTTGCGTCAGAATTTTCTATTCGCCTTGGCTGACCGAACATGCGTAAAATCCTGCCTGGAGGCTAGCGGCAATCCGCCTTGCCAGTACAACAATGATGTTTCACATTTTTCTCAAAAAAATGCAAACGATAAAAACTTCCACGTACTCCACGCCTGCGAAGACTTTTCACTGGCTGACCGTGCTTCTACTCGTGATCCAGTACTCTATCGGCTGGTTGATGCCGGATGTGCACCGCGATACTCAGCCAATCGGATTGATCAGCTGGCATTTGTCGATCGGTGCGCTGATCGTGTTGCTGGTTCTGCTACGGCTGTCATGGCGCTGGACGCACCCTACGCCACCAGAGCCGCAAATGCTGTCCCCGCGATTGAAGCGGATTGCACGAGTTACCCACTGGCTGCTTTACTTTCTGTTGCTTGCCTTCCCCTTAATGGGGTGGGCTAATGCATCGTCGCGTGGCTGGCCTGTATCATTGTTTGGCGTGCTGCCCTTGCCGCCACTGTCATCGAAGGGTGCGCAACTCGGCCATACGCTTGGCGATATGCACCAACTGTTTGCCTGGGTACTAATCGCCGTGGTCGCATTGCATGTTGCGGCCGCACTGTATCATCACTTCATCGTCAAAGACGACACTTTGCGGCGCATGCTGCCAGGGAATTAGCGCCCCCCGGCTGGATCGGGTGATTCCTGCATTGGCCGCGATCTTTGATGCCGCAATCCAAATTGTTTAGCAAGAAATCATTCCTCAGCCAGGTACCTACATGTCCGCCAACTATCTGCCAAAAGTACGGGATCAGTATGAATCCCTACCCTACCCTCCTTGCAATCCGAAAGACGAGAAAAAACAATTGGTAAGAACATGGTTAGAAAGCCTGCCCATGATCAACCACTATTGTTTTTCGGGAAAACAATCGTTTAGGAAGCAGTTTCGGGTCTTGGTAGCAGGCGGCGGAACTGGTGACGCAACAATTTATCTGGCCGAGCAATTGCGCGACACCGATGCTGAAATCGTACATTTGGATTTAAGCCAGGCAAGCATAGCGATTGCCCGGGAGCGGGCAGAAATAAGAGATTTAAAAAATATCACCTGGATCCAGGATTCGCTATTGAACCTGCCCCAACTTCAATTAGGCAAGTTCGATTACATCAACTGCAGTGGCGTCCTGCATCATCTTGAAAATCCTGATACTGGCTTGAAGATGCTGCGTGCCGTGCTCAAAGATACTGGAGCCATGGGCATCATGGTATATGCCACCCACGGCCGGATCGGCGTGTACCAAATGCAAGAGTTGATGCGTTTAGTCAATCACGATGAATCCGACGCAGACATCAAGATCGGCAATACTAAAGAGATCTTAAGCAGCTTGCCTGCTTCGAATTGGTTCAGGCGTGGCGAAGACCTGCACCATGACCATAAATTAGGCGACGCCGGCATCTACGATTTGCTGTTGCACTCTCAAGACCGAGCGTACACAGTGGGAGAACTGTATGACTGGATCCAGGATACGCATGGCCTTAACCTGGAGCTTACCGATGTTGGACGGGGACGTTCGCCATACCTTCCACATATGGTCTTAGGTAAAAAGCCGCCAAAGAATCTGGATACCATTAAGCAGCAAGCAAGCCGAAAACAATATGAAATGGGCGAGCTGCTGATTGGCAACGTCATCACCCATTCATTTTATGTTACCCGGTCGGAAGCTTGTAAAGCGCCGTACGGCGACGCTGATTACGTTCCGTTTTTTTATCACGAACCGCTAACCGGCCCGCTGCTGGCGCAGGTGTTTAGTACAAACAAGGGGCGCCCTTTCGCTCTTAACCATCAGCATTCAGGAGTTGGGCTGATGGTAAACCCGGGGAAATATGGAGCAAGAATTTTGCGTCATGTTGACGGCAAGAATACCTTCCAGCAGATTTTCGACACCATCAGGGCGGAACCGGAATTTAGTCACGCAGCTCCGAGCAATCAGGATTTCTTCGCCGATTTCTTTGAATCGTTCGATACGCTGAATGCATTGGAGCGGCTATTATTGCGGCACGTTTCGATTGATCCAGGCAGCAGCGAAAGAACATGAAGCACTGTTCCAGCCGCATTGCGCCGATCGCCGCGCAATTATTTCATTTCAATCTAGGCGCCTGCTACTTGACCGCTCCAACCTGGCAAATGCGCAGCTGCCTGACTGTGCGCAAGCTGCAACGCTTCCGCCAAGGCTTGGCTCTGCTGATTCTTAATCATCTTGACTGAAATACGACGACGGAAGAAATCCGCCCACAAAAATTCGGCAAACGGCTGCTGGTCTTTCGGGAATCCTCCCGCCTGCCGCACCTCTCCCGCAAGACTGCGATAGGGATCATCGACCAATTCGGTGATTTTTTTGGGTATTGCATCGAAACCGCATCGTTGGCCCTTGGCGTCGTACGGATGTACCCATTGGTTGTGATCCATGACCACCCAAAATTCATCGATATTTAATGCGCTTAAATCTTTAAGCATGATCAGCTTTGCAGTTTTTAGGCCTTCGTCAATCAAAGACAGGCCCAAATGATGATGATCAACGATGTAATAGTGATCTTTGGGACCGAGCACTCCGGGAAAGCAATGGTTTTCCAAATAGGTCTGGCGATTTTCGGCTGTGAGTTTTTCCCAGGATAATCGCTTTTTCTCTACCTCGGCTAATCCCACCGTGATTTGTGTTGGGCGAAGCGATTTTAAAGAGACTTCAAGCAAATGCGGGTGGCGTGTGTGCATAATTTTTCCCGTTCAAGTAACGTTAAAATGACAGGAGCAACTATACAACATGACGGTCGGTTCACAACGTAGACAAACTTTATGAGTTGATCAGATTACGCTGTCGATGCTCGAAAAACCCAAACGCACCAATGCGTGCCGCGCATCCGGCTGCATGACGTCGCTGGCGGCCGCAAGATTACTCTGAACCTGGATGCCAGAACAGGCTGGAAAATGAAAAGATGCCGGCCGCCTCTGCTTGACCGGCATCGTTGGAAAGCGCAGCTATGCTGCCACGCATTACCTCTACCAAATAGCGGTTTTTATTCAAACCTAGCCAATCAGGCCATTGCTACGGCGCTGGTCAGATCGCCGATACGTGCACGAGCCGTCGCAAAGCCGGCTTCTTTCGCTTCAGGACCATAGTTCAGGCCGTCGGCGCGAACCACTTCGATCTCGGTGATGCCGAGGAAACCAAACACCAGTTTCAGATACTCTTCATGGGCGATGCCGGTAGGGCCGCCTGCATGCTTGCCGCCGGTGGTCGAGACGATCACGACGCGCTTGCCCTTGGCCAGGCCTTCCGGGCCTTTTTCGCTATAGCGGAAAGTAACGCCGGCGACACAAATCTGGTCGATCCAGGCCTTGAGCTGGGTCGGCACGGTGAAGTTGTACATGGGCGCGCCCAGCACGATCACATCGGCCGCCAGGAATTCGTTGAGAATCGCTTCGTTCAATTCCACTTCCAGCTTTTGCGACAGATTGCGTTTTTCCGCAGGCGTGCCCTTGGCAGCAAACGTGGCGCCGGACAAATGGGCGGTGACGTCTTTGCTGAGGTCGCGGTAAGTCAGTTCAAGATCGGAATCCGCCGCTTGCAGCGTTGCCACCACTTCGCGGGTCAATTGGCGCGAAGCCGAAGCGTCGCCGAGGATGCTGGAGTCGATATGTAAGAGTTTCATGATATATGCCGTTCGATTAAATTAAGAATGGGTCAAAATCTATAGCGATCCGTATATCCCGATGCCAAAAGAGTTTGATTTACCTGGTTACCTGAACCATTGGACGCATGCTACCCCCTCATCGATAATAGAACTAGATAGCAAAAACAAGATATATTGTTCCACATACAGAACAATGGATAACTCTCATGCAAGATTTAAACGACCTGTATTTCTTCGCTAACGTGGTGCAGGAAGGCGGTTTCACGGCTGCCGGCCGCAGCCTGGGCATCCCCAAATCGCGCTTGTCCAGGCGCATATCGGAATTGGAAAGCCGCTTGGGCGCTCGCTTGCTGCAACGCAACACACGCGGCATCGCCTTGACTGACCTCGGCAACCGCTACTACCAGCATTGCCAGGTGGTGATTGCCGCGGCAGAAGCGGCTGAACTGGCGGTCACCAGCTCACTGGCGGAGCCGAGCGGCACGGTAAGGGTAACTTGCGTGGTGCCGATTGCGCAGTCCGAGGTAGCCACGGCGTTGCCGGCTTTTCTGGAGCGCTACCCGAAAGTGAATATCGATTTGCTGTTCACCAACCGCCGCGTCAATCTGCTGGAAGAAGGCGTCGATGTGGCGGTACGGGTAAGAGCCGCCGATGACGAAGATCCCAATCTGGCCACCCGGCGGCTGCGCGCCGCCTCCGGCGTGCTGGTGGCGACGCCGGAACTGATGTCCAGATACCCGGTGCCACATCATCCGCGCGACTTGGCGAAACTGCCCTTCCTGGGCGCCGCCGAACGCGACCGCCGGATCCATCTTCTGCTCGACGGCCCGAATAAAGAACGCTACGAACTGGTGGCGGAACCGAGATTGGCGGTGGAAGATTTTGCGCTACGCAAGCGGGTGGCGCTGCGCGGCCTTGGTTTAACCATGCTGCCGACCGAATATTGCGCCGACGAGCTGGCACAAGGCACGCTGATGCATGTTTTGCGTGACTGGACCATGCCGGCCGGCCATGTGCAAGTGGTCTATCCGACCCAGAGAGGTTTGTTGCCGGCAGTACGCGTGTTTGTTGATTTCTTGATCGAACATCTAAGCAAGCCGCAAACCTATATTGATGCTGTTCCGCGCTGATTCAGGAACGCGCCAGGCGAATCCCGCTGAACTGCCAGCGCGCAGTTGCCGGAAAAAAGTTGCGATAACTCAGGCGCGCATGGCCGTCAGGCGTGGCGGACGAGGAGCCCCGCAATACATACTGATTCACCATGAACTTGCCGTTGTATTCACCCACCGCGCCGGGCAAGGCGACATAGCCGGGATATGGCGCATAACTGCTAGTGGTCCATTGCCAGGCTACGCCAAAATAGTCAGCTCCTTGGCCTGCCCCATGATCCGCTCCCTGAGCGGCCGCCGCGCATTCCCATTCCGCTTCGCTAGGCAAGCGCGCGCCAGCCCAGCGCGCATAAGCCTCCGCCTCAAAAAAGGAAAGATGGATGACCGCCTCATGCAAGGCCAGCGGCTGCAGGCCGTGCAAGGTAAATTCGCGCCAGGCTGAGTCGAACTGCGCATACGCTGCTTGCCAATAGAGTGGCCGCGTCAATTTCTGCTGCTGCACCCACTCCCAGCCCGCAGCCAGCCACAACAGAGGATTCCGGTAGCCGCCGTCCTCGACAAAAGCCAGATACTCGCCGTTGCTGACCAGCCGCGACGCCATGGAAAAGGGCTCGACAAACTGCCGGTGACGCGGCGTTTCATTATCGAAGAAAAAGCCCTGCCCGGCATGCCCGATCTCGACCACGCCGGCTGCGAATGGCTGCCATGACAAGGCTGTCGCCGCGGCGGTGCTATCGCTCGCTTCCGCCATCGCATTGGACGCCAGATAGGGAGGAAGCAAGGGATTCATTGCCAGCAAATGCTTGATATCGGTCAGCAACAACTCCTGATGCTGCTGCTCATGCTGCAATCCAAGTTCGACCAGCGCCGACAATTGCTGCGCCTGGTCTGGCGCCAGCGTTTGCGCCAGCAACGCCAGCAGCCGTTGATCGACATTCTGCCGATACGCTTGCACTTCCGCCAGCGAGGGCCGGCTCAGCAAGCCGCGCTGCGCGCGCGGGTGCTGCTCGCCTACGCCGTCATAATACGAATTGAACAGAATCCGGAAGGCTGGATGAAACGGCTGGAAGTTGGTTTCAAACCGTTCCAGGATGAAGGTTTCAAAAAACCAGGTGGTATGCGCCAGATGCCATTTCGCCGGGCTGGCGTCAGGCATCGATTGCACGCAGCAGTCTTCCGCCGACAGCGGCTGCACCAACTTGCCGGTCTGAGTGCGGATCGTGGAAAAAACCTTTGCCAGCTTGTGCATCGCACTCCTGTCTGCGTTTTTTAGGCCGCCTGGGCATGGCAAACCATGAACCAGTTGTGCGGATCACACCAGGTCTGCACTTTGCCGAATCCGGTTTGTTGCAGCATCTCGATAAATCCTTGCCGGGTGTACTTATAACTGCTTTCGGTATGGATGGTCTCGCCCCGCGCAAAGTGCCGCATGCCGCCCTGCTGCCAATGGACGGTGAGTTCGTCCCTGGCTTCCAGATGCATTTCTATGCGATGTTGCTCGCTATTGTAGAAAGCCCGATGACGCCAGTCACGCGGATCGAAATCGGCATCCAGCAAGCGGTTCAGATGATGCAGCAGATTCAGGTTGAATGCTGCGGTGACGCCCAGCGAATCATCGTAGGCGGCGTCCAGGATCGCCTTGTCCTTGACCAGGTCGACCCCGATCAGCAGGCCGCCGCTGCTGTCGCTACCACTACCGCCGGCGATAGCCTTGCGAATCCGGCGCAGGAACATTAATGCCTCCAGCGGCGCAAAATTACCTATCGATGATCCCGGATAGAAAAACTGCCGGCCCTCCATCTCTAGCGTCGCCGGCAGTTCCAGCTCGGCAGAAAAATCCATGCCAAGGCAAGTCATCTTAATCTGGGGAAACTGCTGTTGCAGCGCGCTCACCGCTTCCTCCAGGAACTGCACCGAAATATCGATCGCCACATATTGTTTGGGCCGCAGGCTCGGGAACAGTCCTGCCGCTTTGCTGCAATTGCCCGCGCCCAGATCGATCAGGATCGCATCGGCGCCGACGGCGCCGGCAATCTGCTGCGCATGGAGTGCAAAGATCGCCGCTTCGGTACGGGTTGGATAATACTCAGGCAGTTCGCAAATTGCTGCAAACAGGCGTGAACCGAGAACGTCGTAGAGATATTTGGGAGAGGTATGTGCGTGCGCCGCCAGCAGGCCGGCCGCCAGTTGCTGCTGGATCTCGCCTTGCGCCAGGCGGTTTTTCGCTGCTTGCGGCAATTGAGCCAAAGGATTCTCCTGAGATGGCAATCATTGAAATTACTCATTCAACTACGGGAATTCAGGTTCGCCCCACCGAGATCCTGCGCTATCGCGCAACATCCACTACACTAGCAAACTGCTTTCAGAGCTAAGCATGCTGTACAAAGTATATCGATATTCGATTAAGGGTTGAAGTTCCCTTTCAAGAGAATGTGTATCTAGTCGATCTATAGCCGATCTGCAGCCGATCTCTTTACCAATTGCAATACAAATGCATAAAATATTGGCACAAACACATTTTCCCGCGGAGCCCTGTCTTTGTATTAGCGTTGCTAGACGCGAACTTGCTGAATCTTGCTGAATCTTGCTGAATCTTGCTGAATCTTGCTGTAATTTGCGCTGTCCCCCCCATTGCTTACCGACATGACAACCATATCTTCCAAAGAACCTGAAAAACGCGGTCTGGGCACGCTCATTGGGCTGCTCCCCTTCCTGGCCCCGTATAAGCGGCAGTTTGTGATGGCCAGCCTGGCCCTGCTGGTGGCAGCCGGCGCCACCCTGGCGATTCCTTATGCCTTCCGGCAGATGATCGATCTTGGCTTCAGCACCGGCGGCGTCCAGGGCGCCAATCATATTGACCTGTATTTCCTGGCCTTGTTCGGCGTCGCCTGTGTATTGGGCGTGGCTACCGCCGCGCGTTTCTACATGGTGTCCTGGCTTGGCGAACGGGTCACGGCCGACCTGCGCAGCGCGGTCTATTCGCACGTTGTCATGCAAAGCCCGCAGTTCTTTGAAACCACCAAGACTGGCGAGGTGCTGTCGCGCATCACCACCGACACCACCTTGATCCAGGCCCTGGTCGGCACCAGCATTTCGATGGCCTTGCGCAACGCCCTGCTGTTTACCGGCGGCATGATCATGTTGTTCATCACCAGCGTCAAGCTGAGCGCGATCATCCTGGTCATGCTGGCGCTGGTGGTGCTGCCGATAGTCTGGTACGGCCGCCGCGTGCGCAAGCTGTCGCGCGCATCGCAGGACCGGGTTGCCGATGCGTCGGCGATGGCTGGCGAGATCCTGAATGCGATGCCGACCGTGCAGGCCTTCACCCACGAGAATATTGAAGCGCAGCGTTTCGACATCTCGATTGAAAATGCGTTCGGCACGGCGATGGAGCGCATACGTGCGCGTTCCCTGCTGACCATGATGGCCATCCTGCTGGTGTTCGGCGCCATCGTGTTTGTGCTCTGGCTGGGCGCTCACGCCGTGGTCCAGGGCCGCATGAGCGGCGGCGAACTCGGCCAGTTTATCTTGTACGCCGCCTTGCTGGCCGGCTCCATCGGCGCCCTGGCCGAAGTCCTGGGCGATGCCCAGCGCGCCGCCGGCGCTACCGAGCGGCTGCTGGAATTGCTGGCGGCGCAGTCGCCGGTGCAATCCGTGCTGCTGCCGGATACGCTGCCGCCGCGCACCGCCCAAGGTGCGTCGCTCGCCTTGGAAAACATCAGCTTCCGTTATCCGTCACGCCCTGAGAGCGCGGCCCTGTCCGGTCTGTCGCTAGACATCCGGCCAGGTGAAACCGTCGCCGTAGTCGGCCCTTCGGGCGCCGGCAAGACCACCCTGTTCCAGCTGCTGCTGCGCTTCTACGATCCGCAGCACGGCAGCATCAAGCTCGATGGCGTGGACATCAGATATCTCGATCTGCACACCCTGCGCAATGCTATCGGCATCGTGCCGCAAGACACCATCATTTTCTCGGCCAATGCGATGGAAAACATTCGCTACGGCCGGGTCGGCGCCAGCGACGCCGACGTCATCGCGGCGGCAAAAATGGCCGCCGCCCACGAATTCATCGAACGCTTGCCGGAAGGCTACCTGGCCTTCCTCGGCGAGCGCGGCGTGCGTTTGTCCGGCGGCCAGCGGCAGCGCATTGCGATTGCCCGCGCACTGCTGAAAAACCCGCCGCTGTTGCTGCTGGACGAAGCTACCAGCGCGCTCGACGCCGAGTCTGAACGTGCAGTACAGGGTGCGCTGGAAGCGGCGATGGTCGGCCGCACTACCCTGGTCATCGCCCATCGCCTGGCCACCGTCCAACGCGCCGATCGCATCATCGTGCTGGAACACGGCCATATAGTCGAAACCGGTACTCATACCGAACTGGTCGCGCAAAACGGTTTGTACGCAAGTCTGGCGGCATTGCAGTTCAATGGACTGGTCGACGCATAAACCAAGCTACAGGAAAACCGATATGACCTCTTTATTTTCCCCGCTGAAATTACGCGGCGTAACGCTGGCGAACCGGATCGCGGTCGCCCCCATGTGCCAATACTCGGCGCAAGACGGCTTCGCCAATGACTGACATCTGGTGCATTTGGGCAGCCGCGCGGTTGGCGGCGCCGGCCTGATCATCTTTGAAGCCAGCGCGGTGCTGCCGCAGGGCCGCATTTCACCGCAGGATCTCGGCATCTGGAAAGATGAACATATCGCGCCGCTACGCCGCATCACGCACTTTATCGAGCAGCAAGGGGTGGTGGCCGGCATCCAGCTCGCGCATGCCGGCCGCAAGGCCAGCGTCTGGCGTCCTTGGGAAGAACAGCAAGGCCGTGTCGATCCCAGCCAGGGCGGCTGGCAAACCGTGGGGCCGTCGGCAATTCCGTTTGACGCCAGCTATACCACGCCCAGCGCGCTCGCCATCGACGGCATCAAAGCCGTCGTCAAGGCCTTTGCCGATGCCGCAGTGCGCGCTCATCAAGCCGGTTTCAAGGTAGTCGAAATCCACGCAGCGCATGGCTATCTGCTGCACCAGTTCCTGTCGCCGATCAGTAATCACCGGAGCGACCAGTACGGCGGCTCGTTTGAAAATCGCGCACGCCTGGCGCTGGAGGTGGTAGCTGCAGTGCGCCAGGTCTGGCCGGAGCAGCTGCCGCTGCTGGTGCGCCTGTCGGCCACGGACTGGATTGACGGCGGCTGGAATGTCGATGAAACGGTTGCCTTGAGCCGTCTGTTGCGTGAGGCTGGAGTGGACCTGATCGACGTCTCCAGCGGCGGCAATATCGCTGCCGCCACCATCCCGGTGGGGCCCGGCTACCAGACCCAGTTCGCGGCCAGAGTCAAACATGAGGCCGGCATCGCCTGCGGCACGGTCGGCATGATTACCGATCCCGGCCAGGCCGAGCATGTACTGCGTACCGAACAAGCCGATCTGGTGCTGATGGCGCGCGAGCTATTGCGCGATCCTTACTGGCCGCTGCACGCAGCCGACGCCCTGCACGATGTCACCTCATGGCCGCCGCAATACATGCGCGCAACTTCACGCAAATCGCCGCAGCGGCCGAGCGTCGATTACGGCGAAAATTGAAGTAACCGCTGTGAAATAACGACTTAGCGCCAGGCTCGCTTCTGTAAGCTATTGCAGGATTTATGAAGCGGGCTGTTGCATCTATTTGGGCTGTTTAGTGCCCGACTTGCCCAGCTCGGCCGACACTTCGGCGATCAGGCGCCGCAGCCACACCACATCCGGCGCCACATGCGAACGCGCATGCCACAGCATGTAAAAGCGCATCTTCGGCATATCGAAGGGCAGCGTAAACATGCCGATCGGCCAATCCTCGATAATGTGCTCGGCAAATTGCCGGCCGGTGGTAAAAATCAAATCCGATTTCGCCAGCACATGCGGCACCAGCGCAAAATATGGAATCGTCACCTGCACGTTACGCTTCAAGCCTTGTTCGGCCAGGGCGGCGTCGATGCCGCTGCGATGTCCTTCGATGTAAGGTGTCGGCGCCAGATGCGGCATTTCCAGATAATATTTCAGGGTCAAGCCCTTCTTGGCTACCGGATGATCGCGATGCATCATGCACACCACGTCGTCATCGAACAATTGCGCCAGATGCAGATGCTCGGGCGGATCAGGCCAGTTGCCGATCACCAGGTCAAAACGGCCATTTTCCAGGGCGTTGGCGTAGTCGAGATTGGCGTCCAGCGCATGCACCATCAGGCTGGCGCCAGGCGCGCGCCGGCGCAACTGCTCGATGATGGATGGGATCAGCAGCATGTTCAAGTAGTCAGGCGTGGCGATGTGAAATACCCGCGCCGTGCTGTCGGCTTCAAAAGCCGCGACCGGCGCCGCGATTCTCTCGATGACCTCTAATCCCTGTTTCGCCAGCGCCAGCAACTCCTGCCCGCGTTCGGTAGGCACCATGCCGGTTTTGCCGCGTACCAGGATGGCGTCGCCGGTCAGCTCGCGCAAACGCTTGAGCGTATTGCTGATGGTCGGCTGCGATTGCCCTAGCTTGATGGCGGTGCGCGACACGCTTTTTTCCACCAGCAAAGTGTGCAAAACGCGTAGCAAGTAGGTATCCAGATGGTGGTTGGTACGGGATGTCATGGGCGGCGCTAAAGTTGGAAGAGGGATGCGAACGTTCAGACAAGAAAATTGCACAATAAACCTTATTAGCATAACGGATATGCATAAGCATGGGTAGCCGCCGCAAAAGCATGACAGGCGCGACCTCAGGTATCGAATCGAAATGACTTCGAGATTACGCAGACGCAAAAATCAAACAATTAGACGACCGGTCTAATTTAAGCTAGAATAAACAAATTATGAGAGCAAAATACGACACCACCAAACGCCATATCCTGGACGCCGGACAAAAAATCATTGCCGTCAAAGGATTCTCCGGCGTCGGACTCAGTGAAATCTTGAGTGCGGCGGCGATACCCAAGGGCTCCTTCTATCACTACTTCGGATCGAAGGAACAATACGGCCAGGAGTTGATGCAGCAATATGTCGACGACTACCGGCAGGCGCTGGAACAAGTCCTGCAAATCGCGGTAAAACCGGCGCAAGAACCCGCTCGCGAACGGTTGCTGCGTTACTGGAGCCACTGGCGTGACACACAATCCGGCGCAGAAGCGATGGACAAATGCCTGGTGGTCAAGCTCAGCGCCGAAGTCGCCGACTTATCGGACGACATGCGCCAGGTCCTGTGCGAAGGCACACGGCAAGTGATGGCCAGGCTGGCCGATTGCATCGCCGAAGGGATCGCCGACGGCTCTTTGCGAGGCGAACTGGAACCGCAAAAAACCGCGCAAATGCTTTATCAGCTATGGCTGGGCGCCAGCCTTCTTGGCAAACTCCAGCGTGACCGCAGCGCCCTCGAAAACGCCATGGACATTACCTTAAATATCCTGGCGCCACCGGCATCAAGCTAAAGCTCGCACATCAAGTTCGCACATCAAGCACGCACATTTTTACCGCTCGATTCATCGAGCACCCCACTTCCCAAGGAACCCACATGCTGAATTTTGAATTCTACAATCCTACCAAGATCGTCTTCGGCCGCGACACCATCGCCAAACTGGACCATCTGGTGCCGCACAACGCCCGTGTACTGATTCTGTACGGCGGCTCCAGCGCCCAGAAAACCGGCACCCTGGCTGAAGTCAAAACGGCGCTCGGCAAGCGCGAGATCCATGAGTTCGGCGGCATCGAGCCCAATCCAAGTTATGAAACATTGATGCAGGCGGTGGCGCAAGTGCGCGCCGAGAACATCGATTTCCTGCTGGCGGTGGGCGGCGGCTCGGTGATCGACGGCACCAAGTTTGTCGCCGCTGCGGCAAATTTCGATGGCGAGCCATGGGACATCGCAGTCAAGCGCGGCGCCAACATCCGCAGCGCCCTGCCCTTCGGCAGCGTGCTGACCTTGCCGGCGACCGGTTCGGAAATGAATAACGGCGGCGTCGTCACCCGCAAATCGATACAAGCCAAGCTGGCGTTCCACAGTCCGCTGGTATTCCCGCAATTTTCGATTCTCGATCCGAGCAAGACTTTCACGCTGCCGCCACGGCAGATTGCCAACGGCGTGGTCGATGCTTTTGTCCACACCGTCGAGCAATACCTGACTTATCCGGTGCAAGGCCAGGTGCAAGATCGTTTTGCCGAAGGATTGCTGCTGAGCCTGATCGAAACCGGCCCGCGCGTGCTGGCCGAGCCGAACGACTACGACGCCCGCGCCAACCTGATGTGGGTAGCCACCCTGGCGCTCAACGGCCTGATCGGCGCCGGCGTGCCGCAAGACTGGGCCACCCATATGCTGGGCCATGAGCTGACCGCGCAATACGATATCGACCACGCCCGTACATTAGCCATCGTGCTGCCGTCGTTGCTGTCGGTCAGACGCGAAAGCAAGCGCGCCAAGCTGCTGCAATACGCCGAACGCGTCTGGCAAATCACCGAGGGCAATGAAGATGCGCGTATCGACCTGGCGATCCAGCGCACCCGCGATTTCTTCGAAAGCCTGGGCATCAAGACCCGCCTATCGGACTATGAACTGGGCCAGGATGCCGTCAATACCGTACTCGAACAATTGGACAAACACGGCATGACGGCGCTGGGCGAGCATCAGGACCATACTCTGGCTGTCAGCCGCACTATCCTCGAAGCAGCCTTGTGAATTTGAAACTTCACTGATTTCGACCATGCCAGCAGACCATCGCTGGCACTCGTTCCACCGAAGGAGTCGCCAACATGTCGCAAAGTCAAACCCAGAGCAAGACAATTAACCGTCGCTTCTTACTGGCCTCGCGCCCGCACGGCGCGCCGACTCCGGATAACTTCAAGCTCGATCAAAGTCCGGTGCCGGTACCGGCCGCCGGTGAACTGCTGTTGCGTACCGTCTACCTGTCGCTTGATCCCTATATGCGCGGCCGCATGAGCGACGCGCCATCGTATGCAGCGCCAGTCGCCGTCGGTGAAGTCATGGTCGGCGGCACCGTGTCGCGTGTTGAAGTTTCCGAGCATGCCGACTACAAAGCCGGCGACCTGGTCCTCAGCTATAGCGGCTGGCAGGATTACGCGCTGTCAGACGGCAAAGGCCTGACCAAGCTTGACGCCAAGCTGGGCAAACCGTCTTACGCCTTAGGCTTGCTTGGCATGCCAGGCTTCACCGCCTACATGGGCCTGCTCGACATCGGCCAGCCGAAAGCCGGCGAGACAGTAGCGGTAGCCGCGGCAACCGGCGCCGTCGGCTCGGTAGTCGGGCAGATTGCCAAGCTCAAGGGCTGCCGTGTAGTCGGCATCGCAGGCGGCGCCGACAAGTGCAAGTACGCCGTAGAAGAATTGGGTTTTGATGCCTGCATCGACCATCGCGCCGCCGACTTCCCGCAGCAACTCGCAGCCGCTTGCAACAAGGGCATCGACGTCTATTTTGAAAACGTCGGCGGCGCGGTATTCGATGCCGTATTGCCGTTGCTGAATACACGCGCCCGCGTACCCCTATGCGGCTTGATCGCCAACTACAACGCCACCGGCAAACCGCAAGGACCCGACCACCTGCCAGGACTGATGCGCAATATGCTGACCCGCCGCATCAAGATGCAAGGCTTCATCATCTTTGACGACTACGGTCATCGATACATGGAGTTCTTCAAAGAGATGAGCGGCTGGATCCTGGCCGGAAAAATGAAATACCGGGAAGACATCGTCGACGGACTGGAGAACGCGCCGCAAGCCTTCATCGGCCTGCTCGAAGGCAAGAACTTCGGCAAGCTGGTGATACGCGCCGGCGACGAATAAGGACAGTTGCTCTCAACTGCGCGGGGTTGTTTTTGACGTTGCTGTTGACGTGAATTCCGCATTGGGACGTTGCCAAATGTGGCGGCTGCCATTCGGATAAAGAGGGAAGACATGTAAAGAGCCGCAGGCGAGTTGGTCTTTCCTCCCGAATGGCAGTTGACGCATTTGTTCAGCTAACTCGAACTTCTCGTCGAACTTATTTGGTGCCGAAGATACGATCGCCGGCGTCCCCCAACCCAGGAACAATATACGCATGCTCATTCAGATGCGAATCCAGCCCCGCCACATACAACTTGACCCCAGGATGCGCATCCTGAAACACCTGCACCCCCTCCGGCGCAGCCACCAGCGCCAGGAAAATGATTTGATCGTCGCTGACACCGCGCTTCTTCAGCACGTCAACCGCATGAACCGCCGAATTACCCGTCGCCACCATCGGATCGCACACGATAAAGATCCGCTCCGCCAGATCCGGCAAACGCACCAGATATTCAACCGGCTGATGCGTATCAGGATCGCGATACACCCCGATATGCCCGACCCGCGCCGACGGCACCAGATCCAGCAAGCCATCGCTCATGCCTATTCCCGCACGTAACACCGGCACCACCGCCAGCTTGCGGCCGGCAATCACCGGCGCCTCCATGCTTTGCATCGGCGTCTCGATGTGTTGCGTGGTCAAGGGCAGATCGCGCGTGATTTCATAACCCATCAACAGCGTGATCTCACGCAGCAACTGACGGAATGTGCGGGTCGATGTTTCCTTGCTCCGCATGTGCGTCAGCTTATGCTGAATCAGGGGGTGGTTAAGAATGAAAAGGTTGGGAAAACGTGGGTCGCTGAGCATGATCGGAGAGTAAGAAAAATAGGCCGATGAAGAACAGGCAAGGTGATAGCCTGGCTCGACATCCCAAATAGAAAAAGGGGGATTTCTCTCCCTCGTTTCGTCAACATTTATTCAACAGTTTGCTCTACCTTCGGTATCAGCAAATCCAGTATCTGTTCCAGTTCGCGACGCACTTCGACCAGATCGACTTCGCTTTGCTTAGCCTCGACGGCAGGCTCGGCCTCGGCTGCACCGCCGAGGCGGCCATCGAGCTTGTTGCGGGCACCGCTAATGGTAAAACCATGCTCATACAATAATTCGCGGATGCGGCGAATCAACAGCACCTCGTGATGCTGGTAATAGCGACGATTGCCACGTCGTTTGACAGGCTTAAGCTGAGTGAACTCCTGCTCCCAGTAACGCAGCACATGCGGCTTGACGCCGCACAGCTCGCTCACTTCGCCTATGGTGAAATAACGCTTGGCCGGAATCGGCGGTAACACGACAAGCTCGGACTTACTAATGCGATCGTTCATGAATTAGCTGGGAGAGCGGCGGCAAACTGTTGGATAGGCTGGACTGGTTGCAGGCTTGCGGCCTCAACCATGCCCTTGAGTTTCTGACTGGCGTGAAAAGTCACCACGCGACGCGCAGTGATAGGAATTTCTTCCCCGGTTTTAGGATTCCGGCCTGGGCGCTGCGGTTTGTCGCGTAACTGGAAATTGCCGAAACCCGATAATTTCACCGATTCGCCGCGTTCCAGCGCATCCCGGATTTCATCGAAAAACGTTTCAACCATATCCTTGGCTTCACGCTTGTTGAGGCCAACCTGTTCAAACAAAAGTTCAGCCAGTTCCGCCTTGGTCAATGTCGGCAAATTCTTTTCTGCCTGCGAACGAGCTTGCGCTTCACGCATCGCCCGATTCAGATCGGCGTCCAGAACGGATTCAAATTCTACTGTCTGCATATCGTTCATTCTGTTGTTACGCCCCTGTTTTTTTGGGATTTCTGCTGCCGGCGCGGTTGCCGGCATTTTGCTGCAGATTTTATTGTCACGAGAGCCACTTAATACAAATCAAGTACGTACAAATCAAGTGCGCAATTTTGCTGTTGGCACCTTGCTGACAGCAGCGATCAAAGCCGCCATCGCGGCCTCTACGGTGTCATCTTGAAGGGTGTTTTCAGTATCTTGCAAGGTAAAACGGAAAGCAAGACTTTTTTCGTCATTCTCCAGTCCTTTTCCATGATATTCATCAAATAAAACAATGGCTTGCAGAATCCGGCAAGCTGGATTACATTGCTGCTCGACAACAAAAACATCCAGTAAAGTTTGCGCATAAATTGCTTGTTTTACCACCACCGCAAGATCACGCACCACGGCTGGAAATTTCGAAATTTCAACATAAGCCGGCACTTGCCGTTGCTGCAATGCCAAGCCGTCGACTTCGAACAAAACCGGCGCCAATGGCAGTTCATATTTCTGTTGCAGACGCGGATGCAACTCACCGATAAAACCGACTACCTGGTCATCCAGCAGCACTTGCGCCGAGCGGCCGGGATGCAGCGCCGGGTGCTCGATTTTGGCGAAACGCAAAGTCGCAGGTGCGAACAAGGCTTCCAGATCCGCCTTCACATCGAAGAAATCGACAGTACGGCTTGCCTGGCCCCATTGCTCGTCGGCTTGCGGGCCGTAAGCCAAGCCAGCTATGCGCTTAGGCTGCGCGAACCCCGCTACTTCCAGCGGGCCGTCCTGGACTTCCTGATTACGCATGTAGACGGCGCCGGTTTCAAAAATCCGGATCCGGTTCAACTTGCGGTTGAGATTGTATTTGACGTTGGCGATCAAGCTGCCAATCAGCGTCGAACGCATCACACCCATCTGGCTGGCAATCGGGTTGAGCACCTTGATCGGCGCGAGATTGCCTGCGAAATCGGCTTCCCAGGCTTCTTCGACGAAGCTGAAATTGATCACTTCCTGATAATCCAGATCGGCCAGCTGACGACGAATCGTAAACAGTGAGCGCTGGTTTTCCGGCGCAATATACATGGCGTTGGGCGCCACTGGCGGCAAGGCCGGGATATTTTCAAAGCCGTAGACGCGCGCGATTTCTTCGATCAGATCTTCTTCGATCTCGATATCGAAACGGTACGATGGCGGTGTTACCGAAAACACGCCGTTCTCTTGCGTGAACGCCAGGCCCAGACGCGTGAAGATATCGGCGATCTGGCTATCCGACAAAGGCACGCCTATCACCTTGATTGCGCGTGCCGTGCGCAGCTTGACCGGATCGCGTTTTGGCAGATTGACGCTTTGATCGTCGATCGGACCGACCTGAGTCTCAGGCATGCCGCAAATTTCAATCAACAGAGCGGTGATGCGCTCGATGTGTTCAACCGTGGTTGCGAAATCGACGCCGCGCTCGAAGCGATGGCCGGCGTCGGTCGAGAAGTTGAAGCGGCGGGCGCGGCCCTGTATCGCTTGCGGCCACCAGAATGCAGCCTCCAGATAAATATTCTGCGTTTCCAGCGAGACCGCCGTGGCGTCGCCGCCCATGATGCCGGCCAGCGATTCGATTTGGCGATCATCGGAAATCACGCCGATCCAGTCGTCAACGCTAACGGTATTACCGTTCAACAGTTTCAGCGATTCACCTGGCTTGCCCCAACGGACATCGAGGCCGCCGTGGATCTTGTCCAGATCGAACACGTGCGTTGGACGGCCCAGTTCCAGCATCACGTAGTTGGAAATATCCACCAAGGCCGAGATCGGACGCTGGCCGCTGCGTTCCAGGCGCTGCTTCATCCATTGCGGCGTAGCGGCCTTGGCGTTCAAGCCGCGGATCACGCGGCCGGAGAAGCGACCGCACAAATCCGGCGCGGAAATCTTGACCGGCAACGTTTCTGTGATGGTCGCAGCGACAGTCTTGAATACCGGCTGCTTCAGCGGCGTGCCGGTGAGCGCCGATACTTCGCGCGCCACACCCAGCACCGACAGACAATCCGCCTTGTTCGGCGTCAGCTTGATGGTGAATTTAAGATCGTTCAGTTGGTAATAATCGCGGAAATTCTGGCCGACCGGCGCATCTTCAGGCAATTCCAGCAAGCCGCCTTGGTCTTCCGATAATTTCAGTTCGCGTGCCGAGCACAGCATGCCTTGCGATTCGACGCCGCGCAATTGGCCGAGCTTGATCTCGAACGGCTGGCCATCCGCACCCGGCGGCAGGATTGCGCCGACCATCGCGCAAGGCACCTTGAGGCCGGGCCGCACATTCGGTGCGCCGCACACAATATTGAGCATGCTGCCGGCGCCGACGTCGACCTGGCACACGTTCAACCGATCGGCATTCGGATGCTTGGCAGTCTCGACCACCAGGCCGACCACGATATTGGTAAAGGGCGGCGCAACCGGCTCGACCTCTTCCACTTCGAGACCTGACATGGTCAGCAGATGGGACAATTCGTCCGAAGTCATCTTCGGATCGACCATGGAACGCAGCCAGCTTTCAGAGAATTGCATAGGTAAAACCTTCAAAAACCTTTAGTCACAGAAGCAAGGAACGCTGGATTATCGGACACGATGGCAAATCAATCTCAGCGTCTTCGGCGTGGAGCTCGCTGCAAAAAATCAGCGCAACTCACGGCTTAATTCACAGCTTAATTAAATTGTTTCAGGAAGCGCAAATCGCCTTCATAGAACAAGCGCAGATCGTTGATGCCGTAACGTAGCATCGTCAAGCGTTCGATACCGGAACCGAAGGCGAAACCGATGAACTGTTCCGGATCCAGCCCCATGTTGCGCACCACGTTCGGATGCACCTGGCCGGCGCCGGACACTTCCAGCCAGCGCCCTTTCAACGGCCCGCTGCCGAAGGCGATATCGATCTCGGCCGATGGTTCGGTGAACGGGAAATAGGACGGACGGAAACGCACTTGCAAATCGTCGGTTTCAAAGAACGCCTTGACGAAATTCAGGTAGACGCCCTTGAGGTCGGCGAAACTGATGTCTTCGGCAATCCACAAGCCTTCGACCTGATGGAACATCGGCGAATGGGTGGCGTCGCTGTCGACGCGGTAGGTACGCCCTGGGGCGATGACCTTGATCGGCGGCTGGTTCATGCGCGCATAACGCACCTGCATCGGGCTGGTATGCGTGCGCAGCAGCAACTGCTTGCCTTCGCTATCCTTGCCATCGATATAGAAGGTGTCCTGCATCGAGCGCGCCGGATGATTTTCCGGGCTGTTCAATGCGGTAAAGTTGGTCCAGTCGGTTTCGATTTCGGGGCCGTCGGCCACATCGAAACCGATCGAACGGAAAATTTCTTCGATCCGCTGCCACGAGCGCATCACCGGATGAATGCCGCCGACGCCACGGCCGCGGCCCGGCAAGGTGACATCGATCGCTTCCGCATTCAGACGCTCTTGCATCTGCGCGTTGGCCAGTGCGTCACGGCGCGCATTCAGCGCAGCTTCGATCTGCTCTTTGGCGTGATTGATGACTGCGCCCTGGACTTTGCGCTCATCCGGCGCCAGCTTGCCCAGCCCCTTCATCTGCTCGGTGATCTGACCGGTCTTGCCGAGATACTTGGCCTTGGCATTTTCCAGCGCGGCGGCGTCGACAGCGGCAGTGAAATCAGCTTGGGCTTGCGTTACTAGTTGTTCTAGGGAGTTCATGCAGTTTTCCTGCTCCAATGAAGCCGAAATACGCCAATCAACTAAAAAGACTGGCGGTTAAAAACACAAACGGGGCACAAGGTGTTGACCTCTGCCCCGCTCGGGATTGCCACGCTGCATTTTACGCAGCGGCGGCAAAACTACGTAATGAACTTACGCAGCGATGTTGGCCTTGACTTGATTGACAATCGCAGCAAACGCTGGCTTGTCCATCACTGCCATATCAGCCAGAACCTTACGGTCCAGTTCGATCGAAGCACGCTTCAGACCGTTCATGAATACGCTGTAGGTAACGCCATGCTCACGCGAAGCGGCGTTGATACGGGCGATCCACAATGCACGGAATACGCGCTTCTTGTTACGACGGTCACGGTACGCGTATTGACCGGCGCGCATGACTGCTTGCTTGGCAACACGGTAGACTTTACTGCGGCGACCGCGGTAACCCTTGGCAAGGGCGAGAACTTTTTTATGACGGGCACGAGCTGTAACCCCACGTTTTACTCTAGGCATAATAACTCCTTAATAGTGTGAGGTTAAGCGGTTGGCAACATACGGGTCACGGAAGCCATGTTTGTTTCATGGACACCGACGGAACCGCGCAATTGACGTTTGTTTTTGGTTGTTTTCTTGGTCA
>NZ_JAGQEG010000008.1 GCF_018305005.1 Collimonas silvisoli
CAAACCCGCGCCCAGATAGACGAAGTCGGTCTTGGCGCTCGGCACGATCACATAGCCGACGACATCGGCGACCCGCTTGACGTCTTGCTCGGCGCCGTAGATAGACACCACATCGCCCAGTTGCACGATGGTTTCAGGCAGGATCGGCAGCACCTGTCCCATGCGGCTGATCTGCACCACGTAAATGCCGTGGCGCACGCCGCCGGCGGTCTGGGTGCGGATTTCAGCCACGCTTTTGTTATGGAATTCCTTGTTGGTCAGCACCACTTCGCGATGCTGCATGGTGAGTTCCATGCCGTCGATCGCATACACTTCCTTGCCCAGGAAACCGGAAGTGCTGACCACCGCTTCGCGCCGCCCCACCACTAGCACGATGTCATGCGGCAGCAGCAGCAATTGGGGACTGACCTCGATCACCCGGCCGCCGCGTTTGACTCTTTCGATGGTGACGGCGGTGTCGGGGTCCAGAGTCTCCACTTCGTCGACCGAGATCTTGCTGTGGGTGATTTCATACAGCCGGCCGACCAGTTCCGGCAGCGCCGCGTGCTGTTCCGGCCCCAGCACCTTGACCCCGGTCTGCAGCGCGGTCTCGGCCTTGATCGCATCTTCGCGGATGGTGCGGCCCATCAGTTTCGGCAGGATATTCACGCAGACGATGATGGCGCCGAAAGAGCCGAACACATAAGTCACCGCATAGCCCACCGCAACGTTACCCTGCAAACGCGCTACCTCGGCCGCATCCAGCCCCAGCTTGGTGATGGCGTCGCCGGCAGTGCCGATGATCGCCGACTGCGTCAGGCCGCCGGCGGCAATACCTGCCGCCAGACCCTTGTCGAGACCGAACAGCTTGGCCATCACCACCACTGTCGCCAGGCCGGTCAGCGCCAATATCGCTGCCAGGATGATTTCGCGGATCGACTGCTTGCCCAGCGAATTGAAGAATTGCGGACCGCTCTCGTAACCGACGGCATAAATGAAGAGGGCAAACAGCACCGCCTTGACGCCAGGATCGATCTGCACCCCGACCTGGCTGACCACCACCGCCACCAGCAAGGAGCCGGCGACGCCGCCCAGCTGGAACTTGCCGAACTTGATCTTGCCGACGCCATAGCCGACCGCCAGCGACAAAAACAGCGCTATCTCTGGGGACTTCTCGAATAAGTCATGCAACCATGCCATAAGGGACATCCTTTCACGATGAAAAATACGGATTGCGCAACAAACTGACGTCATTGCCAGAGTATTCGATGCAAGTTGGAAGCCTGATAAGTTGCCAAAAAGCATTTTCATAGTAACAGAATTGTTATTTCTCAAAAGAAATAACAATTGTTTTACCAGGGAGAAAAGCGCGCCGGACGGCGAACTGAGGAGCACGGGCGTAACCTGGCTGGTTACGCCGGAGAAACAGGTGTCGGAACGGGAAGAGCGGCTAGGCAGATGCGGCAGACATCAATTTGCAACCGGTTTCTTGGCCGGCCGCCGCTGCAAGGTACGGCGATGCATGTTCAGGGTGCGCGCAGTCGAAGAGGCATTGCCTTGGTGTTGCGCCAGTACAGATTGAATGTGTTCCCGCTGCTAACAGGCCTGAGTGTTTTCAAACCACCATAAGTTCTTCTTCAAGCGCAGTCTGGCGCCACGCATCGAGCTCTTGCACGCGGCTGAACCAGGCTTGCAAGTTGGCGTACTGCTGCAATGGCACGCGGCCCGGCTCGGCCGCCATCAGGGGCGCGGCAATTGCCAGGTCGGCCAGGGTCAGGCCGCTTCCCGATACCCAAGGCCGCTGCGCCAGATGGCCATCCAGCACGCCGGCAAACGTCTCCAGATCGGTGAGTCCGCGCCGCAGTTCGACCGGGTCTGGCCGGCCCGCGCCGATCAGACCCTTGATGAAATTTTCCCAGTAAAAAATGGCTATCGCCGGCGCAAAATGCTGGGCCGACCAAAACATCCAGCGATTGACATCGGCCCTGGCCTGCAACTCGGTTGGGTATATCGTCTGGCCCGGCGTCTTGTCGGCCAGGTATTGCATGATCGCGCAGGATTCCCACAGGATGAAGTCGCCATCCACCAGCACCGGGATTTTCTCGTTCGGATTAAGCGCCAGCAAATGCTTGCGCTGCTCGGCGCTGGAGAGGTCAAGCAACACCAGCTCAAGCGGCAGCCCGAGATGGTGCGCAGTCATGACGGCACGCCGCGCATTGGATGAAATTGGATGGTGATAGAGGCGCATGATGACGATCTCCCGGGGCTTGTGAATGCGATGTCAGCATCTTAGTCCCCGGCTGCTGACAGTCTGTGTCAGTAGCGTTCCGACAAGTAATTCCTACTGGTTTTCCGTAAATGGATTTTCACGGCGCCAAGCCTGCAACAGCAGGTTGCGCTGCTGCGGATAGCGCACCTTGGTCACCGTCAATACACTGATCCTGTCGTTACGGAAGTGGCGGAATCCGCCGCGCAGCTCGCACCAGGCGATGACCAGGCGCTTGCCTTCGAAGAACGCCAGCGCTATCGGCCAGATCAGCCTTTCGCTGGCGTTGCCGCTTTCATCCCGATAGCTGATGCTGACCTTGTGCTGACGCCGGATCGCCTCGCGGATCGGGCCTAGCGTATTGTTGTTGACCGCTTCCTCTTGGTAGCTCGCGGCCCACAAACCCATATTCGCCATGCTGTCGCGCAGGTCGACCGGCGCAGCGGCGGCAATCTTGCTCAGCGCGCTCTTGGCGGCTTGCGCCAAACCATCGTCTCCTTGCTGCTTCACCCAGCGCGCGCCCAGCACCAGCGCTTCCAGTTCGTCTTCGTTGAACATCAAAGGCGGCAGGAAAAAGCCGGAGCGCAACACGTAGCCAAGGCCGGCTTCGCCCTCGACCGGCGCACCCAGCTCGGTCAGGGTTTGCATGTCGCGGTAAATGGTGCGTACCGAAACCGACATTTCCTCTGCCAGCCAGGCAGCGGTAACCGGCCGCCGATGGCTGCGCAAGGCGTCCATCAGCATGAATAATCGTCCGGTACGGCTTGCTGCCTGTGCCAACATCCGTCTCCTTAGGACCAGCTACTTAGTCAACGTCAGCAAGGTCTGCTGGCCATTCCTGAAGGTGTAGATCGACAGCGTACCGTTCTTGATATCGCCTTTATCGTCAAAGGCGATCTTGCCGGTGACGCCGGTGTACTGGATCTTGCTGAGCGCCGGCAGATATTTTTTCGGATCGGCCGAATTGGCCTGCTGCATGGCTTTGGCGATGATCATCACGGCGTCGTAGGTATACGGCGCGTACTGGACGATGTCGGCATTGTATTTTTTCTTGTAAGCCGCCTTGAAAGCCTCAAACGGTGCGGGGTCTTCAACCCCGCCTGCCACCGCGCAATAGACCTTGTCGTCGATCAAGCCTTCGCCGGCCAGGCGCGGCAGGGCGCCGGTGCAGATCGCATCGCCGCCCATGAAGTTGGCGGTGATGCCCAGTTGGCGCATCTGGCGCAACATGGTGCCGGCGCTGGCGTCGATGCCGCCGAAGAAAATCAGGTCCGGCTGCTTGGCCTTGACGGCGGTCAGGATCGCGCTGAAATCGGTGGCCCTGTCGTTGGTGTACTGAGTGGCGACAATCTCGACGCCGTTAGCCTTGGCGTCTTTGAGGAATTCCGCCGCCAGTCCCTGGCCGTAGGCGGTGCGGTCGTCAATCACCGCGATTTTTTTTGCGTGCAAGGTATTTGCCGCGTAACGCCCCATCGCAGCGCCGAGCTGGGAATCGTTGGCGACCACGCGGAAGGTGGTGTTGAAACCCTGCTGGGTGTATTTGGCGCTGGTCGCGGAAGGAGAGATTTGCGGGATGCCGGCGTCGAAATAGATTTTCGAAGCGGGAATCGAGGTGCCTGATTGCAGATGCCCCACCACTCCCGCCACTTTGGCGTCGACCAGTTTCTGGGCGACGCTGGTGGCCTGTTTCGGATCGCTGGCGTCGTCTTCCGCCTGCAAGACGAATTTGATTTTCTTGCCGGCGATGACCAGATGCTTGGCGTTCAAATCGTCAATCGCCATGCGCGCGCCGTTTTCGTTATCCTTGCCGACATGCGCAACCGGGCCGGTGATCGGGCCGACGTGGGCAATCTTCACTACTTGTTCCTGGGCCTGCACGGTACCGGTCAGCGCCAAGGCGATCGCTACGGCCGGCAAAATGGTATTGGCATTAGTCTGCATCTGTTCTCTCCGGGATTCAAATTGATCACGCCCACCGAACGTGTTGGGATTACCGTTTCTCTGAAGCACCGCAATTATCCCAGCCTCTTCCAAACTGATCCATGCTTATGTGCATTTTTTATATCGTCGCCATTTATGAGAAACTAGCGCGCAACTACACGCCTTTCCTGCATTTCGTTCGCGGCTATATCCGGACCGCCTGGTTGCCGACAAACCCTTGAAGGATTTTCAATCATGTCATTTCCACCGCGCCCCATCGCTTTTGTGCTAGCCGCCTCCAATCATGGGAGCATGATTGTCAACCGCAACGATTATCACATGATCAACGCGACTGAGGGTTATGGAGTCGGCTACCAGATACTAAGCAAATCAAGCTTCGATGAAAGTGAAATCGGTTTCGCCCTGGCGTTGCTCAACTGTCGCCGCAAACATTTCGGCGATGGCGTCGTTGCGCTAGACGGCGGTGCGAATATTGGCGTGCATACGATTGAATGGGCGCGGCACATGCACGGTTGGGGCCGGGTGCTGAGCTTTGAAGCGCAAGAGGCGGTGTACTACGCTTTAGCCGGCAATGTAGCCTTGAATAATTGCTTGAACGCCCGTGTCAGGCTTGCCGCTCTTGGCGAAACATGCGGTGAGTTGACGGTGCCGGCGCCGGACTATTTCACGCCCGCGAGTTTCGGCAGTCTGGAAATGCGTCAGAACGATGGCAACGAATTCATCGGACAGCAGATTTCCTACGAAGCCTCGGCTTGCAACACGGTTCCCCTGGTCAGCCTGGATTCCCTCAATATGGGACGTCTGGACTTGGTAAAACTGGACGTCGAAGGAATGGAAATCGATGTATTGCGCGGCGCCCGGTCAGTGCTGTCCAAGCAGCATCCGATCATGATCGTCGAAGTCCTCAAATCCGACCGCGCCGCAATTGAGAATTTCGTCACCGGACTCGGCTATCGCGTCTTTCCGGCTGGGCTAAACATCATTGCGGTGCATACGACCGATCCGACTATCCATCAGATCAGCGTGAAGGATAATGTGGTGTTCTTGAACGCGGATTAGGGCATCGTTCAAGAAACCTGAAACAGCAGATCTTTAACGCTGACATTCGCCATACCATTTTTTCCATTCAATCAGCCCTGGCGAGTCAGTGCTTCGGCCATTTCCGCAATCACCGGCTGCCAATCGCCCAGCCTGGTCTGGCGGTACAGGCGCATCGACGAATACCAGGGTGTATAGCGCTGGCTGTCGTACCAGCGATAATCGCTTGCCTGCGCCAGCAACACCCACACCGGCCGGTTGCGGGCGCCGGCCAGATGCGCCGGCGCCGAATCGATTGAAATCACCAGGTCCAGCCGTTCCATCACGTGGGCAGTGTCCTCGAACGAGCGCAAGTGCGCTCCCAGATCGACTATCCGATGATGCGCCATCAGCATTCTTTCCGGTTCGCTCAACTCGCCCACTTGCAGCGAGAAGAATTCTGCGGAAGAATTTTCCAGCAAGGGCAGCAGGGTGGTCAGTTCGATTGAGCGGAACGGTTCGTGGCGCACTCCGCTGTTGCTGCGCCAGGTCAGCCCTATTCTTTGCCGGCCGCCGGCCTCAACCCGAAGTTTTTCCTGAATCGATTCCGGCAGTACGTAATCTCTCGCCAGCGTCAAATAGCTGTCGGCCGCACGCGGGAAATACGGGCTTTGCTGGTAGCGGGTAAACAAGGCGAAAGGCCAGGTGATGAGGTCGCAGTCGCGCATCATGTCATCGGGGTTCTCAGCAACCACGATGCCCAGACCGGCATTTCTCAATAATCCATGAAGAGAGCGCGGCGCGCTGCAATAAATGGCGGCGGCCCCCTCTTGCCGCAATTTTTCCACATAACGGCATAGCTGCAGCAGGTCGCCAGCGCCGCCTTCGCTGGATATCAGGATGCTCTTGCCGGCTACCGGCTGCTTGTGGAGCACTTTGTCCAGATACGGTAAAAACCAGCTATTGTCTTGATTCGGCGAGGCAAGGCGGGTCCACACCTCGCACCACTCCGGCGCATGCAGCGATTTTTGCAGCAGATGGGCTTGGTGGAACTTGCCCTGGCAGTATTTGACTATCGACAGTTCCAGCTCTACCTGGTAACTGGCGTCAGGATTGGACGCCAGTTGTGGCGCCGCCTCTTCCAACAATACTTCCGCTTGCGCGAACATGCCGAGATAACTCATGTCGACGCCAAGCTGAGCGCGCTCCATCGGTGTTGCCGTTTTGGCGGCCCATTGATTGGCAAGGGCAATCGCATCCTCTACCTTCCCGGCTCCGCGTAATTGCCGGATAAGATGCAGCGCAGTCCCCACATTGCCATCAGTTTGATAGGCGGCGTAGGCTGCAATTAATTCATTAAGATTAGTCATGTCGGATGAAAAAAGCACTTCAGAGAATTATGGGGTTTTCACGCTGGCGGCGATGCCGTTCCAGGAAGTGCCGCCGCATTTACCGGTCTGTATCAGCAGCCAGCCTTGCAACTGCTTGCCGATCACCAAAGGGTTGCTGCTGAAACACTCGCCTTGAGGCGGCGCTTGCACCTGCCTGACCGACACGAACAGCGGCCCCTTCGGCTCGATAATCGGCTCGCTGCCGCGCACTTTGCCGGTTCCCAGCTCGGCGTTGCAATCGTAACGGCGCCCTGAAGCATCAGCGGTGACGATGCCCACCATGCCGTGGTTCATCGGGTAGACATTTTCGACAAAAACATTGCCGCCTTTCGGATGTTTCAACAGGCAGGCATTGGCGGCTTGCATCACATCCTTGTCGGCCAGCATGTCGCCGATAGACATCGGCATCTCGGCCGCCAACCCCATATCGGAAGCCAGCAAAACGCTAAACAGCCAGGGCGTCAGAGATATTTTCATAGATAACCTACCTTTTGTTTTGCGAACGCAACACACTAAATCCCCCGGCGCAATAGGCCGCCCACTCTAAACAATTTGTTGTTTTTTAGCAAATTGAAAACACCTGACATCAGGCAGTCATATTCCCTTGTGACAATATAAGACTGCTCAGACACATGCTGGCCGCAGCAGTCGCGCATGTTCGTTTTCCTGACGCTGACAACCCTGACTCTAACAACCAATATCAACAGGATAGTTTCATGAAACCTCGTTCCCTGGCGCTGGCATGCGCAACGCTAGTCTATCTGAGCGGCTGCAGCGGCGGCGGCAATTCGTCCGGCGCAGGCAGCGCCACGGTAAGCGGCGTCGCCGCGAGCGGTAAAGCCCTGGCTGGCGTCACCGTCACCATCACCGACAGCAGCGGCCAGAACGTGCAGACCACCCTGACCGACGCCAACGGCAACTTCACCCTGGCGCTCAAAGGCAGCGCGCCCTTCATCCTGACTGCGCCATTTAACGACGCCGACGGCAGCGCCGCCACCTTATCCTCCGTCATCAATCCGAGTTCGGCCACTGCAGGTGCGGCCAACACGGTACGCGCCAATCTGAATCCGCTGACCTCGCTGATCACCCAGCGCGTACTCGGCATGATCCCGGACGGCAGCCCGAGCGCGACACAAATCAGCGCCGCCAAAATCAGTGCCGCCAGCATAGCGCAGGCCGTCGGCGATGTCTCCTTGCCGCTGCAGCCTTTGTTTACCGCGCTTGGCGTTCCTGCCAGTGAAACCGGCGATCCGATAGGCAGCACGGTATATCAGGCCAACGCCAGCGACCCGCTCGACAATTTGTTCGATCTGGCCCGCTTCACCGTGCACACCGGCCAGATCGCGGTCGGCGCCGACGCCAACCGGGCGCTGCTGACGATTCCGGCCAGCGGCAATATCAGCGGCGCTTTGCCGGCCAGCGCAATCCAGTCGGTAGTGGCGCTGAACAATGGCCCGACCACCACCCCGATCCAGAACGTCATCGTGATCGTCGGCGAAAACCAAACCTTCGATGCGGTATTTGGCGCTTATCAGCCGCCGCAAGGGCAGACCGTAAAGAATCTGCTGTCGCAAGGCATCATCAACGCCGACGGCACACCCGGCCCGAACTTCAGCCTGGCGCTGCAAAACCAAGGCGCGAACCAGACTGCCTACACCATCAACCCGGCCCGTACCGGCGCCTACGCCACGCTGCCGCAGCCAACCGCGATTGGCGAACTCACGCCGCCGACCTTCCAGGACCCGGGCGGCGTACCGGATACCCGCTTCCCCGGAAATCTGCCGAGCGGGCCGTTCCAGCTCACCAAATATGTCCCTTACGGCACTGCCAGCAGCGCCCAGACCGGCGATCCGGTGCACCGTTTCTTCCAGATGTGGCAGCAAACCGGCGGCGATAACGCCAAGCTGGATCTGTTTACCTGGGTTGCGGACAGCGTCGGCCAGGGCGGCGACACCAAAGGCATCACACCTAGCAATCCAGGGCAGGGCGGCGAACTGATGGGTTTCCTCAACATGGCCAGCGGCGATGCGCCGTTCTTCAAATCGCTGGCGCAGCAATATGCCTTGAGCGATAACTATCACCAAGGCATCATGGGCGGCACCGGCGCCAACTTCTTCACCATCGCCACCGGCGATCTGCCGTACTTCAATAGCGGCGGCGCGGTTGGCGTCCCGCCGGCGAACCAGATCGAGAACCCGAATCCGCTGGCGCAAACCCCGAATTTCTATACCCAGGACGGCTATCAGGGCGGCTCCTACGTCAACTGTTCCGACGCCGGCCAGCCTGGCGTCGGCGCCATCCTGAATTTCCTGAGCGGTAAAAAGGTCAAGAGCAATTGCGACGCCGGCAAATACTACCTGGTGAATAATTACAATCCCGGCTACGACATGAACGGCACGCCGCAGCCGATCGGCCCCAACAATTACAACTACCCGCCGCAAACCGTACCGACCATCGCCGAAGGATTGGCCAAGAAAAACGTCGGCTGGAAATGGTATACCGGCGGCCGCGACCTAGCCGACGTGACGGCAGACGCCGCCGCCCTCGGTTTCCCGGTGGCGATTGCCCAAGCGGCCCAGTACAACGCCATCGGCGACCCGCTGGTAGCATCCAGCAATGTCATGAACAGCAACCTGAAATCGAATCTGGCCGGCCTGACCACCTTCTATAACGATGTCGCCAAAGGCACTTTGCCGGCGGTATCGTTCGTGGTGCCGAAAAACCTCGACAGCGGCCATCCCGGTTATTCCGCACCGGCCCGCTACGAAGCGTTCCTGCAAGACCTGATCGCCAAGGTCAAAGCCAATCCGACACTCTGGGCGCATACCGCGATCCTGGTCACCACCGATGAAGGCGGCGGCCACTTCGATACCGGCTACATCCAGAACGTCGATTTCTTCGGCGACGGCCCGCGCATCCCGTTCCTGGTGGTATCGCCTTACGCCCGCACCGGCTTCATCGATCACACTTATTACGATCACTCGTCGGTGCTGAAATTCATCGAACGCAACTGGCGCCTGACACCGCTCTCGCCACGCAGCCGCGACAACCTGCCCAACCCGGTCAGCTTCGCCGCCGACCGGTACCGCCCGGTAAACACCACTGCCATCGGCGACCTGATGGCGATGTTCAACTTCTAAACCCCATCAATTGGGGTCAGAGTCAAATAAATGATCAAATCAATTTGACTCTGACCCCAATTGAATTCTGACCCCAATTGAATTATTGAAATGGATTGAAAGTTTTGAGTAGCAATCATGGTTGGCTGATTTGTAGGCACTGGTATGTCGGTGCGGCGCTGTTGGCGGCTGCGCTGCTGGGCGGCTGTCACGACGCGGAAACGCCGGCGCGGGCTGCGCATGCGGATGCTGCCGCGCCGGCGACGTCAAAACCGTCCTTGAAAATGTGGGTGCGTTACCCTGAGCCGCCAACCACGCTGAGTGTCGCGGCGAATTTGGGTAGGCAACTATTCTTCGATCCTTCGTTGTCGGCTTCCGGCAAGATGTCTTGCGCTACCTGCCACAGTCCTGATCATGCTTACGGCCCGCCCAACGGCTTGGCGGTGCAACTCGGCGGCGCCGACATGCAACGGCAAGGCAGGCGTGCCGTGCCGTCCTTGCGCTATCTGGGTTTCACTCCCAAGTTCACCCGCCACTACTATGTGCCAGGGCCGGACGAGACCGAAGACGAAGGCCCTACCGGCGGCTTTACCCATGATGGGGCGGTCGATTCGCTGCATGAGCAAGCGCTGATTCCGCTGCTTAACGTCAATGAAATGGCCAATCCGAATCCAGCTGCAGTGGTCGCCAAATTGCAAAAGGCCGCCTATGTCGAACAGTTCCGGCAAGTCTATGGCGCCGATATCTTCGATCATCCGGCGGCGGCACTGCAACAGGCGACGCTGGCGCTGGAAGCGTTCCAGACCGAAGACCCAAGCTTCCATCCCTACACCAGCAAATTCGATGCGGCGATGTCTGGCAACGCCGATTTCACGGCCGCCGAATTGCGCGGTTACGGCCTGTTCAATAATCCCAACAAGGGTAACTGCGCCAAGTGCCACGTCGATACGCCGGGGCCGGGAGGACGGCCGGCGCAGTTCACCGATTTCGGCTTCCAGGCGCTGGGCGTGCCGCGCAACCCGGAGATCGCGGCAAACCGTAATCCGAAGTATTTCGATCTCGGCATCTGCGGCCCCGATCGCAAGGACATGGCGCAGGAAGCGCAATTCTGCGGCATGTTCAAATCGCCCACCTTGCGCAATGTGGCGACCCGCGAAGTGTTCTTCCATAACGGCCGTTTCCACACGCTGCAAGACATGATGCGGTTTTATGTCACGCGCGATACCGATCCCGCCAGGTGGTACCCGAAGGTGAAAGGCAAGGTGATCAAGTTCGACGATCTGCCGCCGCGTTATCGCGCCAACGTCGATACCCTGGATGCCCCCTTTAACCGCAAGGCAGGCGATGCACCGGCCTTGAATGAGGAAGAAATCGGCGATCTGATCGCTTTCCTGAAAACCCTCAACGACGGTTATTCGGCCAAGTCCGGCGCCGCCCGCAGCGAATGACGGAGTTCAGGGATGCGGCGCCGGCGCCAGCGGATAAGGTGGTTGGCTGTCGCCTGGCCGACGCAGGTTAACGATCACTCGTTCCACATCCGGTTCGGCACGGACAAAGGCCGCCAGCGCGGCCGCATCGATAGCCGAATCGGCGCTGCAACCCTCGACCCAGACGAAGCGGCGTTGAAACGTCAGCCACAGGCTGCTGTTGCGGGCGAATCCCGGCTCGGCGGCAAAATGCGCCTGTACCGATCGGGCAATCGGCGCATCGTAGAGATAGGAGTTAGGTTTATCGCACTTGCCGGCCAGCCAGCAAGTGGTGCCGCGCTCCGTGCGCCAATGCGATTCCTTGCGGGCTTCTTCCTGGCTCACCAGCGGCCCCAGCGGCGGCGGACAATCCGCTACGGCGCTACGGACCTGGATGAAAGGATCGTTGAACCAGTTTTTCAAGGGTTCACCGGAAGCCGGCGCCATCGTTACCATCATGCCGGCTACCGCCAGCCGCACTGGCCAACCGTATTGCAAGCGAAGCGGTAGTGACATGCCTGGTCCCTTGATGCATAGGTGAACTAAGCGGCAAACTTGTCCGTCGCCAGAATCAGCTGATGCAAGATGCCCGGTTCGCTATACGCGTGCCCGGCGTCCGCAACCATGTGCAGTTCCGCTTCAGGCCAGGCTTTGTGCAAGGCCCATGCGGTGCTCGGCGTGCAGCAGACATCGTAGCGCCCTTGCACGATGACGCCGGGAATGTGCCGCAGCTGCTCTACATCACGCAGCAACTGGCCGTCTTCAAGAAAACAGCCGTGGGTGAAATAGTGATTTTCGATACGGGCAAAGGCGATCGCGAACTCCGGCTCGTCGTGATGCTCGGCCAGCGCCGGATCGGGTATCAGCTTGACGGTGCTGCCTTCCCACACGCTCCATGCTTTTGCCGCTGCCAGCTTGGCGATTTCGTCCGTGCCGGTCAGGCGGCGGCTGTAGGCTGCCACCATGTCATGCCGCTCCGCCGGCGGAATCGGCGCCAGGAAATCTTCCCATTTGTCCGGGAACTGGCGCGATGCGCCGTCCTGGTAATACCACTGCACTTCTGTATGCGTACCGGTAAATATGCCGCGCAACACCAGTTCGCTGACATGTTGCGGATGTTTCTCGGCATAAGCCAGGGCCAAAGTGCTGCCCCACGAGCCGCCGAACACCAGCCATTTTTCGACGCCGAGCAAAGTCCGCAAGCGTTCGATATCGGCCACCAGATGCCAGGTGGTGTTGGCTTCCAGATTAGCGTGCGGTGTCGAACGCCCGCAACCGCGTTGATCGAACAGCATGACGCAATATTTTTCCGGATTGAACAGGCGCCGATGGTCAGCGTTGCAGCCGCCGCCAGGGCCGCCATGCAGGAAAACAGCAGGCTTGCCGTTTGGATTGCCGCACAATTCCCAATAAATACTATGGCCGTCGCCCACTTCCAGCAAACCGGATTTAAACGGTTCCAGCGGCGGATACAGACTGCGCAATGGGGTTTCAACGGGGGATGGCGCGGCAGGCTGCACAGCGGGTAGGCTGGTGGTCATGGCATGTTTCCTTTTGGGAGAGAAATGAAGCTAGGGAAACGATGATCATAAGCAAGTCTGGCGTTGCCGTCCAGCCATGTGCTGCATGTCGCCGTATCAGGCGCCTGGCGTCTGCGCACAGCACTCGCGCCAGGCATTCCGGTAGCGATCCCATCCGACAAGGGCGAGCGGCGAAATGCGGATTGCCGGTAAAGCTGCCTTCGATCACTAGCGTAAGCCCTCTCCCGCTTTTTGATCGCCCCTGAACGCGGCAAACTGCTACAACCTCGCCGCCAACTCCGCACCTTCGCGTATCGCCCGCTTGGCATCCAGTTCACTGGCGAACGAAGCGCCGCCGATCAGGTGGTAGCGCATAGCGCCACTGTTTTGCAATGTTTGTGTCTTGACCGGCTGGCCCGGTTTGCCAGGTGCAATGGCGGCAGCCGGAACCAGTTCGTGCAGTGATTCCTGGCCGGCGCAGATCACCACGTTATCTACCGCCAGCAAGCGGCTTTCGCCATCAACGCTGATATGCAAACCCTGATCGTCGATCTGTCGGTAGTCAACGCCAGCCAGCATTTGCACGCCGTTACGCTGCATCATGCTGCGATGTACCCAGCCCGAAGTTTTGCCGAGGCCGGCGCCGACTTTGCTTTGCTTGCGCTGCAATAGATGGATTTCGCGCAGCGGCGTGGCCGGCTCCATCGGGCGCAAGCCGCCTGACTCAGCAGCCAACGGATCGACACCCCATTCATCCATCCAGTGCGCTATCGATATCGGCAACGGCAGTTGCGGATCGTGCAGCAAGAATTCACAGAGATCGAAACCGATGCCGCCGGCGCCGATCACGGCTACCCGTTTACCGACCGCGGCCTTGCCTTGCAACACGTCGAGATAGGACAGCACCATCGGATGTTCGATGCCTGGAATGCGCAGCTTGCGCGGCGAAACGCCGGTGGCGACGATGATGTCGTCGAAACCGAGCGCTTCCAGCTGTTCTCTGGTAACGCGTTGATTGAGTTTGACTTCAACCCCGGTGCGTTGCAGACGGTGCTTGAAATAGCGGACGGTTTCGCGGAATTCTTCCTTGCCGGGAATCCGCATGGCGATATTGAACTGGCCGCCGATTTGTTCAGCAGCTTCGAACAAGGTGACTTGATGGCCGCGTTCGGCGGCGACGGTGGCTGCCGACAAACCGGCCGGGCCGGCGCCGATCACTGCCACCCGCCGCGCTTGCACGGTGCGCCGATAAACCAGTTCGGTTTCATGGCAGGCTTGCGGGTTGACCAGGCAACTGGCGCGCTGGTTCTTGAAAGTATGGTCGAGGCAAGCTTGATTGCAAGCGATGCAGGTATTGATTTCATCGGCGCGATTCTGCTGGGCCTTTAACACGAATTCCGGATCGGCCAGGAACGGCCGCGCCATCGACACCATGTCGGCGTCGCCCTCGGCCAGGAGCTGTTCCGCCACTTCCGGCGTATTGATGCGGTTGGAGGCGATCACCGGAATCCTGATGGCGCGCTTGAGGCGCGCTGTCGCTTCGCGGAATGCGCCGCGCGGCACCGAGGTGACGATAGTCGGCACCCGCGCCTCATGCCAGCCGACGCCGGTATTGATCAGGGTCACGCCGGCTTGTTCCAACGCCTGCGCCACCGCCACCACTTCTGCGCCGGTATTGCCGCCTTCCACCAGATCCAGCAAAGACAAACGGTACATGATGATAAAACGCTCACCGACTGCTTCGCGCATGCGCCGCACGATTTCCAGCGCCAACCGCATCCGGTTCTCGATGCTGCCGCCCCAGCGGTCCTGGCGATGATTGGTGCGCGGCGACAGGAACTGGTTGAGCAGATAACCTTCGCTGCCCATGATTTCCACGCCGTCGTAGTTGGCGCGCTGCGCCAGCACGGCGCTGCGCACGTAGGCGGCGATAGTGGACTGGATGCCGCGCTCGCTCAATGCGCGCGGCTTGAACGGAGAAATCGGCGATTTGATAGGCGAGGCCGACACCACGAACGGGTGATAACCGTAGCGTCCCGAATGCAGAATCTGCATCACGATCTTGCCGTCTTCCTCATGCACGGCGCTGGTCAAACGCTTGTGGTTGTGGATATCGCCGATGCTGTTCATGGTGCCGCCGAACGGCAGCAGCCAGCCTTGCCTGCTGGGTGAAATGCCGCCGGTCACGATCAGGCCGACGCCGCCTTTGGCGCGCGCCCGGAAATATTCCGCCAGCTTGGCATAGTGGAAGAAACGATCCTCCAAGCCAGTGTGCATGGAACCCATCACCACGCGGTTTTTCAAGGTGGTGAAACCAAGGTCGAGCGGAGCGAGCAGATGTGGGTAGACAGGATGGGACATAGGTTTTCCAGGAGGTCGTGGCAATTATCAACACCAGGCCGGAATCTACCTGAAAAGCAGCGGCAGATCGCTGAAACAGCCCTGTTTTAGCGGCGATTAGAGGCACTAGCCTATTTCGGCCCCCTCCTTGCCGATCAGCGTTTCCCCAATAATGTTGCCAGATCAATCGCCTCTGCCATGGCGCGGTAACCTCGGTCGCCGGGATGCAAGTGATCACCGGAATCATAAGCCGGCAGGAAGCGCCGTGGATGCTGCGGATCCCGCACCGCGGCATCGAAATCGATCACTGCATCAAATTCGCCGCTGCTGCGTATCCATTGATTCACCGCCTGCCGCGCCTGCTCCTTGCTCTCGGAATAGTAGCTTTTCAGGTCGGTATCCTGCAGTGCGCCCTCGAATGGGGTCAAGGTAGCGCCAAGTATGCGCACGTGACGCAAGCGGGCGCGCGCTATCAATTGCCGGTATCCGGCGATCAGGCGATCCACCGACAAAGCCGGATCATCCGGTATGAAGCTGCTGCCAGGCCAGCCGATGTCGTTGATCCCCATCAGCACGATTACTGTATCCACATTGGCTTGATTCAGCACGTCCCGGTCAAAGCGCGCCATGGCGTTGACGCCCATTTTGTCGTTCAGCATCCTGGCCCCCGAAATGCCGGCGTTGATCACCGCGATCCGTTGTTTGACCAGCCGTTGCGCCAGCAGATCGGGCCAGCGCTGATTGCTGTTCGAAGTGGAACCGGCGCCATCGGTGATCGAATCGCCAAAGGCCGCCACCACTCGCGATGCAGGTGGCGCGTCGACCAGGATCGTGCTGAGAAACAGACGTGCTTCCAGCGTCGTGTCGGTCTTGATCAGAGGCGCTGCCGCGAGGTTGCCCGGTGCGATGTAAGCGGTCTGCTTGCCGTCCCAATGAAAGGTGGTGAGCGGGGTCGTTTGCGGCAAGAAGATACTGACCGCCACCTGTGCCAGCGGCGCCAGCGCCAGATCGACCGGATCGCTGACAGCCGGTGCGCCCGGCGCAATCGTTACCTCGCTGCGGCCGCCGAAGGTGAGGCTGCGATCCGAAGCGGCGACGATTTCCGAACCGCCGGCGGCCAACGCGATATGCGCCGCGCCTATCGTCAACGGCGTTGTGCCGTATTCGTTGGACAACACCACCCTGGCGCGCTTGCCGCCGACGCTGAGCCGGGCGATCTGGCGCACCGTCTGGTTCGACAAGCTGGCCGGGATATTGGTCGGCAAGGCAAAACCGGCCTCCCAAATCGGCTGCGGTGCGGCAGTCCAGCTGGCGCTCCAGTGCTGTGCAGAGTTCGGCGCAGCATGCTCAAGGTCGGTGGCGGCCGCCTGCGTTGCTACGGTTGGTACGAACAAGAGTGACAGCAAGCTTAGCGTCGCGGCGATTTTTGGACAGCCCACAGGGAAATGCATGAAGTGACTCCTTTTATTGGATCAAGAATGTGGCGCAAGCAAGCGATACAAAAGTAAGCGATGCAACCAAGATATACCCTTCTCAATAGGCATGGTAGAAGCCATAATTGACTATCACTTATTCCAAAATGGAATGACATGGATCACATCAAAGCAATGCGCAGTTTCGTGCGGGCGGTTGAACTTGGCAGCCTGTCGGCGGTAGCGCGCGAGCAGCACAGCACGCAACCGACCGTCAGCAAAACCATCGCCGCGCTGGAACAGGGGCTCGGGGTGCGTTTGCTGGAACGCAGCACCACCAGCCTGACCGCCACCGAACAAGGCAAGCGCTTTTATGGACGCGCCAAACGGGTGCTGGAAGAATTCAACGAAGCAGTCAGCGATGCGCGCGGCTTGACCGAGAAACCGACCGGCCTGCTGCGCGTCAATGCCCCGCTCGGACTTGGCCAGTTGCGGCTCAACGCGCTGGTGCTGGAGTTCCTGGAGTCATATCCGGAAATTGAGGTGGAGCTGATCCTGAATGACCGCTTTGTCGATCTGGTGGAAGATGGCGTCGACGTGGCGCTGCGGCTTGCCGGCTCGCTGCCGCCGAATATGATCGCCCGCAAAATCGCCAATGCGCAACGGTATCTGGTGGCGGCGCCCGCCTATCTGGCGCGCCACCCGGAGATTCGGCGTCCTGAAGATCTGGCACAGCATCGCTATATCGGTTTCGCACGGCCGGCCAATGGTGAAGTGAGCCAGCTCAGCGGCCCCGGCGGCACGGTCGAAATTGCCACCCGCAGCCGTTATCAGGTTAACAGCTCACTGGCGATACGCGAGAGTTTCGTCATGGGCGCCGGCCTCGGCATATGCCCGTCCTGGCTGGTGCACGATCTGCTTGAATCAGGCCAGTTGCAGCGCATTCTTCCTGACTGGAGCGCGCCCGGACAAGAAGCCTCGCTGCTGTATCCCTCGCGCCGCTATCAATCCTTGCGCGCCACGATCTTCATGCAATTCATGACGGAGCGGCTTCCACAGTTGCCGGGTTTTGCCGCGCCAAGCTTTGGACGTTGACAAAATATTTTGGGTTCTTATTTTTTCGCGGTTGCCGTAGTTGCCGCAGCCGCCTTCTTGGCCTGATCGAATACCGGTCCCCACAGCGGATGGCCTTTTTCGCCAGGCGCCAGGTCAAAGTTGGCGTCGAGCTTCAGGGCTTTTTCAAATTGCTGTTTGCACAGCTTCTTCCGCGAAGTCACGCAATAGCTGAAGGCCATGTATTTCAAGGCTTCAGTCTGTAACGAAATATCAGCCGACCAGATTTCCGGGGCATTGGCGAGACGCTTGATCGCCGCGCTGTAACTGCCCTTGTTGTACAAGGAAATGCCATCGTTCAAGGCGGCTGGCGCCGCCGCCGGTTCAGCAGCGACGGCTGCCGCAACCGGGCTTGACGCGCGTGGCGCCGGAGCGGCGGTTACCGGCTTTTGTTTTTGTACTGGGCCGGGACTTTCGCAACCGCCAAGCATGACGGCTGCCGCCAGCATGGCAGCGCTGCCGGTACGGTAAAAAGAGGTGGTCATAACGCGTTCTTGGCTGAAATGGATTTAGTGGGATGAAAAATCGTAGTCGATATTACGCGATTTTTTCTGGTTGACGTCGATTTCAAAAACGCGATCCGGAAAACTCGGATTGACCACCTTGATCTGATGCTTGCCTTCCGCCAGAACCAGTTTTTTCAATGGCGGGCTGACGCCCTTCATGCTGCCGTCGACCAGCACCTTGCCCCAAGGCTTGATGGTCAACAAGACGACGCCGGTCGGGTCGACTGCCTTTGCATCACTGCCCTTGTCCTTGATATCGGCCGGCTTGGCTGTTGCTGCCGCCGTTGCATTGTTCCCGCCATCCTTGCTCTGCAGCTCCGCCAATCTGGCTTGCGCCGCTGCCGCATAGGGACTATTCGGGTATTTCTGCAAGAAAGCGCTGATCTGCTGCGGCGTCACGTTGTTCAGCTGTTTCAGGGTTTCCCAACTGATGGTTTCTTCATCAAGGATTTGCTCGGCCGAAGCCGCAGCTGCAGCAGAGGCAACTTTCTGTGCTGGTGTTGGCGCGAGCACCGCAGCTGCCGCTTTAGCCGGCGCCGTATGCGGGTGTACAGAGACCACCGTCGCTGTAGCCGCCGGCTGCTGCGCCGGCTTGAGCCATAGATAGGCGCCGAGCGCCAGCACTGCTGCCGCCGCGGCTATCGACCAGCCCGGGGCACGCAGCGGTTTGTCCAGAAAACTGGCCGGCTGGGCGACGGCCCTGTTGCCTGCGCGCTTGCCGCCGGCAGCTGCCAGCTTTTCACCCGGCCTTTCGCCCGGCTTGCCGCTGGCGGCGTGGGACGAGATGGGAGCCGCGACATCATTGTCCGGCATCGGCATCGGGACCGACAGTTCCAGATCCAGCAACTTGCGGAATTCTTCTATCGATTGCGGCCGGTCTTCCGGCCTGACCGCCAGCCCCTGGTCGATGGCGGCCAGGAATTCCTTGCTGAAGCCACTGTGCTGGCCATCCTGCAAGGGGACGATCGGATCCTTGATCATGCGCGCCACCGAGGTCGGCGGTGCGCTCTTGACGACGGCGAAATAAATCACCGCCGACAGCGAATAGATATCGGTCCACGGCCCCTGCTTCATCTGGGCGTCGTCGGCGTACTGCTCGATGGGCGCATATCCGGGCTTCAGAATCACCGTCAGCGAATGGGTCATGTCGCCGATAATCTGACGCGCTGCGCCGAAATCCAGCAATACCGCTTCGCCGCTTTTCTGGATCATGATGTTGTCGGGCGAGATATCGCGATGCAGGATCTGCACCCGGTACATGGCGTCGAGCGCTTCCAGCATCGGCTTCAACATGCTTTTCAGCCAGGCTTCGGTAATCTGGGCCGGCGAGTTCTGCACCACGCTTTTGAGCGTGCGGCCCTCGTAATAACGCATCGCCATATAGGCGGTATTGTTTTGTTCCCAGAACCGGTACACCTTGATCAGCGCCGGATGGTCGAATTGCGCCAGCAGGCGCGCTTCCTTGATAAAACTCTTGAGGCCTATGCTGAAGGTCTCCTGGTGCCGCTGCGAGCGCACCGCTACTTTCCTGTCCGGCCCGCGTCCGGCAAGCGTACCCGGCATGTATTCCTTGATGGCCACCATGCGCCGCAACGATCTGTCGAAAGCAAAGTAGACAATCCCAACACCGCCTTCGCCAATCACGCCTATGATTTCAAAATCGGCCAGGCGGGTACCCTTGGGCAAGCAGTTTTCGACAGCCGTTGCTGATATTTCGTGCTGATCAATCGGCTTGGCGTTTTGCATATTCAATTGGATTCGACGTTAGTCATATTGTTCTGGACAGCCGTCAATACTAACAGTTCGCCGACGCTCGCGGATCAGCGATAAAAATCGTGAATGCAGTACAGTTATCCAGCGGGATATTGGATGCGCTACCGTTCTTTTCTACGATGGCGTGCATCAGGTCCAGCCATTCTTGTGCCGAACCGGCTCGCGCCGCCGCCTGCTCCATCTCCGCTTCGTTGATCCATTCCCAGAAGCCGTCGCTGCAGATCAGGAAGGCGTCGCCGTCCTGTAACTGCGTCGCGCTCTGGGTCACCTCGGCCGGCGCACTACCTTCGACGCCAACCGCGGCAGTCAGGATGCTGCGGCGCGGATGCCGGCGTAATTGTTCGGCCGAGCAATGGCCGGCCTCGACGAATTGCTGGATCAGGCTGTGATCCTTGGTGACGCTGTGCAGTTTATTGCGACGGAAAAGATAGAGGCGGGTGTCGCCCATGTGCGCCCATAGCGCGCAACGGTTTTTTTGATCGACCAGCAATACCGCCACGGTCGAACTCATGTCTTTCAGGCGCGGAATCTGGGCTTGACGCCGGCTCAGCTGCGCCACCGCATGCTCGATATAAGATTGCAGCGCGCGCGGGCCGAAAGACGCCTCTTCCACGAACATTTCCATGATCGAATGGACCACGATATTCGAGGCGATCTCGCCGCCGTATTCGCCGCCGACACCGTCAGAGACAATCACGCAAGCCAGATCTTCCTGCAGCACGCTGCCCCAGGAATCCTGATTGACCTGCCGCCCACCGGCATGACTCAGCTGCGCCAGACTCAGGACAACCGAAATTGCTGTGTTGCTGTCGCTGAGCAGCGACGGCTCAGGCATGCTGCGTCTCTTTCCTCAGCTTCTCGACTTTTCTCTCGTAAGCTTGCAAGAATGCCTTGCCAAACAAGGTCTGGAAATCGTCTTGCGAGGATTCCGCGATAATCCGCTGGAAACGCTCATTATAAGCATCCCACAACTTCGCTTTGCGGGTCGACGGCAGCAATGCATCCAGCATGCCGCCTTTTTTTAAATGCCTCTCCATCACCTCGGGATTGAAACGCTGCAACGTCTCCTTCATAGTCGCGCGCATGCCGGAGACCACGCCCGCCTGGTGCGCCTGCAAATCCAGGTAAGCGTCCCGCATGGCTTCTGTGGCGCCCATGAAACCCGGCATTTTCTTGCGCAGCATCTGGATCAGCACGGTCTGGCTATCGGCAAAAAACTTCAGCGGATTATTGTTTCTGACCACCACCTTGGTCACATCCGCATGCGCTTCTTTCTTGACCAGCGCACGTGTCGCATTCAAATCTATCGTGCCTTGCACCGCCGTGGCTAATAACTTGCCGATGGTTTCCATCAATTCCGGCGTCAATTCCGACACCAGAGCCCCGTCAGGCAAACCCGCACCTTTGATGAAAGCCTGAACCAATGCCTCGCTGGATGCAGATGGTTCGGCAACCTTATTGCTGTCGTCGCCGGCGGCGACCGGCGCTGGCGCAGGATTTGCGGCTGCCTGCTGCCCCGTATTCACGGGGCGCACCGGTGTTGCCGGCGATTGCAATGTTGTCGGCAGGGCGGCATTGGCGGTTGCCGCCAATTCCAGGTTCAATTGCGCCAGCGCCGCCAAGCGGGTTTCGGATACGCTCAATAAGGGCTTGCCGCCATTTATCCGGCGCACAGGATTGGCCGATGCTTGGCCCGGCTGATTGGTCATGTCAGGGTTATCCTTCATTAGGTTGAGCTGCGCTTCGGCGCGTAGTAGATACAGGCCGATCTGGATTTCATCGCCTATCAGCAAATCGTGTTCACGTTCGGCTTCGATCTCATGGCCATTGAGCAAGATCGGATTGGCGCGGCTGAGGTTGGTAATGGTTTGACGGACACCGTCGCTTTTGATCGCCGCCTGGGTCCGCGATACAAGATTCCTGGGATCGGCCAGCACGAAATAATTCTCTTCGCTGCGGCCAAGCGTTTTCGGCTCACGGCCGAACACGGCCGACAAGGGCAGCTCGGGCGCCACATTATTGTAAGAAACAACACTAATTTTTATCATCGGATCGGTTTCCAGCTGCGCCTAATTTTGCGCAAATTATCCTAGAGCATTATTACATGCTTGACAGCAAGTTCCATGCCCAAGAATTGCCTGTTGGAATCGTTCCGATAAACCTGGAAAAGGTGTGAAAAAAGCGCAAAAAACCTTGTGATTTGCAGCTTATTTACAACTTTACAACCTGCAAAACTGCCCTCTCTTGTCATCCATGGTGACATTTTCTGTCAGCTGGAATCAGCTGAAAAACGGATCGGAGTGTTCCGTGTAAATCTGGAGATAAAGGGATAGAGCGGCGCTCTATCCCTCAAGCCGGGCGAATGCCGTTTAGGATTGGCGCAACATGGCCTTGATGCCGCGGATCGCCTGGCGGATCCGAGCTTCGTTTTCGATCAGCGCAAAGCGCACGTATTCATCGCCGTATTCGCCGAAACCGATGCCCGGCGAGACGCAAACCTTGGCCTTTTCCAGCAGCTGCTTGGAAAATTCCAGCGATCCCAGATGCCGATAGGCTTCCGGTATGCGCGCCCAGATATACATCGACGCCTTCGGGATATCCACCATCCAGCCGGCCTCGTGCAAACCCTTGGCCAGCACATCGCGCCGGCTCTGGTATTTTTTACAGATATCCGCGACGCATTGCTGATCGCCCTCCAGCGCCGCAATCGCCGCCACTTGCACCGGCGTGAAACTGCCATAGTCGTGATAGCTCTTGATGCGCGCCAGCGCCGCCACCAGTTCCTTGTTGCCGACCATGAAACCGATGCGCCAGCCGGCCATGTTGTAGCTCTTCGACAGGGTGAAAAACTCCACCGCCACATCGCGTGCGCCCGGCACTTGCATGATCGACGGCGCCTGCCAGCCGTCGAAGACAATATCCGCGTAGGCCAGATCGTGTACCACCAGGATGTTGTGTTCCTTCGCCAGCTTGACCACCCGCTCGAAAAATTCCAGCTCGACGCATTGCGCGGTTGGATTCGAGGGAAAACCCAGCACCATCATTTTCGGCTTCGGATAACTTTCCCGTATCGCCCGCTCCAGCTCGGCAAAGAAATCCACGCCAGGGCTCATGCGCACCGAACGGATGTCGGCGCCGGCAATCACCGCGCCGTAAATGTGGATCGGATAACTGGGATTCGGCACCAGCACCGTATCGCCGCGATCCAGCGTCGCCAGCATCAGATGCGCCAGCCCTTCCTTGGAACCGATGGTGACAATCGCCTCGGTATCCGGATTGAATTCGACGTCGTAGCGCTTCTTGTACCAATGGCTGATCGCGCGCCGCAGGCGCGGAATGCCCTTGGATGCCGAATAACCGTGGGTGTCGGGACGCTGCGCTACCTCGATCAGCTTGTCGACGATATGCGGCGGCGTAGCGCCGTCGGGATTGCCCATCGACATGTCGACAATATCTTCGCCACGGCGGCGCGCCGCCATTTTCAGTTCAGCGGTGATATTAAAAACGTAGGGGGGAAGACGATCGATGCGCGAAAATCTGCGCGGAGTTGGGGATTCAGACATGTTTTTCTTTCACGTTAGCGCCCGGAACCGTCCGAGCGACGTTGGAACAGGTTTTCCATTTGCGTGGAATGTTCCGCTGACGATTCTAGTGAACATCTGGCGATTCTGCAATGCCTGCCAGCGCCCCAATGCTAGGCCGGCATTGCAGCCAGCTTCGCACACTGGCTCCGCACACCGCTGAGAATGGCGTCAGACAGGTCTTCCGGAAAATCGGCAGGCAGCTGTGCGGCGACATCTGCCAGCACTGCTGCGGTCGCGCCGATCAATTCGGCGATGATTTCCTCTGCGCTGTCAGCCCCCAACCCAACCTGCCGCGCCTGTGCAACCCAGTGCCTGCGCTGGATCTGGCCGAGCAGGTAGATGTTGTTGCTGTTGCCGCGCACGGCCATCGCCAGTTTCGCCTTTTGCGGCGCGATCCGGTTGCGTCCGCTGCCCAGGATCGGATGCGCCGAGAGAATATCGTAGAGCGGAGTCGCGCAATAACGGCCGCCGGGCAGGTGCGCTATGCTGAAATTCTTGGCATGACCGTCAGTCGCCGCCAGCAGCCAAAAGATCAGCTGCGTTTTAAAGAAATTCCGCCGATCCCGTTCAGCCTGCTCCGAGCCCCGCAACACCTCCATGATGGCGGCAATGCCGGGGCCGCCGTCCGCCTGGTATTTGGCCAGCGGCCAGGTGCCGGTGGCCTGGCAGAAATCCTCCTGGGGAAGACGGACAATCCAGCTATCGTCACTCGCCAATTTACGATCGAAGCGTTGGACGATCAACACCTTTTGCTCTTCAAAGCGAGCTATATCGCAATGCGCCACCGCAAGACCGTAAGCGGCGACCAGTCTGGAACACAGCCATTCGTTTTCCACCGAGGTGCGCATGTCGGCCTGCATATTGCCTACCAGGCCTAAAGGAAGCTTGAAGATATGCGTCGTCGGCGTGCTGCCTTGCGGGCGCATCCACTGCCCGGCATGCCACAGCAGCGCGGTTTTTTCCTGAGCGCCGGCAATCGACAGGCGCAGATCGGCGTCATGAGCATGTTGCCCCAGCGCCCCGCCGGCTGTACTTTCGCGCAACTGCTGCGCTACCTGTGCGGTAGTCAGCGGCTGGCCTGTGAGCGAATACAGAGCACTTGGCTGTTCGTCCTCTGGAAGCAATTGCAAGGCGCCGACACAATCCCGCCCAAGTGCGGCCAAAAGATCGAACGGCGCCACGCCGGCTACCTGATAACGCTGCGCCAGACGGCGCCGGATGGCGTCGCTGTCCGGTAAAAGATTATCGAAGAAAGCGCTGACCAGTTGTCCCTTGTAGACCTGGTTTCCCGGCGTAAATGGCAGAGATAGGGAGAGCGGCCGCCCTTGTTCGTCGGCTATCCATTCATCAAAATAGCGCAGGCTCTCTTCCTGCGGAGTGCGCTGCCAGACACCGACAGAAATACCGTTCATCCAGACATGCAGCTGCTGTTTTTGCGAGCGGCGCCCCATGCTTACCAGCTTTCTTTTTTCTTAGCCGCAGCACGGGCCGATCCGGCTTTCCTGGCCGGCTCTTGCGCCGATTTTCCCTGGTTCAGTGCGCCCGAGCCGGCAGACACGTACGAAGCCGAAGATTGATGTGCCGCAAAATCCTGTTGCCCAGGCGTTGCTTCTCCACTCGCATAGGAGGCGCCCGATAAGGATGGCGTCTCGCCACTCAGCACCAGATCGACTCCCAATACCTGCAAAACCCTGAAAAGTCTTTCAACGCTGGCCGCAGCCGGATTGGCCTCCAGCTGCGCATAGCTTTGCTGCGTGATGCCCAGCTTGTCTGCCAATGCCGCCTGGGTCAGGCGATTGGTCTTACGGAACCCCTGGAGGATGAGGCGCAATTGACTAAGCGTCTTGATTGGATAATTCATTGCAATCTCCGTTGTTGCTCATTACCGATTTTACATACTATCTTTTGTAAATCAATAAAACAGTCTATTTAATGTATTTAAATAATACAACTCTTAGGCTGTAAAACATAAATACAATACATAACCTGTTATTTCGCACAACTTTGATGCTCCGGATCATCACCGGTTCAGTCCTGCACCAGCTATTTCTGTTCCTTGGCAGCTTGCTTGACTTTGATATTGCAATTCTCTTTCAAGAATTTCATGGCGCGCGCGTATTTGAGATCGTCATCGTCCACCAGGTATTCCTGCGCATCCGGCAAGAACTCGTCCTCCCACAAAGACAGCAAATTGTCCTTGATCTCGAACGGTGCAGAATTCCTGATGAAAGCCGCGACCGCCGTGCTATCGAAGCCATGCTGGCGAACCTGGCGGATCATGGCCCGCGCCTCGGTATCCGACACGGTGGTCTTGGGTTTTGCGCCCGTTGCAATACACATGAAAACAGTCAAACGCGAGTAGGGATCTTCCTTCCCCTTAGTAACCTCGTGCCATTCCTTCGACACCAGAGCGTCAAAACCGTCGACATCTTCCAGGCCGCCCTCTTGAACGAAGTAACGCAATTCGACAAGATTGAGCAAGGAATCGAGCGCCTCTGCAGGATCTGCCAGCGCATCATGCTTCTCGATTTCGCGCCGGACCTTACCTGCGACGTCGCGATATTCCGGCGGCACATCGTCCAGCAATTGCTTGGGAAATTTCAACTTCCCGTTGCCAGCGCTGTCGCTGCGCACCGTGGCGATCAATTTGGCAAAACCCAGCCGATTGGGAAACTCGTCAGCGCCGCCAAGACGCACCAGCAACGCGGTACGGATGACCGTTTCGGCTCCGGCAAAATCGAGCACGGCACGTTCCAACCCCATGTCGTCGGCAAACCAGAGCGCCGCAGCGATAACCGTTGCGGTTTCCTCGCGCGCCTTGCGCTCTTTCCGATAGGCGCTAAGGGAAAACGGCTTGGCCAGCGTGCGCTCATCCTGGAATTCCTTGAGGCCCTGGCCCTTGGTATCGCCGAAGACGGTGGAATCAGGCAGCGCATGCAGCGCCTTGAGCATCTCGTTGCCGCCGCGCGAATGCGACAGGAAAGTATTGTCGCGCAGGGATTCCGCCGCTTTTTGCAAATCGCCGTTGTACGTGTGTTCCAGGTAAAGGCTAATCAGATTGACGATGCGTTGCCGCGCATTTTCAAGATCGGTGTGGAGATGGCTGGTGCCGAAGAATGCGGCGACCTGCACCGTGCCTTTGGCGGCGTCGGCTATCATCGCACGGCATTTTTCCTGATCGAGGATACCGTTCTTGAGACCAAAACCAAGCGCCTTTTCGAAGAAAGGGCGCTTGTCGATGACGTCGATATTGCGCTGCATATCGGACATGGAGGACATGGAGGACATGGGATGCGTGGGTTTCTGGAACAGTTAAAACAGATAAACAGATAACAGATAAGGTTGACGCTTAGAGCGCCGACTCTTCGCCAGGATCGGCGGCGGCGACGGCTGCCGGCGCAGCAACAGCCGCAGCCACAGGGCGTTCTTGCGATTCCAGCATTTTCTGCTCCGCCAGCTCCAGCTCTGCCTCGCGCCGCAAGCGTTCCTTCATGCGTTTTTTCAGCACCGGCCAGATCTGCTCGAACATATCGGCGTGCTCATGCTTGAGCAGCCAGGTCAGCTCTTTCCAGTCGCGATCGCTGATTTCCGATTTGTCGACTTCATCGCCTTCTTCCGTGCGGTTGACGTTGAAAGTGTCATACGTGACGAAATGCACCACCTCTTCGTCGCGGTCCGACAGATAGTCGATCAGCGCTTCGCAGCCGCCGTCGACCTCGCCGATCGCCTCGATGAATTCGCCGGTCTGGGTATCGTCGCGGAACAGCACCGCATTCACCATGCCGCGCAGGCGCACATGGCTATGGTCGCCGTACAGCCTTTCCATGACCACCGCCCGCGCGAACTGCTCCGGCGTCACCAGCAAATTGACCACCGATTCTTTCGATGTATCGTATTCGCGTATCACGGCCAGCAGATCTTTCGGCGGCAACGTATCGAGCGCCGCCACCAGCGCGTAATCGCCCTCGGTCTCAGCCAGGCTGACCAAGGCGAATTCGGCGCCGGCGATGTCGCCGTTGCGGATCAGGTTTGCTGCTTTTACTACGAGCGCGTTTGTCATGGAATCACTATGTCAAAAATGGTTTAATTTAGCCCAGGCGTTCGAAGCCTTGCTCAGCGAGCCAGTCGGCGCCTTCGACTTCGAGGTCGCGGTCGTCTTCGTCGTCATCGCTCTCCACCTCGTCCACGGCATCGTCCGACTCGCCATGCGCAGACTGATAGGCGCCCTGATAATTGCCGTTGCTCTTCTCGTGCATGTATTCAAGGCAAATCGTGGTGATCAAAAACCGCTCGCCGCCCGGCTCCTGCAAAGCAACGTCCGCCAGCTTTTGCGCCCACGCCTCGAACTGCACGGCATCGGCAACCTCGGCCCAGGATGGAAAGTCGTCCGGTTCTTCGGACAACAACATGGTCAGCGCCTGCGGATTGATGAAATCGATACCGCCGTGAAAAGCCACCGCCACCATTTCCGGCGCAATTTCTATCATCGGCATCATCGGCGCAAACTGCGCGCGCTTGCTTTTCAGGCGCGAGGTCAGGATATCGTTGCCCTCGGAATCGCTTTGCAGGTCTTCCAGTTCAGCCTGGTAAGCCTTGGTCAGATCCTCGAAAAAAGAAGAAAGCATCATTGCAAAACCTTGTTCATATAAGTGGTCCAGATTTGTTGGGCGGTTTCCAGCGGGTTTTCCAGCAGGCTGCGGCGCCGGTTTTCGTCGTATTCCTGGCGTTTCACGGTATCCGACAACAGGTCATAGGCTTCCTGCACTTCGCGGAAGCGGGAAGGCGCATCGGGCGCTGTATTTCTGTCGGGGTGAAACTCTGAGGCTTTCTTGCGATAGGCGTTTTTCAGAGCGGCTATCGATGCATCACTGTCTATGCCGAGAACGGCGTAATAATCCTTCATGCGTCCTCACACGTTGGCGGTTATCGTTGACCGTCGGCGACCGTCGTCTTGTTACTGATGGAATACTTGCAGAGTAAGTCTTTGTTGCCGAACGCAAACAAACACTTTAGAAGAGACCGTGGAGGATACACGAGCGGCGACAGGAAGTCGATGGCGTGGAGGGAATAAGTGGCTGCAAACAAGGCATTTGTCAAGGAATTCGCAAAAATGGCGATCGCGCTCCACCTCATCATCGATTCAGCAACATCTCCGCCAAACCATCCAGCTCCATCTTGCGCTGCTCCCAATCCGGCAAAACCCGCAGCAACAGCCGGTAATACTGCGGGCTATGGTTGTGCTCCTTGAGGTGGCAAAGCTCATGGAAAATCACGTAATCGATGCAATGCCGAGGCGCTTTCACCAATTGCGGGTTCAGCACCAGTTCACCCTGGGGCGAGCAACTGCCCCATTGGGTACGCATGCTGCGCAAACGAAACGACGGCAAGGCCGGATGCAATTGCTTGAGCCAACGCAGGCCGCCGGCGCATTCCAGCAGACGGCGGCCAAACACCTCTTCTGCGCGTTGCCGGTACCACCCATCCAGCAGCCCACGCACTTGCCCGGCTTCCTTCGAGTGGGTGACGATCTCCAGCCGTCCGCCCAACAGTTTGACGCTCTGCGGCGCACTCTGGTCAAGCAGCACTTTGAGTTGATAACGCTTGCCCAGATAAAAATGGGTTTCGCCGCTGACATACTCACGCGGCAGCACATGCCTGGTGCGGCTGCGTTGCTCCAGCAAACGTTGCCAAATCCAACGGGCGCGCAGACGCACCGCTGCGATCACCTCGCTGGCCGTGGCCTCTTGCGGCGCATCCACCTGCACCGCGCCGTTCGGATCGACATGAATGGCGATCCGCCTGGCCGGCGTTGGCAAAAAGCGGATGTCGAAGACGATTCGCTCCTCGCCGTAGTCGATAAAGCGCTGCATGCTCAGAAATTCCCGCGCGCCAGTCCGATGCGCGTGATCTGGATCACCTGCTCCAGCACGGCATTGGTTTTTTCCAGGCCCATTACGGCGAACAATGTCGGCAACAGCGCTTTGCGAATCGCCGCTTCAACGTTCTGCGGATTCAAGGAATGCTCAGCCACGGCCGTGCGCACCGCCCGGTCAATATGCAAAGCCAGCTCCGTGTACTGGCGGGTGACGGCTGTGGCCGTTTCATCGGCGGAAGAAAAATCGCTGTCGCCCAGAATCAATTTGAAGATACCGAAATAGGCACAGGCATGATGGTTATCGCCAAAGACCTCAGGCACGCCATCTACCTCGCGCTTCTCGACCGCATCCTCGAATTTCTTCAGCAAGGCATATTGTTTCAAGGGGTGCTCAAACAGCGCCTCGGCCTCGGCAATCGCCTGTTTCAACAGATCGCCGAAGACTTTCTGCGCGTACGGATCGTCGGCCAGATCCTGCTCGATGGTCTTGCGCAGGCGGGTGCGAATGATATCGCTCTCGTTGCGCGTCTTTTCTTCGCTCCAGCGCTCAGGGTCTTCACCCAGCTTATGCACCAGGTACACACCCTGCGGCTCCCGCACCTCGCTACCGATGACCTGCTTGTCCACCAAACGCCGGATCTGTTCTTCATAGACGCTGTAATCCACCGTTTCCAACGCATCGCGCCGGGCCGACTGGCGCAACTCGGTAAAGAAACGCAGATCGCGCTTGTAGATCTCGACATCTTCTTCAGAAAAATCATTGTCCTCGAAGAAGGTGCGCGACGATAACGCCGTCTGCAGACACAGGCCGAAAGCAGTCAAAGCTTCATAAAAATCCTCGCGCAGCTTTTGCCGCGTATCGACACTTTCGCCCTGCTCATCCTCGACATACTTCGGTATCAGCACCTGGCGGAACTGCTCCATATCGCCGCGATTGCTGACGTTCTTGAATATCTCCCACAACGCTTGATGCAGCGTCGGCAAACGCTTGTATTCGGTGCTGAACTGGCGGTACAAACCCTCGATATCTTCCAGCGCATAACCGCCCTGGGTCTGCGTCTCCAACTCCTGATAGGCGCGGATCGCGGTATCCAGCTCTTTCAAGATGCCGCGATAATCGACCAGCAGCCCATAGCGCTTGGCCTCATGTAAACGGTTGACCCGCGCAATCGCCTGAATCAGGCTGTGTTCCTTCAGAGGCTTGTCGATGTACAGCACGGTATTGGCAGGCTCGTCAAAGCCTGTCAGCAAACGATCCACCACGATCAGCAAATCGGGATCGCCCTCGGTCGAAAAATTCTCCAGCACGCGCCGCTCATAAGCGTCCTGTGCATCCTGACCATGGCCGATATTTTCCTTCCACCACTGCTGCACTTCCGGCAGCGTGCTTTCATCGACGGCGATATTGCCTTCGCGCGTATCCGGCGCGGAAATAATCACCGCGCTACTCACCAGCCCGGTCAGGTCCAACGCCTTCTTGTAACGGATCGCGTCCTGTTTGCTGGCGGTGGCGATTTGCCCCTTCAATTCCGGGAACACCTTCTTGATGTTCTCGCTGAAGTGCACCGCGATATCCCAGGCAATCAAATCGATCCGATTCGCCGCGCTATAAATCGCGCCCTTGGTGGCGAACTTGCGCTTCAAATCCGCCTTCTGCTGATCCGACAAACCCAGTGTGATCTTGTCGAACCAGCGATTGACTGCCGCCTGGTTCACGTCCAGCTCGGGGACGCGTTCTTCGTACAGTAAAGGCGCCACGGTTTCATCATCCACCGCGCGCTGCATCGTGTAGGCATGGACGATGGGGCCGAATTTGTTGGCCGTCTTTTCATCCTTCAGCAACGGCGTACCGGTGAAAGCCACATAAGCTGCACGCGGCAAGGCGCGGCGCATGCGCTCGTGGGTTTCGCCGCCGTGGCTGCGATGGCCTTCATCGACCAGCACGATCAGATTATGCGAAGGGTTAAAACATTCCGGCAGTTTAGACGCCGTATTGAACTTGTGGATCAGCGTAAAGATAATGCGTTCAGTGCCGGAGCCGATACGCCGCGCCAGATCGCGGCCCGAGCTGACCTTGGATTTCTCGCCTTCCTTCTTGGTCGCGATCATCGAACCGAAAGCGCCGCTGCTCATGAAGTTTTTCGATAGCTGATCTTCCAGATCGAGCCGGTCAGTCACCACGATCACACGGCAATCCTTCAGGCTGTCGTGCAGAATCAGCGCCTTGGTCAAGAACACCATGGTGAACGATTTACCGGAGCCGGTGGTGTGCCAGATCACGCCGCCCTCGCGCCCGCCATCCGGGCGGCGCAGGCTGACGCGATCGAGCAGGGCGCGGATGCCGAAGAATTGCTGATGGCGCGCCACCAGCTTGCCGACCTTGCGGTCGAACAATACAAAGTAACGCACAAATTCCAGCAAGCGCGCAGGCGTCAGCAGACTGATCAACAGCCTATCCTGTTCGGTCGGCAACATCGGGCCGGACCACAAGCGCTTGAAATAGGTCCGCAACTCGGCCGATTTTTCAGCCAGCAACGCAGACTGCACCGAGCCATTCAAGGGCGTGTTCTTCACGTTGTTGAAATGCGCCCCGTCGAATTCCTCATCCTTCCAGTGCGCCCAAAACTTGGCGGCGGTGTGCACCGTGCCGTAACGGCCGTCTGTTTGGCTGATTGCCAGCAGTAGCTGTGCGTAGGCGAACAACAACGGTATCTCATCCACCCGTTGATTGCGCAACTGCTGGCTGATGCCCTCCGTAATCATCGACGCATTCAAGTTGCCCGAATCCGGCCGCTTGGCCTCGATCACCACCATCGGAATGCCGTTGATGAAACACACGATATCCGGCCTGCGCGTATGCGTGCCCTGTGCCGACAACACCTCAACCTCGTCCGCTGCCTCGAAGCGATTCGCTTTCAGATTTTGCCAATCGATGATGGCAATCGTCGGTTGATGCTTTTTACCGTCGGCCATGAATTCGGTGACGGTGATCCCCAAGGCTAATTTGTTGTACAGGCGCTCATTCGCCGCCGGCAAACCGTCTTGCAAACCCGCAGCAGACAACTCGCGCACGATCTGGTCAATCGCGTTCGCCGAGAGCGGATGCATCTCGCCCTTGTATTCGAAACGGCGGCTTTGCAGCACCTCAATCAGCGTCGACTTCAACAGAACTTCGCGGTTACTACCGCGCTTTGCAAGACTCACCGCAGGCGACAGATAGGTCCAGCCCAGCGTGCACAGCAGGTGCAAGGCTGGGATGTGGGCACTGAATTGTTCTTTGGTTTGCGGGATGTCGTTAGGCATGGACTGGTTCGCGTCAGGCCGCGGCCATATCGGGTTGATCGCTTTTTACGCGGCGCTTTCCGGCGAGGAGTTGTTGCATCAGCGCTTGCTTCTGTCTAATAAGAAGATCGCGCTGTTGTATCTCTGCCTGGATTCTTTCATCGGCTGTATCGAGAATTTTTGCGATGGTCAACTGCTGTTCCAGCGGCGGGCATCTAACCAAAAGACGCTCAACATCGCTGGAATTAATGGAAGGATAACTGGAGCCGATCACGATGGCGTTGATCTGATCCTGGATATGCCTGGAAAACAAATAGTGAAACAAATAATCCGATGACGTTCCCGACTTTGCCGTCAGCACCGCGAAGCCGGTCGAGGCGATGCAATCGGCATGGGCGCGGGTTACTCGTGCGAACCCTTGCAGATTCGGACGCACGGTAGACATCAATAAATCGCCGGGGCGTACCACGCGACGCGCGCGAGAAGGCGCCTCTGACAAACGATAGGTTGCCAAGCTCTGACTCACATGATGCTCGTTTACGTCCGACAGGGTGATGTAGCGGAACTGAAAATCAGCCGGTGTGGTTTTGCCTAGTGACTCGGCGTCAATATCAGCCAAATCGCCGAGCGCCATGTAATGCCATTCTCCCGCCGCCAGGTGGAAAGACTCGTATTTTGAAAAAAATCGATCCATCAATGCCGTCTTATGTGCAGCGCTGTTCTCAATTAATTTCTCTATCGTTTCAACAGCCTGATCCCAAGCTTCCAACATTTCCGCAATCTTCGACTGTTCGGCAATGCTAGGAACATTGACCGGAATGCGAGCAAAGTCTTGTGCGTACAGCCTCAGCCTATCTTCTGTCAGACCATGTGAATAAGCCCAAAACAGATAGAGCATCCGTTTAGTTTTAAAAAGCTGCGAAGCAAAAGCAGGATCTACAGTCGGTTTTTGCTTCAGCACCACATACGCTGGGCTAACCAACCCCTCTTTCTCTGCAAGACCAAATGCGCCCTGCCACATCCGCATCATGTTGTAGGCAATGTCATTTGGCTTGACCAGCAAATGCTCGTCGGCAGTCAGCGTTGTTTCCTGTTTGCGCTCAAGATCATCACGATTAACCAGCCCGTTATTCAGCGTGACAGATAGAGTTGGCAGCCCCTCGCGGCCCTTTTCACGACGGCTGGAAAAAAGATCGCCGAGGTGGCAATTACCGTCATAACTCATTGCGCTTCCTCTCTTTGAACCTGTAAGTAACTCTTACAGGTTGCCCCTGCTTTTGATATACAACCGCTCTTGTCGTCAGCGACAGGTATCAAGTTTTCCTTTACAACTGCCGCGACTTGCAATTTCCACGTCGTTTGAACAGTCAAGCATTCCTTGACTGTTGCCTGCTGCAGAAAAAAGTTTTTGGCCTGAACTATTAAATCTTCCTTAATAGTTGTTCCGCCAGTCAATTTTCCCATGGCGCACTGATAGAACCGTGCCGCAAAGGGCGGGCTAGCTATCATCTTGTTCATTCTTTTTCTTTCCATCGATTTTTTTCTGCTGGCGCTCTATCTGCTGAATGCTTTTGTCCGGCGCCGGCAGATTTTCCGGCATGGTGCCGCCGAGCTCTTTGATGGTCTGGCGTACTTTCTTGCCAACTTCGAGGTGAGTGTGGTTGGCGGCGGTTTTGCCGTGCACACCTTCGCGACGCAGCTTTTCTTCGGCTTGCGTTGCGCGGAACAGGTTGGCGGCCAGTTCCGTGCTACCCATGTGATCAAGAATTTTCTGGCTTTTTTTCAAATCCTTGTTACGGTGAATTTCTTTCGCGCCCAGACCGCCGTAGAGGCCTTTGTATCCATGATCCTGAAATACGGCATAGTCTATCGGCGTCTTGACGCCGGCCTGCTTGGCTGCTGCGGCAAGGTCTTTGTTGTGACGGGCAAGCTCATTGCGCAACATGAGGCGGCGTTCATCTTCCTTGAGTTGTGCGAAGGAGGTCTCATCTTGCAGCTCTTGACGTCGGCTTTGCAAGGCGAAGTAAGTTTGGCCGTTAGCAATGACTGGCTTGGCCGGATTGCCGTTCTGAACGATCAGGTAGCAGGCGTAACGCGTCAGCTTAATATCCTCGATCGCACGTTGAGCCCGAGAGCCGATTTGGACCATTTCGGTGACGTCACCGAAATGGTCTGAAACCGGATGGTTTGAGAGCGCGCAGGCCTGCTTGGCTTTGTCGATGACACGCAGAAAATTTCGGTAATCCCGATAATCCAGCAATGGCGCTAGATCACGGGCAAACCAGAATTCATTGCCGTCATTGTCTTCTCGGCGAATGCTTTCGAAAGTTTGGTTCGATGTCGAAAGATCTTTATCAGTCATAACCCAACTCCTTAAGATAACCCGCCATCTTTACTTCCAGCAGCGCCAGCTCAGTCTTGAGTATTTCGCGTTCTGCACGCACAGCCTTCATGTCGATTTCTGCTTCTTCCTCGAAGGTATCGACGTAGCGCGGAATATTGAGGTTGTAATCGTTCTCCGCAATCTCGGCGACGCTGGCTAGGTAGGCGTATTTACCCACGCTTTTACGCTGGCGAGCGGTAGTGAGGATGCGTTGCAAATCCTGGTCGCGCAATACGTTCTGGTTCTTGCTATCCAAAAATTCGCGGCTGGCGTCGATGAACAAGACCTTATCGTCTTGCTTCTTCTTACGGAACACCAGTACGGCGGCAGGAATTCCAGTACCGTAAAACAATTTTTCCGGCAGGCCGATGACAATATCGAGCAGGTTTTCGTCAATCAGTTGTTTGCGAATGACGCCTTCCGCCGCGCCACGGAACAGCACGCCGTGCGGCACCACCACGGCCATGCGGCCTGAGCCGGGTTTCATGGTTTCTATCATGTGCAAGACAAAGGCGTAGTCGCCCTTGGTCTTTGGCGGCAGGCCGCGCTGGAAGCGCAGGAATTTGTCGTCTTGCGCACCGTCGTGCCCCCATTTTTCCAGCGAGAACGGTGGATTGGCGACGACGATGTCGAAATGCTTGAGCCGCGCATCGCCATCCAGCAGCTTGGGGTTGCGGATGGTGTCGCCCCATTCGATGCGGTGGTTATCCTCGCCATGCAGGAACATATTCATCTTGGCCAGCGCCCAGGTGCTGCCGATAGCTTCCTGTCCGTACAGCGCGTATTTGCGCGAGCCGTTGCGCTGGCGGATCAACTGGCCGCAGTTCATCAGGAGCGAACCGGAGCCGCAAGTGGGGTCGCAAATGTCGTCGCCTTCTTGCGGATCGACCAGCAGCGCCATCAGTTGCGAGACTTCGGGCGGTGTGTAGAACTCGCCGGCTTTTTTGCCGCTGGTGGAGGCGAAATTCTTGATCAGAAATTCGTAGGCGTTGCCGATCACGTCCAATGTGCCGATACGGCTCGGGCGCAAATTGAGTGCCGGCTTGGCAAAGTCTTCCAGCAGGTGGCGCAGGATGTCGTTCTTTTGCGCTTCGTCGCCTAGCTTGGTGGAGTTGAAGGTGATGTCCTGGAACACATCGCGCAACTTCTGGATATTGGTTTCTTCTATGGCGTGCAGGGCCTTGTCGATGCGCTCGCCGTTGCCGGGTTCATGGCGCTTGGTGTGCAAGTCATAGAAATTGGCGGCGGGCGGCAGCACGAAACGCTCGTTCTTAAGCAGCTCGGCGATCAGTTCCGGATGGTCGCCGTGTTTTTTCTTGTAGCTGTCGTAATGGTCTTGCCAGACGTCTGAAATATATTTCAAGAACAGCATCGTCAGCACGTAGTCCTTGTAGATGCTGGCGTCGACAGTGCCGCGAAAGGTGTCGCAGGCTTCCCAGACGGCGCGGTTGATGACGTCTTGTTCGATTGGGGCGTGCTTGCTCACACTGTTGCTTGCATTGTTGTTCACGCTGTTATTTACCTTATCGATTTCATTCATGGGCTTGATCTGATGAGTGTTGCTCGGCCAGCAATTGCAGGGACAAAGCCTGTATTTGCTGCTGGCGATTGTGGATAAGGCTTTCCAGGTGCTGGCGCTCTTGCCGCACCGCTTGATCCAGCCGGATCAGCGCATGCTGTTGCGCCATGGCCGGCACAGCGATGGGCAGCGCTTCCAGCACGCCACGGCGGATGCTGAGCTGATCGGTGCCTTCGGCATTTTTGCCGAAGTAGCGCTGGGCCGGCAGCTGGTTGATCTGCCAGGCGAGGAATTCGGGCAGCAGTTGCTTGCTGTCATGCACGCGGATCAGGAAGAAGTATTGCGAGCAGACTGCCGGGGCGGGAACCTGGCCCAGACAGACGGCAAAATTGCGCGCGCCCTTGGCGACAAAAAGAATATCGCCCGGCTGCAGCCAATCCGGTTGTTTGCGGCCTTGCAGCCGAGTGCGCATCACCGTGCTCCAGTCGACGCCGGCGGCGATGCTGATGTCGCGCATCTGGATTGCCAACGCCGGGCCGTCAGCCACTTCCGGCACGCTGCCGCGAAAGGGATGCCCGACTAGAACTTCGGCAAACGTAAGTAATTCACCTAACATTGTGCACCAATCAATTTGATGCAGCAATTTTCCTTGTGAAAGATAAACATTGCAACTAGGATATAGCAATATTTATCGCACCAAGTAGATTGATGCGTTAAAAGTGATTTTCAATCTTTCGTGAATTATTGCCACTTATGGACTTATGGATCAAAACCCCACACCCGCTCACTGGCTGCACGACACGATGCCGCTTTCAGATTACTTTTCGCTCAAGGGCAAGGTCGCCGTGGTCACGGGCGCGGCGCGCGGCATCGCCGCCCATACCGCGCACTTGTTGGCGGCGGCCGGCGCGCAAGTGGCGGTGCTGGATACGCTGGAACAGGAAGGCAGGGCGATTGTCCGAAGTATGAGCAGCAATCAGGCCCAGGCCCGTTTCTGGCGCCTCGATGTGGGCGATGAGGTGGCGGTGCGGCGGGTGTTCTGTGAAATAGAAGCGCATTTCGGCCGTATCGATATTTTGATCAACAGCGCCGGCGTGGACGGCGTTGACCTGCCGGTACAAGCGTTGACACCGGGCGAATGGGAAAGAGCGATGCAAGTCGACAGTTACGGCACGCTTCTTTGCACCATGCAGGTGGTTGACGCGATGGAGCGGGCGGGCGGTGGCGCTATCGTCAACCTGTCGTCGTTGTGCTGCATATTCAATGAGCACGAAGCGCGCGAGTTCAATATCTCGATCTCTGCGATCAGGAGGATGACCAGGATCGATGCGGTGCAGTATGGCGGGCGCAACATCCGCGTCAATTCAGTGCATCCGGGTTTCATCCGCACGCCGATGCTGGAGGCGGCGGTAAGCCAGCTCGGCAACCTGGAAGTATTGTTGAGCGGCCTGGCGTCGTTCAACCCGATGCGGCAGATCGGCTCGACCGGTGATATCGCGGCGGGAATTCTATATCTGGCCTCGGACGCCAGCCGGTTTGTCACCGGGACCGAGCTGGTGATTGATGGTGGATATATTTGCCGTAACTTTGGATAAGAAGCCTTGTCAGCTATCCACTGAACGCTGCCGATAAGCTGCCTGCTGTTCCACAAAGCCATTAAATGCTGCCAGCAAGGGCCAATATTTTTCCTCACTCTGCTCCAGCTGCATCAAAGCGTAACAAGTTGCCTCCAGCGTCGAAAGCTGCCCTGGGCCGTGAGCTTTGCGGATCAGGTATTGGGACGCGGGCGTATTGCGTAGCGGCAGGCGCGGCAGTTGTTGCAGCAACGGATTGAGGTAAAGCATTTTCCGGCTCTTGCGCCAGGTGCCGTCCAGCACCACCAAACGTAATTGCGTTGGCTCATTCAATAAAGCCTCATCCAGAACAGGCGGCGTGGCCAGATTCAGTCCTTTGTCATCGGGGCTGTCCGGATACAGCAGGATAGTGTGCCTGGCAGCCGGCGTATGGAGTAGTGCTTGCAAGGTCTGTTCCGCAAACGCTTCACCGACGACCAATTCGCTATGCGGCAAACTCAGCTGGAGCAGGCGCGCACTGCCTTTCGCCTGATGCACTTCCAATGGATGCTGCAAGATCAGCACTTCGACCGCATGTTCTGTCGGCGTGACCCAGGCGCAGATACAGCTGCGCTGCGGGCGCAGGCACTTGTGGCAAGTGAGGCGTTTGATGTGGTCTGGCTGCATGTCGGACTACTTCGGGAGGTGAAGGATGCTGTAGCAGCCGCAATTCTAACCACCGTATGCAGTATTGTGACCGCCGTGCCACGGCTTCAACACAATAAATTACTTGAAATCAGTTCCAGCAAAAAATCCGGCTGCAAATAGGCCCAAAAACAAGCAGCCAGCAAGGCCAGCAATAAAGACCAGCCGGCCAAGAGCGCGACCAATCTTCTCGCGTGTGCGGACGACAATTCAGGCATGAGCAGGTTCGAGCTGAACCGCTCGATCGTCGATTGGTAAACTGATGATGGCGGCGACGGCGCTGAGACCGATCGCAATCGCCCAGACTGCCTGGTAATTGCCGGTGAGATCGAACAAAACGCCGCCCAGCCACACGCCGAGAAAACTGCCCAGCTGATGGCTCAGGAAGACAAACCCATACAGCATCGAGATATATTGGTAGCCGAAGATCTGGCCGACCACGCCGTTCGACAAGGGCACCGTGCCGAGCCAGATCAAGCCCATCACCGCCGCAAATAGGTAGGTCGTCAGCGGCGTTACCGGCAGCATGACAAAAGCGGCGAGGGCGACGCCGCGTACCCCGTAGATTGCTGCCAGCAGATATTTCTTGCTGAATCTTTCACCGAAATAACCGCACAGATAGGTGCCCAGGATATTCGCCAAAGCCACGATCGCCAGCGCCGTCACGCCGACTGCCGGCCGCAAGCCCTGATCCGCCAGATAAGCCGGCAAGTGGGTGGCGATGAAGGCCAGTTGGAAACCGCAGGCGAAGAAACCCAGCGTCAATAGTAAAAATCCTTGGTGCCGGAACGCCTGCCTGAGCGCCTGCCCCATGCTTTGTCCTGCGGCCTCGGCTTTCGCAGCCGTCGGCGCCGAAGTGCCGAACGCCAGCGCCACCATGAGCAGGCATGCGCCGCTGCCGATCAGCAAGGCGTGCGCCCAACCCAGATGGCCGATCAATGCCTGACTGGCGGGCAGCATCGTAAATTGTCCCAATGAACCGAAGGCGCCGACGATGCCCAATGCCGTGCCGCGCTTCTCGGCACTGACCATTTTGCCGACAGCGCCATAGACAATACCAAACCCGGTGCAACTTTGAGCGATGCCGACCAGCAGCCCGGCGCTGGCGGCAAGGCCAACTCCGGTGCTGGCTTGCGACATGCCGTACAAGCCGAGCGCATAACAAATGCCGCCGGCAATGAAAATCCGCCTGGCGCCGTAGCGATCGGCCAGCATGCCGGTGAACGGCTGGCTGATGCCCCACATCAGGTTTTGCAAGGCGATGGCAAAGGAAAAAGTGGCGCGGTCCCAACCCAGGTCCATCGTCATCGGCCGCAGGTACAGGCCGAAGCTATGCCGCTGGCCGATACAAAGAAACAGGATCATGCCGAAGCAGGTCAGCATTATCCAGTTGGCGCGGGCCTTGGCAGTCATGGGATGGATACCTTTTAGATGGTTAACTTTTAGAACTCATTTCATCAATATCCGCTATCGAGTGAGTAATTGTAGGTGGAGCGGAGAGGTTCGATAAGATGGTTTGGGAACGCATCAGAGTTGAGCATGGTTCAACAATGGCATGCGTCCGTTGTCTTTACTAACTACGGCGGCTCAGGAAATCGATCAAGCGCTTGACCCGCGGCGGCAGCATGCGCCCCGGCAGATGCAAGGCATAGGCCTGATCGCCATATCCTGCGCTGACCTGCCAGTCTGGCAGCAATCGCAACAAGCGTCCCTCCAGCACATCCTGCTTGGCATAGTAGTCAGGCAAGATTGCCATGCCCAAGGATCGGATTGCCGCATCGCGGACGAATTCAAGCTCATTCGAAAGCAGTACCGGCGAACGCATCGCAAACAGCTTTTCCTCACCGCGTGTCAACGTGATTTCATGCAACTGGCTGGCGCGGGCAAAACCTGCAATCGGTATCGCAGAGAGATCGCCTGCGGCCAGATCGTCGGCAAAGCGTGAAGCCAATTCCGGGCTGACGCACAGCCACCAGGACACATCGAACAATTTTTTGGCGACCACATTCTCGGGCGGTTGAGAGGTTACGCGGATCGCCAGGTCGAACGGATCCTTGATGATATCGACGCCGAATTCACTCAAGCGCACATCGATGCTGACCAGCGGATTGGCCTGCATATACGCCATCAGCAAAGGCCGCAGCCAGACCGAAGCGAGGCCGGACGGCGCTGAAATGCGTACCAGGCCAGCGGTATCCTGGTTCAGGCCGTTGGCCAGCAGGTTGGCCTCGCTCAGGGTGTCGGCAATCCGGCTGGCGTAGGCGGCCAGCCGGTAGCCGGCGTCGGTCAGGCCGATACTGCGGGTGGTGCGGATCAGCAGCTGGCAGCCGAGCCGCGCTTCAATCGCCTTGATCCTGTGGCTGAGCGCCGAACGCGACAGCTCCAGCGCCTCGGCCGCCTTGGTCAGGCTGCCGCTGCTGGCAACCTGATGGAAAATGATCAGGGAATTGGCGTCGAGATTATTCATATTGGTGAGTTTCGCTCAACAAAGATATGCCGGCAGCATACCTTATGCGCAGGTCTTTTGCTCTCTACAATCGAGAGTACGCAGACCGCCAGGCTCGACCAGAAAATGTTCCCCACAACGCCCCCCAAAACGCACATAGAATCGCCTATCCAGATTCCGGCCACGGACGGCTATCCCTTAAGTGCGAACTTGTACTACTCGGATGCATTGCACGTGCCGCAAACGGTGGCGATCATCAATTGCGCTACCGGCGTCAAGGCGGCCTATTACGCGCGCTACGCAAAATTCCTGGCCGCCAGCGGTTACCTGGCCATCACCTACGATTATCGCGGCATCGGCGCCTCGCGGCCGCCATCGCTGCGCCGCTTGAAAGCGACCAAATTCGACTGGGGCAGCAAGGATTTCGAAGGCGTCATGCAATGGGTGATGAAGAATTTCCCCGATGCGAAAATCGTCGTGATCGGCCACAGCATCGGCGGCGTGCTGCCCGGCTTCAGCGCCTCCAACTGGCGCATAGACCGCATGTTGACTGTGGGTGCGCAGTTCGCCTACTGGCAGGATTATGCAGAACGCGTGCGCTACCGGATGCTGCTGAAATGGCATGTGCTGATGCCCCTGGCGACCAGCTTGGCCGGCTTCTTTCCGGGCCGCTTGCTGGGTTGGCTGGAAGATCTTCCGGCCGGTGTGGCCTATGAATGGGCGTTTCGCGGCGCGACGCTGGGTAGCGGCAGCGATAGGGCAAGTGATAAGTCCAACGATAGGGCCAATTCAAGCGTCTTTGCCAAATCGGTAAAACAGCACAACGATCGCACGCGCTATTTCCCGCAATTGCACTGCCCGCTGCTGGCTTATAGCATCAGCGATGACGAGTGCGGCACACCGGCCGCGGTGTTGCGGCTGTTGCGCTATTACCGCGGCAGCGATAGAACCCATGTGGTCGTGACTCCGGCAGAATTCGCGCTTGCCGAGATCGGCCATTTCGCTTTTTTCCATGACCGCTTCAGCCGCAGTCTATGGCCGGAGTCGCTGGCCTGGCTGAATACCGGTTGCCTGCTGCGCCAGGCCGCGAACTTCTTGCCGTCCGAAGCGCCGCCGATTTCCTGAACCGGGCGCTGGCTCCTTACGGTGTTTTTTTGCGCGCTGCCGATTTTTTTGCCGGCGCCGCATCCAAGGGCGCAAGGATGGATAGCGTCGCGTTCACCGGCTCCTGCAAAACGCGCACTTCCTCATGCAGCCAGCTGCGCAATTTTTGCAACGGCGCCCAATCGCCCAATGCAGGGGGATAGACCAGGAAATAAGTAGCGTAATCGGCGTCCGGCGCCAGCCTTTGTTCGGACAGCCGCACCAGCAAGCCGTCGCGCAAGGCGTCTGCCACCATGAACTCGCGCCCCAGCGCGATTCCCAAGCCTTGTTCGGCGGCTTGCAGCATGATGCCGGCGTCGTTGAAGCTGGCCACGGGATTGGTTTTCAAGGTAAGCCCGGCTTGACTGAACCAGAGATCCCACAACTCGGCGTCGCCCAGCAAGGCTTCGTGCGCCAGCGCGGCCACGCCGCCGCCCTGCAAGCGGCGCGCTGTAGCCGGCGAAGCCACCACCACCAAGGGACTGTCGAACAGACGTTCGTCGCTCAGCCCCATCCAGCCGCCGCGCCCCTGCCGTAGCGCCACGTGAAAACCGTCACGCTGCAAATCCATCACTTGCTGCGAAGAGTGCAGCTCCAGCGCGATGTCGGGATGACGCTCGCGCCAGCGCTGCATGCGCGGCAACAGCCAACGCTGCAAGAAAGACGGCATCACCGTCAGCCGCAGCCGTTGCGCAGTACCGGTCGCGGTGGCGGCGGCTGCCAGCACGCCGGCGTCCAACTGGGCCAATGCCGACTCGACACTGCACAGCAGCGCCTGCCCCGCTTCGTTGAGTACGATGCGGCGGCCGCGCCGCTCAAACAAGGCGAAGCCAAGCTGCTGTTCAAGCACGCCGATCTGCTGGCTGACAGCGCTGTGGGTGAGGTGCATTTCGAGCGCGGTGGCGCGCAAATTCTGCGAGAGCGCCGCGCTGCGGAAGACGGGAAGGGTATGGAGTGGGAGTCGGCTCATGCTGGTAAGCATAGCTGACCAAGATGGTTAGAACAAGTCGTTTCCCTAAGTCGCCTTGGTTGGATATTCTGACCAGTATAGAAAACGTTCCCGATAATCAACTTGTGAGGCTGCCATGAACTGCGTATCGACACCCAACCAAATCGCTACAACATTGCCACGTCCGCAAAGTCTGCTGGGCGACGTTTTACAGGCCGTCAAGAACAACTGGTGGCGGCAACGCCTGATCCCGGCGCAACCGGCAGCAACACAGCCAGGGCATCTGCTGGATACCCGCGAGATGAACGATCACCTGTTGCGCGACATCGGCTATCTCGACTCCCTGCCGCCACGCGAATACGGGCAGCGCGATGCGCATTATTGAAACTGGATGCTGCGCCGGCAGGGAGCATATGCAGTCCTCCATTTCAATCGATAAATCCGCGTGCTCCCTGCATGCCCCCGGTATGCACCGCGAGCACCCGCTCATCGGCACCGAAGGCGTGCGCCAGCTGTATTTTTCTGAGGGCGTGAAATAACTTTCCGGTGTAAACCGGTTCTATCGGCAAGGCAAATTCCTGCGAAAAATCGCGGCAGAACCGGCGCAGCTCAGGCGGCGCTTTGCCGTAGCCGCCGTGATGTGCATCGGTGATCAGTTCGTAGTTTTGATAGGCGGGATAGCCGGCTTCTTGCAGCAAGCGGGCAATCTCTTGATGCAGATAATCGGCATTCTTCAAAACGGCGATACCGATCACCCGGCTGCGGCCTTGCAAACCCGCCAAAATACCGGCCAACGTAGCGCCGGTGCCGCAAGCGACCATGATTACTTCGGGAATGAAGGGCAATTCCGCAGCCAGTTCGTCCGCCAGCTCGGCAACACCGCGCAAGGCCGCCGGCGCGCTGCCGCCTTCCGGCAGCCAGACGTGGCTATCGTCGTCGACAGCCAAGTGCCGGCGCCAGGCATGCGGGTCTTCACGCAACTGGCGGTAGTCCTCACGCGATACGAACCGGATCTGCATGCCCAGGCGTCGGCAATCGTCCAGCGTGGCGCTCTCCAGCCCGGCCGCGCCACGCACCAATCCTGTAGTCGGCCAGCCGCCCAAGGCCCCGGCATGAGCCAGCGCATGCAAATGATTGGACCACGGGCCGCCCATGGTCACTAATGATTTTTGCCCCTGCAACGCCAGCAGCGGATATTTGAGCTTGCGGAATTTATTGCCGGATACCTCGGCGTGCAGCAGATCGTCACGTTTTACCCAGATATCGCGCCCCAGGAAAGACGCGCTTTCCAGGTGCTGGCAGGGCGAAGACAAGCTGGAGAACAGGAAGGACATGGGCATGCGCGTCGAACCGATACCGATGTCTAAATGCGTTCCACGCTGCGCGCAACGTCGGCGATGATTTCATAGGAATGCAGCCGCGCCTGATGCTCGAACACATCCGACACGATCATCAATTCATCCGCGCCGGTACGCAGCAGGAATCGTTCCAGCTCCTCGCGCACGGTTGCCGGCGAGCCGATGATCGAACATGCCAGCATGTGCGAAGCCTGCGCCTTTTCCAGCGGCGACCAATAAGTTTCGATATCGTCGATAGGCGGCTTGCTCAGGCCGCGTACGCCGCGATGCATGTCGGTGAACGACATTTGCTGGGTAGTCGCCAGACGGCGCGCTTCGGCGTCGGTATCGGCGGCAATGATATTCACGCCCACCATCGCATGCGGCTTGACCTGCTGTTCGGACGGCTTGAATTGGGCGCGATACAGTTGCAGCGCCATTTCCAGCGAATCCGGCGCGAAATGCGAAGCGAAGGCGTAGGGCAGGCCGAGCTCGGCGGCCAGACGAGAGCCGAAAGTACTCGATCCCAGAATCCACAGCGGCACCTTGCTGCCATGGCCCGGCACGGCGACGATACGCTGATCCGGCTCAGCCGGCGCGAGGAAGGCTTGCAGTTCCAGCACATCCTGCGGAAACGACTCGGCGCTGGCCGGATCGCGCCGCAGCGCCCGGGTGGTGATCTGATCGGTGCCGGGCGCGCGCCCCAGGCCGAGATCGATACGGCCGGGAAACAGCGCGGCGAGCGTACCGAACTGCTCGGCAATCACCAGCGGCGCATGGTTCGGCAACATGACGCCGCCGGCGCCCACCCGTATGGTGCTGGTGCCGGCGGCGACATGGCCTATCGCCACCGCAGTGGCGGCGCTGGCGATGCCGCGCATATTGTGATGTTCCGCCATCCAGAAGCGGCGATAGTTCCAGCCCTCGGCGTGCTGCGCCAGATCGCGCGCATGGTCGAGCGCGGTGCGCGCATCGCCGCCTTGGCGGATACGGACCAGGTCCAGAATTGAAATTGGGATCACAGGGACTTCCTTGCTCAACTATTTGTGCGGTTTTCGAGTATATCCGCAGCGCTTTAAGCCTGCTGGCGGCGTGCCGTTTTGCCGTTCGTGAGCGAATTCGGCCGTCTCGGAGGCCGTGGGCGATGCCTTTGGAGTAAACTTGGCGGCAATTCCTCGGTAATAGCGCCAATCTGCAGATGCCTGGCTCGGCAAGCTGGCTGACTATGCCTTTGCCCCGATCCGAGGCCAACGTCTCGATTTATCCTTGCGACTTAACCTTGCGATTCAATTTTGCGATTCAACTTTGATAACTGACGCTTTATGAAAATTCTTTATCTGGACTACAACGGCGTTTTGCACGACGCCAAGGTAATCCGCAACCGCCAGCGCGGCCTGTACATCGCCACTCCCGACCGTGCATTCTTTGAATGGATGCCGATCCTGGAACAATTGCTGGAGCCCTACCCGGAAGTCAAAATCGTCTTGTCCACCAGCTGGATCAGGGCGCTGGGATTCGACGCCACCAGACAGGAACTCACGGAGAGCTTGCGCGAGCGTGTGATCGGCTCCACTTTCCATCATCCCAAGTTGACGCCGGCAGAGTTCGACACCATGCCGCGCGGCATGCAGGTCTGGCGCGATGTCGAACGCCGCAAGCCGACCAGCTGGCTGGCGCTGGACGACGACGCCTTCGGCTGGCCGGCAGCCTGCCGTAACCATCTATTGGAAACCAAAGGCAACCTGGGCTTGAGCGATCCGCCCACACAGGATGCGCTGAAAAAAATGCTGGCGGCACTTTAAGCGGAAAATCGAAAACGGGCAGGCGGCACAGGAGAGACAGATGCGGCGCAATCACCACTTATTGATCATCGATCCGCAAAACGATTTTTGCGATCTGCCGGCCGCTTATCTGCCGCCGGATCCGGCCAACGGCGGCAATGCCGCGCCATCGCTGCCGGTGCCGGGCGCCCACGCCGACATGCTGCGCGTGGCAGACCTGATTCAACGCGGCGGCGCAGGCATCAGCGAAATCAGCGTCACGCTCGATTCGCATCACCGGCTAGATATCGCCCATCCCGGTTTCTGGATCAGCGCGGCCGGCGGCGAGGTCACGCCGTTTACCCAAATCTCGGCAGCCGAGGTACGCGCCGGCGCTTATCTGCCGCGCTTGCCCGCAGCCCTGCCGCGAGTATTGGCATACCTGGATCAACTGGAAGCGGCAGGGCGTTACCGGCTGATGGTGTGGCCGGTCCATTGCGAGATCGGCTCATGGGGGCACAACGTCCACGCCGAGGTGCGGCGCGCCTACAACCGCTGGGAAGAACACACCCTGCGCAGCGTCAATAAAATCAGCAAAGGCAGCAATCCGTGGACCGAGCACTATTCCGCGGTGCAAGCCGAAGTGCCCGATCCGGACGATAAGCTGACGCAATCGAACCAGGCCTTTCTCGACAGCCTGGCCAAGGCCGACCGCGTCTACATCACCGGTGAAGCCGGCAGCCATTGCGTGAAAGCGACGACAGAACACATTGCTGACTATTTCGGCCCGCAGCAGATGGCGAAACTGGTGCTGGTCACCGACTGCATGAGTCCGGTGAGCGGGTTCGAGCAGCAGTATCGGGAATTTGTCCGGGATATGGCGGCGCGCGGGGCACGCACCGCAAATGCAGCGGATGTGTTGCTGGAACTGTTGGATAACGCGGGCAATTGACGTGACCTTAGCCCGCGCTAGTTAACCCCAGCTTACAGACTCACCGTGAAATAACTGACCCCGAGTCCGGATTTTTTGAGGAAATCGAAAACCGAATCGGCGGTGACAGTCTCGATCCTGTCGCTGAAACGTTTGTCATTCGGATGATCGTCAAATGCAATATTGGCCTTGAACATGCGGGCGCCAAGCCGTGTCATCGGGCCGATATTCAGCGTAGACGGTTCATATCCCTTGAACTTGAGCCATGCCTGGGCTTGCTCGCGGTTTTTTATTTGCGGCTCCATCGCCAGCGCCAGCGTTTCCAGCACCCATTGGTTCGATTGCTGATACTTGTTGCCCCAGGCATAAGCCAGCATGCTGTATTGCGGAATGTATTCGGTTAACACCTGTTCCGGATTCTTCAGCACCGCCAATATCCGCTTTTGCACATCGGGTGCGGGCACCGCGATGGCGTCCTCGAATTTGAACGGATCGTCGAGGAAAAACTGCCCCATTCCCTGTTCAAAAATATTACTGACCGCGGTGCCGCACTCGTTCAGTTTATGCACGATATTCCAGGTCGCTCCGTCCCTGTAGGCAAAAGCGATGTGCGAATAATGCTGCCCATATTTGCTGAGATCCTGGCCGACACGGCCGATGATCACCACATCCGCGCCGCTGGCATTAAGTTGCTCGACGGTTTTCACCGCCAGCGCCAGCCCTTGCGTCACCATGGTGGCCATTGGTGATTTTTGCTCGCAAGCCTGGCCGGCATGAACGAGACCGGGGGCTAAAAAACACAAACTAGCCGTAGCCGCGAGCAGATATCTTTTATGCATGGTGCGCTTTCATGAAAATTTTGTGGGGATCACCGCAGCAGCTGGCAAGAGTTACGATATCTTCTTACTTTTCATCAGCGACTTGCCAAGCTCGCTAGGGATAATCGCCAGAACTCGCCCCGCACTGACCAGCAACATGCCGGCCGAGCTCGCGGTGACGCTGATGACTTCACCCACGCTGACCGATACCGCACCGCTGGCGTTGGCCGTAACAGTGACCGAACCGCGCACGCCGGTGCCGACTTTTTCCAGCACGTAGAGCATGCCGTTGCCAGAGGCTTCGACGCCCTTGACCAGATATTCGCCGCCTTCAGAAATGAAATAAGCAGGAGCCACCACCGAAGCAACGACCGATATCGCCGACATATCGCTCACGGTGGATTGCGCAAAACTCTGGTTGGCGACCAAGGCGCCGCACAAAGAAAGCGCAACGGCGACACGACGCAGGGTCAGATTTTTCATATTATTTTTCCTAAAAATAGGGTGATTGGAATTCGGCTATGCCCGGTTGATCGCTTCATTAAACGATGAACAGACTGTAACAAAAGTATTGATTATTTCAAATAAGTAATGGAAAGAATCATATATTGCTTATTAAAGTATTGAAATACAATACTGTTTCACATAGCAAAATCGGCGAGGAAAACATGGCGCAAGCAGAAGCCTTGGTCGGAGCGCTAAAGAATGTGCTGAAAGCGCGCGGCGTCACTTATGCCCAACTGGCGAAAAGCCTGGGATTGAGCGAGGCAAGCGTCAAGCGCGTATTTGCGGCGAAAAGCTTCACGCTCGGACGTTTCGATCAGATATGCGCGCTGCTGGGCATACAAATCAGCGACCTGGCGCGCATGATCTCGCATGAATCGGCAACCCCGTCGCAATTATCCCAGGAGCAGGAAAACAAGCTGGTGTCCGATCCCAAATTACTGCTGATCGCGGTGCATGCGCTGAATCACTGGTCGCTGGAAGAAATCCTGGAGGTCTTCGATTTTTCCAAGGCCGAATGCATACGGCTGCTCGCGCGCCTGGACAAGCTTGGCATCATCGATCTGATGCCCAACAATAAAATACGCGTGCGCGTGGCGCCGGACTTTACCTGGCTGCCGGGCGGGCCGATACAGCAATATTTTCGCGCACAGCTAAGGAATGATTTTTTCAATTCGCGCTTCGACCGTGACGGCGAAAAAATGACGATGGTCAGCGGCATGCTGTCGCGGGCCAGCAACGCAATCGTCCAAGACCACATGCGCCGTTTGAGCGCAGAATTTTCAGCGCTGCATCATCAGGATTTGAGTTTGCCTTTTTCTGAACGGTTTGGCACCAGCCTGATTCTGGCGGTACGGCCCTGGTCTCCTGAAGCATTTGTAAAGTTCCAGAAAAAGCCGTGAATATGAGGCCAATGCTTTTCGCGCCGCAGATGAACGCGCATTGCAACGCGCAACAATAAAAACAGAGACGCTCCCTTATCGCCGGTCTTAGATCGTCCGCAACCCGGCAATGTAGCGATCGATCACAGTCGGCAGCACCGTCAGCGGCACGCCGCCGCTTTTCACCAGCGCGTCATTGAAACCCGCCAGATCGAATTTGCCGCCCAGCGCCAGTTTCGCCCGTTCGCGCTGGCGCAGGATTTCGTTGTGCCCCATCTTGTAGCCGCAGGCTTGTCCCGGCGACACGCAATAGCGGTCGATCTCGCTGGTCATGGCGGCGACGCCGCGCCCGGTGTTTTCGCCGAGGAACCGGATCGCCTGCTGGCGCGTCCATTTCATCGCGTGCAGGCCGGTATCGACCACCAACCGGCAGGCGCGGAACTGCTGCGCCTGCAGATAACCGATCTGGCTGAACGGATCCGCCGCGTACAGGCCGAACTCATCGACCAGCTGCTCGGCATACAACGCCCAGCCTTCGATAAAAGCATTGAAGCCCATCAGCGATGCAATCAGCGGCATCTCCGCATGGTGTTCGGCCAGATACGCGCCCTGCCAGGTGTGGCCCGGAATGCCTTCGTGCGCGGTGAGCGTGGCTATTTCGGATTTCGGCCAGAGCGTGGTCGATTTCAGGTTGATGTAATAAATCGCCGGCCGCGATCCATCCAGCGCGGCGAAATTCATATAACCGAGCGGGGCGCCGGCTTCGATATCGGGCGGCACGCGCTTGATCACCAGCGGCGCCTTCAGATCCAGATGCGAAATTTCCGGCATCAGCGCCCGCACCGCGGCCACCCGCTCGTTGCAGTAGGCGATCAGCTGCTCGCGCCCCTGGTCGTTGTCGGCATAGAAGCGCTTGGGATCTTTCGACAGCGCCAGCAGGCGTTCGCCGACCGTGCCCTGCGTGAGTCCCTGCGCCTTGAGGATGGCGTCGATACGCGCCTGCAGCATCTTGTTTTGCTCCAGCCCGATCGCATGGATTTCTGCGGCGCTACGGGTCGTCGTCGTTCCCAGCTGCAGCGCCCATTCGTAGTACGCTGCGCCATCCGGCAAGCGGTGCACGCCGGCGACATCGGTGGCCTTGGCGGTAGCTTTGGCGAAAGTATCGATCTGGCGTTCAAGCGCCGGATACACCAACGTGTTCACCAGCTTGGCCGCGCGCGCCTCCCATGCGCCGTCGATGCCGAGTTCTTTTGTGCGCCCGGCAATCGAGGTAACCAGCTTCTGCTTCTCGGCCGGAGTGTTCCGATAGTCGCGCAGCTGGCCGAGCGCGGTGCGGGCAATGAAATCCGGCGGCATGACGCCCTTGCCGGCCTGCTCGGCGATGCGCGCACTTTCCTGATCGAGCAAGCGCGCCATCGCGGTCACGCGTTCAAGATAGGCTTCGGCGTCGGCGGCGTTGGCGATCTTATGCTGCGAGTCTAGAAATTCGGGCACGGCGGTCAGTGCGCCATTCTGCTGGGTAACCGGGAATGGCGATGTGCCGCCGTAGAAACCGCTGGCCGCGCCGCCATAGGAAAAGCGCAGGCCGTTGACGCCTTCGGTCGCCGCATAGCGCACGCTGTCGTAGCGGATTTGCGCATCCGGGCTGAGCTTGGCGCGCTCCAGCGCCGCCATCCGGGCCAGCATCGATTTCACCTGGCCGGCCCACGCGGCGTCGCCGGCAGGAGAAGCATCCGGCAAACGCGATTTGTGCGCGGAGCGGGCTCCAGAATCGAGTCCCAGCGCGGTCGCCGAGGTTGGCGACAGACGCAGGATTTCTTCCGAGAAATCGGCTAGCAGGGCAGAAAACCGGGCGTCGGGCGGGAGCGCATCCTTGGCCTCGGCGCGGGCGATGCCAGGTAGTGCGGGTAGTGCGGCAACGGCGGTGGCGGACAGTGCGGCCAGCAGCACTTCGCGGCGGGAAAAAGTCTGAGTCGGGGGCGTCTCGTTCATGGAATCCTTTTTTATTGCTTGAAGAAAAGAATTTATGCGTTGCTGACCTTATCGCGAGTGGCGGAATGATGTCAACGGAATTTGCGGCTTCGATGAAAGAAGCTGCGGATTGCTTATAGTCGATGCGAAAAGGTAATCTTCTCGCCAGTTCGGCAAATAGTTATTCTGTGCGGGGACTGATAGAGTTGTACCTAAACTTGCAAGGGAAAATTCATGTTCGGCATTGGGCGACCGTATGGCAAAACCAACTATGCAGCGGCGGGAAATCGAGCGCTGATTAACGGCAGCGACAAAAGTATTTCAAGCCGCCAATGGCCTCCGCCTGCCGTGCTGTTTACTGTGCTGCCTGTCGTGCGACTTGCCCCGGCCGTACTCTTTGCATTCTGTTTTTGCTCGCAGGCCCGCGCTGCCGAGGTCTCGCCGTGTCCGCCGGATTGGGAGGCCCAGATCTGCGAGCTTAAATCGGTGGTGGAGCTGCTCAAGAAAGAACACCTGACGGAAATCGACGTCCCGGCCTTTCTCGACGAAACGCTCCGCCTGGGCGTCAAAACGCTGCCTTACGCCGGGTTTCGCAGTGCGGAGGAACAGCAAGAACAGATCAAGAAAGACGAACGCACGCGCCACGGTGCGCCTGGCATCGGCATCATCTTTGAGACCCTGCCAGACGGTTTGCATATCATCGATGTAGTGCCCGACGCACCCGCCGCGCTGGCCGGCGTGCATAGCGGCGACCTGGTGGTGAAGATGGACGACAATAGCGTGGCCGGCGTCGACAATACCGAGATTGCGAAATATGCCAACGGCGAGCTTGGTGCGCCGCTCAAGCTCACGCTGCTGCGCGGTATTAAAAACAGCGCGCGGCAACGGCTGGAATTCACTCTGCTGCGCGCAATCATCAAGCCGCGCCCCGCAACCGCCAAGCGATTAGATGGCAACGTGCTGTACACCCGGCTTGCCAACTTCCCCGAACCCACCATTGGCGACTACATCAACGTAGTACAAGCGGAGCGAAAAAATGGGCCGCCGATCAACGCTGTGATTCTCGATCTGCGCATCAACGGCGGCGGCGCGCTTAACGCTGCGATCGGCATTACCGCGCTATTCACCGGCCGCAACAAGACGGCGATGGTGACGCTGCAACGCGACGACAAAACCCAGCACCGCATCACCACCAATTGGCCCGACTACGACCTGCCGGTAATGCAGGGCCAGGACCCGCTCGCGCCGCTGCAAGCGGACGACTGGTGGCGCAGCGTGCCGCTCATCGTGCTGATTGACGGCCAAAGCGCCTCCGCCGCCGAAGCCACCGCCGCCGCGCTGAAAGACCTTGGCCGCGCCAAGCTGCTAGGCACGCCGACCTACGGCAAGGGCATGGCGCAAACCGGCGTCGGCATACGCGACGGCGCCTATATCAACTGGACCAACGCCCGCAATTTACGGCCGAACGGCTGCCCGATGGAAGGCTATGGCGTGGCGCCGGACTGGATCGTGCCGCCGCGCAAAGATGCAGACATGGACGGCGTCTTGCTCAGCTATCGCGAGGTCGACATTGCGCGCCCCGCCTATGCCAGCAAGTCCGCGCCCGATCCCTTCGCCGATGTACGCAAGGATCGCCAACGGTTGCGCGACCGGCGCGCGCTCGCCAAGCTGGACGAGAGCAAGAGCGCAGCACTGCCGCAAAAGGAATTTGCAAGCGACAAGGATTGGCAATTGAAACAAGCGCTCAACGCCTTGGCCGGAAGGCCGGTGCAAACGGTAACAGTGAATCCGAGGTTCATGCCGGCGCAGCCGGTGTGCGTGAAACTCGACGGATAGCGCATCGTTTCTTTCGGCTACCACGGCACATATCCGCCTCTGGCCTGGCAACTATTGATTTTCGCAAAATCAACCATCTGCAGAATTTCCGGCAGATGAGGTCTCGCAAACGGCATTGATTGCACGGATACGAAGTAGGTGCTGCGGGATGGTTTGATCAGGACGAGAACTCGGAGTTACTCCACGACGCGTGCAACCGTCAATTGTCTTCAGGGAAAGCTAGCCCAGTCGGTCGAACGCACTCATCAAGATGCCGTCCGGTCGCGCAAGGTCGTCGAGCACCGAGAAATGGGTACACGCCGGCACGTGAACGTGTTCGACTTTTTCCCCTGCGGCCTCACATGCCGCCGCATATTCGTCCGACTGACGCACCAGCTCGGGCAATTCCGCGGCACCGACCGCGACGATCATCGGCGCTCCCTTGCCTATATGGTGCAACGGACTGTAGGTGTCGATTTCATCCCTGCTCAGCTGCAGCTTGTCGTTGAGCCAGGAAAGACTGATCGGTTCAAGATCGACCAGAGCGCTGATCGCAAGCGCGCTCGTGACGACCGGGTGCGCGCGATGCAGCGCCGTCAGATGACCGCCGGCCGAGTGACCGCTGAGACACACTTGGCGGCTTGCTGTTCCAAACCCTTCGGCATCTGCTTCGAGGTGATCCAGCAGACGGCCGATGTCCCCAACGATTTGCGTGATCGATGCTTCCGGCGCAAGCGTGTATTCGGCCAGTACGACATTGAAGCCTTTGGCAAGAGCGCCATCCGCGATGAACGCAAAATCTTCCTTGGCGCAGTTCTGCCAGTAGCCACCGTGGATGAAGATGAATGTGGGCGCTCCGGAATTGCCGCAGGGAAGCCAATCAAAACGTTGGCGGGGAGCCTCGCCATAACGCAGGTCGCGCCGGCACGCGACTCTTTCATACAGTTTCGCGCTGCGCGACTGAAAACCCCGCAGCACTTCGGGGAAATTTGGAATTGCCTGGGTGTTGTTGTAGGCGGCATCGAGAGTCGCCCGATCCATGCCGCGATAGAGAGTCGTCATAGTCTGTTAGTTTCGGTCGTAGAGATCTGGTGGGACGGATACCCAGGCATCTTAAGATGCCTGGGGCTGGTGTGCGTATTGCGTGCGGCGAGACTGTCGAGGTGGTCATGGTTATTGCTATTGGCAGATATTAAAGCGGCGACAGATAAAAAGTATTAACCACGTCATCGCAGAAACAAGAATCAATGACCCAACAAGCGCAACGAGTGAAACTAAATCTGCCGCTTGTTCGGCATTTTTTGCACCGTACACGCTTGCCAGCCAGTCCCATATAGGAGGCGGTAGATTGAGTGACGTATCGGGATGTGTTTGCCACCAATGAGATAGCGACCATGTTGCCACCAGCACCCATAAGCCAACCAAAACACGATAAATCATTTTCATCGAACAGTCACTCGACCGTACCCTTTGAGCGAAGTGCCGGCAACAGCTACTTGCGGCCTATCTTTCAATATCGCCCTGATATTCTGGAAATCGGACATATGTTCAATCGTAATGCATCCCTCGCTGATGCCGTAACGCCCTTTGGGATGAAGTCGAAAATTTCCCCGTTTAATATGATTACAAATCACATAGTCATCAATTTTTTCATCAATGGCATAGAGAGAAAACCACTCGCTTTTATCGCTACCGCTAAGTATGTCCCACAGCGGCCCGAGCTTCCCGCCCGATTGCCTATCAAAGATGTGGTACTGCCCGGATGGAATCGGGCCTGTGCTACGGCTGCACATCGCCGCACGCCGGTTAACGTCTGCGTCCTTCCCCGAAAATGCCGGGACAGAAAGCGCCCCAATCGAGAAAACGCTCATGGGTTTGTCATTCAGTACAAAGCTGCACTCAATCAAAATAGTCCTTCGCCAGCAAATGAAATTTGATTATATTTACAAGCTTTTTTATTGTCAAATATATAATTTTCTGAGTGGCGTGTGCTAGCTCGCGGTCGATCAGTAGCAATATTTCAGCGCGATTACTTCGATTGTTCGGCAAGAACAGCTTGAACTGCCTTCGCCATTTTTACCAAATATCCCGGTGTAGTGCGGCCACCTGCATTGGCGGCGGCTATGCGCAAGCGAGGTGACCTGACGCAGGCGCTGACCGATACCGCCGCATTGCGGATGCTGGCGAACCGGGGTTCGGCCACGGATGTGGCGGCGGGAATCTTGTATCTGGTGTCGGATGCGAGCCGCTTTGTCAGCGGCAGCGAGCTGGTGATTGATGCCGGGTATGGCGGGCTGTGATGCCGGAAATCGGCGGCGATCGGGAATTTTCTGCCGACGAAAAAAAAAGTCCCTTGAATTTCTTCAAGGGGCTTTTTTCGTTACATCATTTCTTCTTTTTGTTCACTGCATCTTTGAATGCTTTACCAGCTGTGAACTTGACGGTCTTGGCGGCTGCAATCTTGATTGCTTCGCCGGTACGTGGGTTGCGACCGGTGCGTGCAGCGCGTTTGCCGGAAGAGAACGAACCAAATCCAATCAACTGAACAGTACTACCTTTAGTCACGGCCTTGATCACGTTGTCTACGACGGATTCCAAAGCGCGCTGTGCAGCGGCTTTCGAGATTTCGCAATCGGTGGCAATGGCGTCGATCAATTCGGTTTTGTTCATTTCGTTAAATCCTCAAAAAAAGTGGTGAGTTGCAAATTCTAGCATCGTATTTGCTCGGAATCGGCGGTGTAGACTACCGCAAACGCGGGTTTCAGACAATTTGCTTTTAAAATTTCGTTTGCAGGCAGTTGTATCTGTAGCACAGAATCCGGTTTTGCGACAAAAAATGAGAACTCTTATGCTGAAAATATTGGGCAAGGCATCATCGATCAACGTCCGTAAAGTGCTGTGGACCTGCGATGAGCTGGGCCTGCCGTTCGAACGGGCAGACTGGGGCAGCGGCTTTCGCGCTACCGATACGCCGGAATACCTGGCCTTGAATCCCAACGCGATGGTGCCGGTAATCCGCGACGGCGATTTCGTGCTGTGGGAATCCAACGCCATCATTCGCTACCTGGCCACGGCCTACGGCGACGGCGCGCTGCTGCCGGCGGCGCCGCGCGCGCGGGCCAAAATCGAGCAGTGGATGGACTGGCAGGCGACCGAGCTGAACAACTCTTGGCGCTATGCCTTCGTGGCGCTGGTGCGCAAGAATCCGGCCTATGCCGACCAGGCCGCGCTGGAAGCATCGGTGACGAGCTGGACCAAACACATCGCCATACTGGAGCGGCAACTGGCGAGTACCGGTGCTTATATTTTGGGCGATGCGTTCTCGCTGGCCGACGTGCCGCTCGGCTTGTCGGTGAATCGCTGGCTGATGACGCCTTTGCAGCACCCGGAATTTCCGGCGGTGGCGGCCTATTTTGAGCGGCTGAGCCAGCGGCCTGCTTTTTTGCGGCACGGCTGCAACGGCCTGGCTTGAAGGCAAGGCCGGCCGCAAAAATCTAGAGCGCGTTGATGTCAGCTGCCTCAAGCACCTGCTTGGGGCCGCCCTGGCGCGCCAGCTTGATCATCGCGCGGCCCATCTGTTCGGTGGTGGTGATGTGGTTGGGGAAGAGCCGTCTGGCCAGCGGCAGCAACGGCGCGCTAAGCAGATAGAACAGGCGGTATGAGCTGGTCTTGGAGCGCACGCCGTGCAGCGGCTGGATTATGCCGGGGCGGAACATGAAGGCGGCTTTGATCGGCAAGCGCAGCAGAGCATTCTCGGTGCGGCCTTTGACTCTGGCCCACATGCTGCTGCCGTGCTCGCTGGAATCGGTGCCGGCGCCGGAGACATAGATGAAGGTGATGCCGGGATTTTGCGCCGCCAGCGTGTTGGCGACGGTCAGCGTAAGGTCGTAGGTAAGTTCGGTGTAGCGCGCTTCCGACATGCCGGCCGAAGATACGCCGAGGCAGAAGAAGCAGGCGTCGTAACCTTGCAATGTCTCGGCCTGGTCGGCGATCCGGGCCAGGTCCGGGATGACCAGCTGGCGCAACTTGCCGGAGACGTTGGCGCTTGCACTGCGGCCGACTGCCAGCACGGTTTCAACCCCGGCGTCGCGCTGACACTCGCGCAGCACGCCTTGTCCGACCATGCCGCTGGCGCCAAACAGGATTACTTTCATGGCAGATTCCAATCTTGTTGTATTGCCTGTTGTACGGCCGCCGATCAGGAATAGTGCGGCCCGGCAGGGATGTCAGGCCCGGCCCGGCCGGGCCACAGCACGGCAATCAGAAATGCCGTTCGACTACTGCGTTGAATGCCTCTTCGGCGGAACTGCCTTTGAGCATCAGCTCGGTGATTTCAGCCGTATGTTCACCTATGCCATCCGGCAGCGTCTGACGGTTGTTGCGGAAATATTCGTATCTGGCGGCGTCGATCAGATCCTTGGCTTTCATCGCTACCGTGCCGCCGCGAGTGCCGCCGCTGCGGCTGACGACGCGGCCGCCGGCTGTGCTGCGGGTGGCGCTGCTTGATCTGAAACCGCCGGCGGCGATGGCTGCCTTGATTTGTTCCAGCGTGAATACCGGGGTGGCGTTAGGGCCGGTGAATTCATCTTCCTTCGGGTGCAGCAGATGGTTGTTGCTGTCGAATGCCATTTTCTTTTCGGCACTGTTGGTGAGTTGATAATACGGGCGCGGCCCCGGGCTGGCCAGCCCGAATTGCACGCGGTCGCCGTAGACCTCCATCTTGCCCATGACATCTTTCAGATATGCGGTTGTCAGGGAGTCCATCTTGCCGGTCCAGCGGTTGGTTCTTGTCGTGTTCAAAATGCGTTACTTCCAATAATGATGGCTGCATCCGCCCGCCGCCTCCTGGGAGACGGCGCAAATAGTGCGGTAGCAGCCGTTTATGAATCAATTGCAGTACGCATTATCTCCCGACACGATTTGCTGGGAATGGATCGGAGCAAAATATATTGTTGCTCGCCGATCATGGTTTCAGGCAGGCCAGCCCGATCAGCGTGGCCTTTACCGCGTCGTCCAGCGCTGTGTGCGGCTCGCTGCCGAGCAGCTGCAGCAGGCGCCGGTTATCCAGGCGCAAAGGCTGGCGCCATAGGTAGCCGACCTCGCGCAGCTCGCGGAAAACCGGCACAAAGGGCGCGGCCAGCGGCAGCAGCCACCACGGAAATTTTCTTGCCTTTACGCCCGCCTGTCCCATCGCACAGCCTGCACGGCCGATGGCGGCCACCATTTGCGTACCGTCCGCGTCCCAGTGGCCGTTCATGTGAAAGGTATCGAAAGCGGCCAGCGCCTGTTCGCGCTCGATCAGTTGCATCATGGTTTCAGCCACATCGGGCAGGTAAGCCCACTGGTGGCCGATGCCGCGTTTGCCGGGATAAGTTACCGAAGCGACCGGCCGTCCCGGCTTGACCAGCCCTTGCGAGAACCAGGAATTGGCCAGGTGCGGTCCGAAAAAATCGCCGGCGCGCACCACCAAAGTCCGTACTCCGCTTTGCGCGGCGTGGCGCAGCCTGTCTTCCAGCTGCACCCGGATCGCGCCCTTGCGCGTGGCCGGGTTTTGCGGCGATGTCTCGCTTAAGTCCGGAAAGGCGTCGGGACCGTAGTTGTAGACCGTGCCGGGCAAGACGATGCGGGCGCCGGAGGCACGTGCCGCCGCAATGCTGTTCTCTATCATCGGCATCACCAGTTGCGCCCAGTTGCGGTATGCCGGCGGGTTGACCGCATGCACGATGATCGCCGCGCCGGCGGCGGCGGCAACCACGTCTTGCGCTTGCATCGCATCGCCCTGGCGCCAGACGATGCCGCTGCGGTCCTGCTCCATCATCTGCTCGGCGCGCCGGTGCAGCGCCCGCACCTGCCAGCCGCGCTGGATCAATGTTTTTGTCATGGCGTTGCCGATGCCGCCTGTTGCTCCGAGTACCAGCGCTATCTTCTGTTTCATGGAAATCACCTCTTTAAAATGTAAGAGTCCAGCGTAACAGCGCCGCTCTTAGTTTAAAATTGGCGATCTCAACATAGCTGCTATACATATTTGCATGACCACGCAAGAACCTGGCTGGGATTTGTACCGGGCTTTCCTGGCGGTGCTGGAAGAAGGCTCATTATCCGGCGGCGCCCGTAGCCTGGGGCTGACCCAGCCCACCGTCGGCCGCCAGATCGAAGCGCTGGAGCAAGCGCTGGGCGTGAAACTGTTCACCCGCTCGCAAACCGGGCTGGCGGCGACCGATACCGCGCTCACCTTGCGCCCGTTTGCGGAAAACCTGCGCGCCACCGCCAACGCCCTGCGGCGCGCCTCGGCCGACGCCAGCGCCAGCAGCCACGGCACGGTGCGGGTTACGGCGTCGGATGTGGTCGGCGTCGAGGTTTTGCCGCCTATCCTGACCGCGCTGCGCGAGCAGCATCCCGCCATCAAGATCGAATTGGTGTTGTCGAACCGGACTCAGGATCTGTTGCAACGCGATGCCGATATTGCGGTGCGCATGGTGCAGCCCAGCCAGGCCGCCTTGATTGCGCGCCGGGTCGGCGCGATTCCGCTCGGCCTGTTTGCGCACCGGCGTTATCTGGATCTGTGCGGGATGCCGGCCAGCATCGCCGATCTGAAGCACCATGCCTTGATCGGCTTCGACCAGGAAACCAATTACATCCGCACCATGCAAAGGCGCGGGCTGTCGTTGTCGCGCGAGATGTTTTCACTGTGCACAGACAACCAGTTGGCGCAACTGGCGGCGATCCGCGCCGGCTACGGCATCGGCATGTGCCAGACGGCGCTGGCCAAACCCAATCCCGATTTATTGCCAGTGCTGCCGCAAGCGATCGCGGGTGAACTCGAAACCTGGATCGTGATGCATGAAGATCTGCGCTCCAGCGAGCGCTGCCGGCATGTCTTTGATGCGCTGGCGAGCGGCGTTTCCGATTATATTTCCCGCTATCTTGACGATGACGCCTGAGTTATCCAGCCAGGTCCGTGCCGTGCGGCGACCGAATCATTTGCTGGTGCTCATTGGATATAGCCAAGCCAGAAAAACGTGACAGATTAGCGGTAGGCATACCCCAAACCCAGCGACAGATCGCCCGCGCGCTGCACCACCAGATCGATCAAACCTTGCAGATTATCGGCCGTGATGCGGCTGGCCGGGCCGGCGATGCCCAGGGCCGCGATCACTGCGCCGTCGGCATCCATGATCGGCGCCGCGATCGCTACCGCGCCGCTGGATCTTTCACCGTAAGAAACGCTGTAGCCCTGCGCCAGCACTTGCTGCAGTTCCTGCTCCAGCTGCTTGCGGTCGATGATCGTGTTGCCGGTAATCGGCGCCAGGGGATTGGCCAGTATCGCCTGCTGCACCTGCTGCGGCGCATGGGCCAGCAGCACTTTGCCGGAGGCGCCGGCATACAGCGGCCGCCGGTTGCCGACATCGGTGTGGACCCGCACCGCCTGGGTCGATTCCCAGCGTGCCACGCATACCGTTTCCAGGCCGTCGCGCACCCGCACCTGGACGTTTTCGTTGCAGATGCCGCCGATATCGCGCAGATGGCTGCGCGCCACCCGCACCAGGCTCACTTGCTCTTGCGCCGCTACGCCCAGGTACAAGGCCTTGTAGCCCAGGTGATAGGTGGGCGTATCGCCTTCGCGATGCAACAGGCCGCGTTGTTCCAGCGTGTACAGCAGGCGAAAGGTGCGCGCCTTGGTATTGCCGGACATGACCGACAATTCGGTGACGCCATGCCCCGGGCTTTGCGCCACCAGCAAAAGCAGCGCCAATGCTTCATCTACTGCGGCAACGGTATAGTCGGCCATGCTGTGCGGATTCTCTCTAATGTGGTTGGTCGATAAGTTTGCCGACAATATACCTCGACATGCTCTCCGCCAGTTGGCTCAGCTTGCTTTGCAGCGTGGCAAAGCCGGCGCTGCGCTCCAGGCTTTGCTCATCCATGTACAGGGCGCGGTTGATTTCGATCTGGATGCTGTTGCGGCCACGCCGCGGATCGCTGTAGGCGTGCACCAGTTCGGCGCCGCGATAGGGATCGTTGATTTTGACTAGATAGCCTTGCGCCTGCAACTGCTGCGCGACCCATAGCGTAAAGGCCGGATCGGCGGCGCTGCCGTTGCGGTCGCCCAGCACAAAATCGGGACGGCGCGCACCGTTATCGATATTCATGGCGTTGCCGACCGATTTCATCGAATGGCAATCGATATGCCAAACCTGGCCGCAGCGGGCGTGGGCGGCGTTGATGAGTTGCTGCAATTGCGCGTGATAGGGATCGTAGTAGTGATGGATGCGGTGCTGCACTTCGGCGATGCTCAGCTTGCGGTCGTACATCTGCACGCCGGGCAAGGCGTAGCGCCGGATCAGGCCCATGCCGGCCTGGCTTTTTTCCGATACCTGTATGGCTTCGGGCCAGGGCTGGTCCAGCAATTCCGGATCGATATCGCTGCGGGCGCGGTTGAAATCGATGTAGGTGCGGTGGACACGCGCCGCCAGCAGACTTGCGCCGAATTGCGTTGCGCCGCTCCACAATTCATCGACATAGGCGTCCCAGCCTGACATCAGAGCGGCTTCGGGCGCCGTGGTTTGCATGTCGGGCGGGCAAAAGCGGCTGCTGTGCGGTGAATCGAATATCAGCGGGATGAACTTGTCGTCATCGGCTGCGGGTGTGATGAGGGAATACGCGTCTTGCATCATGGTGATCCTTGAAACTTGTGTGACGATGGGCCGATGGACTGTCAGTAGCCGCTATAAACCGCAAACGCCATGACCACCATCGCCAACATCGTAAAAATGGCGAACAGCGGAAAGACGAAACGCAGCCAGGTTCCATAGCCTACCTTGCCGGTTGCCAGGTAGGCCAGCAGCATGCCGGAGGTCGGCGTAATCATATTGGTCAGGCCGTTGCCGAACAAGAAGGCCAACACCACGCTTTGGCCGCTGACGCCGGACAAATGGCCGATCGGGCCGAGGATAGGCATGCTGATGGCGGCCTTGCCGGAGGTAGACGGGATCAGCACATCGAGCAGCATCTGCACCAGGATCATGCCTTCGGCGGCAAAGATCCTGCTGCGTCCTTCGACAATGGCGGCCAGGTGGTAGATCACGGTGTCCAGCACCAGGCTGTCGTGCAGGACGATTTCGATGGCTTTCGCCAGGCCGATCAGCAAACCCGCCAGCATCATGCCTTTCATGCCTTCGACAAAAGCGTCGCAGGCGGTCCGCACCGACATGCCGGCGACCACGGCGATGATGATGCCTTCGAAAATATAGAATGCGCCGAGCTGGATATCGCCCCATTTCCAGGCGCTGGTGCCAATCACCAGCACCACGACGCTGGCGCCGACCACCATCAACACGAAGCGATGCGGCAGCGAGAGCGGGCTGCCCTGGTTCAGCTCGGCAGGGATGGTGTAGCCGCTGCGTTTTACGTGCAGCAGCAAATAGGCGACGCCGATCGCCAGGAACAATATAAATACGAACAACCGCAAACCGGCGCCGCTCAGCAAGGGCACTTGCACTATCGGCTGCGCAATTACCAGCGCCAGCGGATTGGTGACCGAGGCCAGATAGCCGATTTTTGCGGCAATCGCCACCAGCGCGGTGGCGTACAGCGGCCCCAGGCCGAGACGCTGCGCCAGGATCAGCATCATGGGAATGATCACCAGGTATTCCGAGATCAGGCCGAGGAAGGTGCTGCCGGCGGCAATCGCCAGCATCAGCGCCGGCGTCAGCAGATAGACATTGCCGCCGGTGCGCACCAGCAGCCGGTCGATGCCGGCGTCCAGCGCGCCGCTCTTGCGCAGCACGCCGAACATGCCGCCGATGAACATGATCATGAATACCAGCGGCGCACTCTTGGCGAGGCCGGCCGGGATCGCCGCCATGGCGGAAAACAGGCTGGCGGGGTAGGCGCGCTCAGGGCCACTGACAGGCGTGTCGGCGGCCGGGCTGGCTGCGAGCAGGGCGGCCAGGTCGCGCTCTTTGGGGATCAGCTGGTAAGTGCCGGGGATGACCAGTTTGGCGTGGCGCTGGAACTGGCCCGAATCGAGCAGATAGGTCAGGCCGATGGCGACCAGCATAATCAGCAGCATCATCGCGACCGGATGCAGCATCCGGCTTTTGCCGTGTGCATCTTGTTTTTCGCTATCCGTGCTGGTCGTCATGCCGATCTCCGTCTACCGTTTTGCAGAATAATCTGTTTTTAGCTGTTGTTAACTTCTTTTAATGCACAGGCCGGAACTGCTGAACGCCGTTCCGGCCCGTATTTTTACCCTACACCGTCTTAGAACTTATGGCGCAATCCGACCGTGAACGCGGTTTGCGCGTTGTCAGCGCCGGGAGCACCGCCGGTGATGCCTGGACTGTACATGTCGGAAGCCCGCAGATTGGCCACGTAGCTGTACAGATCGGTGCGTTTCGAGAATGCGTAATCCAGCCCCAGGTTGACTTGCCTCAAACGGCCCTTGGTGCTGCTGCCGACGAAGTTATAGCGCGACTGCAGCACGCTGCCGACCAGGCGCAGACTGTCGGAGATGCTGTAGTTGACGCCCAGATCGAGGACATTGGTGCTGTTGTTATTGGAGCCGCCGGCGGTAAACGGTGACAAACCGGCGGTACCGGAAAATTTGCTGACCAGCGGTGCGGTGCTGCCGCCGTTAGTCGCCAATGGCTGCAACACCTTGGACCAGGCGCCGAAGAAACGCCACGGACCGGCCTTATAACTTGAACCCAGCATCCAGGTTTTGATGCAGGTGTCGCCGGGATGACCGAAGCTTGGGGTGCAGCCGGCGCCCAGGCTGGCGCCCTGGTCGCTGGAGGTGTTGACGCCGCCTGTCATGGTGCCGAGCTTGGATTGCCAGTAGCCGAAGCCGATGCCGAACGGGCCGTTTGCATAATTTGCGCCCAAGCCTAGCGATTGGCCGGTCGCGGTCGAGCCCGCGGTTTCGCCAAAGCCGTAGGTGGCGTTCAGCACCAGCCCCTTGAACAAGGGTGTGTCATAGCGGATCTGGTTGTTGGCGCGATTGCCGCCGACGCGGTCCAGGTTGTTATCGTGGACGCCGTTGATGAATACGCCGAAATCGTAGACGCTGGAGTAGTAGGTTGCCACTTCGTCGATGAAGTCTTTGCGGCGTCCCAGCTGCACGGTGCCGAAATCGCCGGATAAGCCGACCACTGAAGTACGGCCGAAAGTCAGGCCGCCCTGGCCGGAGGCGCCGGTGTCGACCGAAAACCCGCCCTCCAGATTGAACAGGCCTTTCACGCCGCCGCCCAGATCCTCCACGCCCTTGAAGCCGAAACGCGATTGCTGCAAATCGCCGGAGTCGACGCTGAAACGGCTGCCGGTGCCGCGCGCATTAGCTGCGCCGGGTGTGGCGATCTTGTTGACGTAGGCGACGCCAGAATCCAGCAGACCGTAGACGGTCACGTTGGTTTGCGCGTGCGCGGCGTAGGTGCAAGTACCCAGTATTGACAGTGCAACGATGGACTTCCTCATGCTTTACTCCTCCCGGTTGAAAAAAATTCAATGGCGGCTTTGGCTGTGCGGTTCTTATTTTTCTAGACTTGCTGAAAATTACCGACCGGTCCTGGCTGCTCTATTGTTTCATTTAATAAAACAACGTATTAATATATGAAACAATGTTATGGGCGATATTTTTCCGTGTCAATCGGAATTGCTGAAAAAATGAGCGGGCTCTATGAAGATTTGTTATGCGTGATACACCGCAAGGCAGTGCGTTGCAACGCTAGGGACTTGCGATGTTATCGAAAGGAGGAAGGCATGCGCAGCCTGGAAATCGGGCATGCGCTGCAAAACGCAGGGGAAAATTGAAAGCTTGCCACCGCTCAAGGCGCTTCCCTTGAGCGACGTCCTGAAGATCAGAAGAAAGTCAGTGCGCTACGGCGTCGGCCTGCGCCGGTTGCGGTTTGCTGCTTTCCGGCGTCACGGCGGAGCGCAACATTGCCGAGGCCGCATCAAGCCGGCAAGGCTTGCCGAACAAGCGTGCGGAAATCAAGCCGCTTTGCAAGGCGCCGAGGATGGTCATTGCGTATGCCGTCGGCGGCGCCGGCAGCTTCACGCCTTTCTCGGCAACCGCGCGTTCCAGCCGCTGCGCGATCCAGCTTTCGTGCATGCAGAAGAAGGTCTGTATCGCAGCCAGCACATTTTGCGGCAAGCTGGTGGCTTCCGCAGCCAGCATGCCACACAGGCAGACGCGGCTGGTGCCAAGGTTCTTGCGCCACAAAGCCAGATATTGCTCCACCTGCTCTTTGAGCGGCCCGTTCGGATCCATGCCGCGCATGATGTCACCGATGTTGGTGGCATAGGCTTGCACCGCAGCCAGCGCCAGATCTTCCTTGGTAGGAAAGTAATAGTGAATGCTGGAGGTTTTGACGCCGACCAGTTCCGCCAGGTCGCGATAACTGAAACCGTTGTAGCCGCGCGATCCCAGCAGGGCCAGCGTGTGCTCAAGCAATTGTTCACGTACGGGGGAAACGGCCTTCATGATTTTTTACCTATAAAGAGATAGCGATGCACGACACCAGTACACGGTGAACGACTACAGGCGGCTATGGGGCCATGAATAACACCGCCATGCTACGTCTTTTATCAGCCAGCCGGCGATATTCTGACGGCTGCGGCGTGGAATGTAAAATCACAAAGACGCTACGCTGATATCTTATCTATCAAAAGATAGATAATCAAGAGGCTTTTTACATGTGTCGCCCTTTTGTGGTAATGATTTATTGATATAAGTAAATACCATTTGACTACCTATCAGTAGATAACTATAGTTACTTCACAGTAGTTGCAGACACGTTGTTCAGGCATTAACTGACCCAGATTAAGTTTTTTTGAGCAGCAACTGGATCGAGCAACTGCCCGGACTGCAGGCGATGGGATAGTGGATTCGAAGGCGTCATATAGGAAAGACGCTTTTTATTTCCCGATTTTATCTATCTAGTGATAGATGCAAATTGAACTCTCGCCTGCAGCCAAGACGGTGCAGCAAAGATTCCGCGCCGTCGGTACATGCGCTTGTGTAACCACTGTTGAGCGCCGTATTCGGCACTTTTTCATTAACTTAAAAAGAAAGAATTCATCATGAAAACCCAACTGATCGCCGCATTGGCACTGGCCGCAATTGTTTCCGCTCCTGTATTCGCCGCCGACAACGTCACTCCGCTTACCCGCGCTCAAGTCCAGGCTGAACTGGCAAGAGCACGTGCTGCCGGTGAACTCGATTTCGCCGGTTCGCAATATCCGGTGTTCGTACAAGCGTCGACCGTACCTGGCAAGATCCGCGCTGAAGTCCAGGCAGAACTGGCAAAGGCTCGCGCTGCCGGCGAACTAGATTTCGCCGGTTCGCAATACCCGGTGTTCGTGCAAGCATCGACCGCGCCTGGCAAGACCCGCGCTGAAGTCAAGGCAGAACTGGTTGAGACACGCAGCTCCGGCCAGCTCGATTTCGCCAATGCGCAATACCCGCTTGAAACGAATACAGGCAACTGATCGCAGGTAGTCTGGTCTCGGCAATGCCCCCGCTGATCGGACGGTATCTGCCGCTGACCGCTGGAAATGACAAAACCCGCGCCTCATGAGGAGTGCGCGGGTTTTTTGTTGCTCAACTTATCAAGAACTTGCCGCCAGCTTCTTGAAAAAATCGGACAGCTTCGGCAAGTCGGAGAAGGCGACGTTAAAACGAAACCAGGGATGCTCCGGCTGCGACACATAAAAGAATTCTCCCGGCGCCAGCCAGATACCTTCTGCCAAGGCTTGATCGCCGATTTCCTTGGCGCTGAGCGTGGCGTGCGGCATTCTTGCCCAATAAAACATGCCGCCGCGCAGCGGCCCGAACGGCAGCAAACCGGCATCCTCCAGCCTTGCGCTGACCTGGGCTTGCGCCGTCAGCAGGGTGCTGGCCAGGCGCTCGACATGACGCCGGTGATGGCCTTCGGTCAGGGCGTTGTACACCAGGCGTTCGGTGATTTCGGAATTGGTCAGGGTCAATACCATCTTGGTGCGCGCAAATTCCTTGGCCAGATCGCTCTGGCAGGCGATGAAACCCAGCCGCAGCGACGGCGCGATGGTTTTGGAGAAACCGCTGACATAAATCACCCGCCGCAAGCCGTCCAGCGCAGCCAGCATCGGATCGGTCGCTTGCGCCAGCTCGCGGTACAGATCGTCTTCCACGACCCAGAAACCGTGCCGCTCAGCCGCTTGCAACACACGCATCGCGCAGGCGGGAGTGTAGGTGGTGCCGGTCGGATTCTGCAGCACCGGATTGGTAAAGAAAATCTTCGGCCGATGCAGCAGCGCCAGTTCTTCCAGCCGCTCCAGATCGACCCCGCTCACGGTGCGCGGCACGCCGACCACATGGATGTTGGCCAGCCGCAGCATGGCAATCAGATTGCAGTAACCAGGTTCTTCGATGAATACGGTGTCGCCGGGTTTGACCAGGGTGCGCATGATCAGATCCAGCGCCTGGGTCACGCCGTGGGTGGTGAGCACCTGGTCCGGGCCGATATCGAGCGACCAGTTGGCGAACGATTTGGCAATGGTTTGCCGCAGCGGGCCGTAGCCGAACGGGTGGCCGTAACCGACTTGCTGGGCGCCGGGCGAGCGGATGATGCGCCGCTCCGCCGCGTGCAAACCCTCGCCGTCCAGCATGCTGCTCGGCAGCCAGCCGCAACCAGCCTTGATCGGCACCCGTTCATCGGCGAATACTTCGGAAAACAGCCAGGCCGCATCGATCACCGGATTGGGCTGGATCGCCGGCATGCCGCTGCTCTCCGCCAGCTCGCGCTTGGCGATGAAAAAACCGGAGCCGCGCCGCGCCAGCAGCAGGCCGTTGGCCACCAGCCGTTCATAGGCCTCGACAATGGTCGAATTGCTAACCTCTTGCTGCAACGCAAACTGGCGAATCGACGGCAGCCGCTCACCCGGCCGCAACTTGCCGTTTTCGATCATCCGGCTCAAGCCGGCGACCACCTGCTCGACCAGGCCCAGCGCCGATTGCGGCTGCAACAACGAGGGAAAGCGCGAAACTTGGGATTCAGTCATGGTGCCCTCAAGTGTATTCAGTACAGATTGCCAATCACAACAATACACTTTCCATAATTTGTGCAAAGTGTATCTAACAATCCGGATTGTAACTGCAATAATCGGCACTGTGACTAACCCCGTCAACCTACGCTCAAACCCACTATGAACACTATGCAATCAGATCAAGACCTGTCGGCATTCTGGATGCCATTCACCGCCAACCGGCAGTTCAAGGAAGCGCCGCGCATGTTCGTCTCGGCCAAAGGGATGTATTACCAGACCGACGACGGCCGCCAGGTTCTCGACGCCACCGCCGGTTTGTGGTGCGTCAACGCCGGCCATTGCCGCGAAGAGATTAGCGCCGCCGTGACGCGGCAGATCGGCAGCATGGATTACGCGCCATCGTTCCAGATGGGCCATCCGCTGGCGTTTGAGGCGGCACGCAAGGTGGCCGGACTGATGCCGGCCGGACTGGACCGGATTTTCTTCACCAATTCCGGTTCGGAAGCGGTCGACAGCGCACTGAAGATTGCACTGGCCTACCACCGTGCCCGCGGCGAAGGGCAGCGCACACGCTTCATCGGCCGCGAACGCGGTTATCACGGCGTCGGTTTCGGCGGCATCTCGGTCGGCGGCATCTTGAATAACCGCAAAGCCTTTTCGGGCAACCTGATGCCCGGCGTCGATCATTTGCAGCATACCCTGAATATCGCCGAAGCCGGCTTCAGCCACGGCCAGCCGGCCTGGGGCGCGCATCTGGCGGACGAGCTGGAACGCCTGGTAACGCTGCATGACGCTTCGACCATCGCCGCCGTCATCGTCGAGCCGCTGGCCGGTTCTACCGGCGTGCTGATCCCGCCGGTGGGTTACCTGGAACGCTTGCGCGAACTGTGCAGCAAGCACGGCATCCTGCTGATTTTCGATGAAGTCATTACCGGCTTCGGCCGCCTCGGCGCACCGACTGCCAGCGCCTATTTCGGCGTGACGCCAGACCTGATCACGCTCGCCAAGGGCATCAACAACGCCGCCATCCCGATGGGCGCAGTGGCCGCCAAACGCGAGATCCACGATACGGTGATTCAATCCGCCGCCGCCGGCTCCATCGAACTGATGCACGGTTATACCTATTCCGCCCATCCGGTGGCCGCCGCCGCCGCCATCGCCGCCATCGATTTGTACAAGAGCGAGCGCCTGTTCGAACGGGCGCGTGAATTGTCGCCGTTGTTCGAGAAGGCCGCCCACGGCGTGGCCGGCGCGCCGCACGTCAAGGATATCCGCAACCTCGGCCTGGTGGCCGGCATCGAACTCGAACCGCGGCCGCAAGCACCGGGGGCGCGTGCCTACGAAGTTTTCCTCAAGTGCTACGAAAAAGGCGTGATGGTGCGCTACACCGGCGACATCCTGGCCTTCTCGCCGCCGCTGATCGTGCAGCCGGAAGAAATCGAACGCATGTTCAGCACGGTGCGCGAAGCACTCAACGAAACCAAATAATCAGAGACAAGCCATGACCATTTCTCAAATCAATCATTTCATTTCCGGCGCTGTGTCTACCGGCCGGTCGGAACGCTATTCCGATGTCTACAATCCAGCCACCGGCGCCGTCGTGGCCCAGGTTGCGCTGGCGTCGACGCAAGAAGTGGATAAGGCGGTAGCCAGCGCCCGTGCCGCGTTTCCGGCATGGGCCGAGACCTCGCCATTGCGCCGTGCCCGCGTCATGTTCAAGTTCAAGGAATTGCTGGAACAGAATCACGACAAGCTGGCGGCCCTGATCACACGCGAACACGGCAAGGTGTTCTCCGACGCCAAGGGCGAAGTCGTGCGCGGCATCGAAGTGGTGGAGTTTGCCTGCGGCATCCCGCATCTACTGAAGACCAGCCATACCGACAATATCGGCGGCGGCATCGATAACTGGAATTTGCGCCAGCCGCTGGGCGTGGTGGCCGGCATCACGCCGTTCAACTTCCCGGTGATGGTGCCGATGTGGATGTTCCCGGTGGCGATCGCCTGCGGCAATTGCTTCATCCTGAAACCGTCCGAGCGTGATCCCTCGGCCAGCCTGCTGATTGCCGATCTGCTCAAGCAAGCCGGCTTGCCGGACGGCGTATTCAATGTGGTTCAGGGCGACAAGGCGGCAGTAGACGCCTTGCTGGCGCATCCCGATGTGCAGGCGCTGTCGTTTGTCGGCTCGACCCCGATTGCGGAATATATTTATACCGAAGGCGCAAAGCGCGGCAAACGCGTGCAGGCGCTGGGCGGCGCCAAGAACCACCTGGTGGTGATGCCGGATGCGGATCTGGAACAAGCGGTCGATGCCTTGATCGGCGCCGCCTACGGCTCGGCCGGCGAGCGCTGCATGGCGATTTCGGTGGCAGTGGCGGTGGGCGATGTCGCCGATCGCCTGGTGGCGCAACTGGCGCAACGCGCCGCTGCGCTGAAGATCGGCAACGGCGATGATGCGACATCGGAGATGGGGCCGCTGGTTACCGGCGTCCACAAGGCCAAGGTCGAGGCTTACATCGCTAAAGGCGTTGAGGAGGGCGCGAAACTGCTGGTGGATGGCCGCGGCCTGAGCGTTGCCGGACACGAAAAAGGGTTTTTCGTCGGCGGTACCTTGTTCGACCACGTGACGCCCGAAATGACCATCTATAAAGAGGAAATCTTCGGCCCGGTGCTGGCCGTGGTGCGGGTGCCGAACCTGGCCAGCGCGGTAGAACTCATCAACACCCATGAATTCGGCAACGGCGTGGCCTGCTTTACCAGCGATGGCGGCGTCGCTCGCGCTTTCGCTCGGCAGATCCAGGTTGGCATGGTCGGCATCAATGTGCCGATTCCGGTGCCGATGGCCTGGCATTCCTTCGGCGGCTGGAAACGTTCGCTGTTTGGCGACCACCATGCTTACGGCGAAGAAGGCATCCGCTTCTATACCCGCTACAAGAGCATCATGCAGCGCTGGCCGGACAGCATCGCCAAGGGCGCTGAATTCACCATGCCTACCGCGAAATAAAGCCGCTGGCCGTCATCATCCTGCGCGCCGGGCGCAGGATGATGCGGCCGCAAATCAACTCAGCTCAGGTCAGCGTCCGGATCGAATTGCTGATCGAGCGCGCACATTCCAGCACCAGCGGCCCTATTTTCTTTTCCGCTTCCGCCAGCGTCCAGCGGCTGGTCGGCGTCACTACGTGAACCACGGCCACCGCCGCACCTTGATTGCTGATGATGGGCGCGGCAATCGTCATGTCGCCCAGGAATAATTCTTCATTGTTGCAGGCATAGCCCTTTTCGCGCGCGGTCGCCAGCAGCGCCATGATGTCGTCGATATCGGTGCGGGTATGCGGCGTGCGCGCAGTCAGCTGGCTGGACTGCAGCAAGGCGCGCGCGTCTGCCGCCGCCAGCGTGCTCAGGTAGGCGCGGCCGGAGCCGGTGCAATACATCGGGATGCGGCTGCCGATCGGCATGTGGATCGGGATGAACTGGTGGCCGACGAAGCGCGCCACGTACACCATCTGGCTCTCATACGGCTCGGTCATGTTGGTCGTTTCGCCGGTGGTATTGGCCAACTCCGCCAGGAACGGGTTGGCGACATCGACCAGCGTATCGGCTTCCAGGTAGTTGTAGCCGATCTCCATGACTTTCGGCGTCAGCTGGTAACGGCGCGTGGTTGGATGTTTCTTGACATAGCCCAGCATCTCCAGCGTGTAGATCATGCGCTGCGCGGAACTCTTGGTGATCGAGGTTGCTTCCGCCACATCGGCCAGGGTCATGGTGCGGCGCCGGGCGTCGAAAGCGCGCAGCACGGCCAGGCCTTTTTCCAGCGATTGGTTAAATAAAGCATCGGCAACTTCCGGCTGTGGATCGTCATTCTTGTCATTCATGGTTATCCCTCACTCTGCACGATGATTTATCATACCATAATATCGAATATCGATACGTAAATATCTATTGACGATAATCGTAAATTGAATATACTTAATCGAACGGCGATTTTTATATCAACTGCAGCATGCCAGCCATTCACCCGGCTGCCACACAGAGGGGAAATAAATGAAACAGCTGATCCAACGCCTGACCAAGGCAACCATCTTGCTGGCAGCCGCCAGCGCCGCCTCGCTTTGCCTGGCGCAAACCGCGTTTACCGTGGGCGCAACTTCCACCGGCGTGCCATTTACCTTCCTCGATATCAAGACCAACAAGCTGCAAGGCATGATGGTCGATACCGTGACCGCCGTCGGCAAAAATGCCGGCTTCAGCGTCAACCTCCAGCAAACTCCGTTCTCGGCACTGATCCCCTCTCTGACTTCCAACAAGATCGACATCATCGCCGCCGCCATGTTGAAGACCGCAGCGCGTGCGCAAATCGTCGATTTCAGCGATCCGGTGTATTCGTATGGCGAAGGTTTGTTTGTCAATGCCGAGGACAAGCGCAGCTACAAGACGCTGGACGATTTGAAAGGTGAAATCGTCGGCGCCCAGGTCGGCACCATATTCATCGATGCGCTCAACAAGAAAGGCGGCTTCAAGGAAGTGCGCGTCTACGATTCTGTCGCCGACATGATGCGCGACGTCGCCCTGGGCCGCATCAAGGCCGGCTTCGGCGATCGGCCGATTGTTGCTTACCAGCTGGCGCAAGGCGCCAATCCGCAGGTGCGCCTGGTCAAGGAATACCAGCCGACACTGGTAGGCGACGTTTGCCTGGTAGTACGCAAGGGCGATCACCAGTTGCTGGAGCGTTTGAACAAAGCCATCGCCGCCGCCAAGGCCGACGGCACGCTGGCCAAGATCGTCCAACAGTGGAATCTGAACTAATCGCAAATGCGATGCGCCCGGCCGTAGCAGTAGCGTAGCCGGGCAGTGCTGCCGTTTCCTTCCTGATTGAGAAGCACATCATGCTAATCCAGAACGTCATGGATTTCCTGCCTATCCTGCTGCGCGGTGCAGTGGTCACGGTGGAAGTCACCTTTTATTCGCTGATCCTGAGCACCGTCATCGGCCTGATCCTGGCGCTGATGAAAGTATCGCAGCTAGGCCCGGTGTCCTGGTTCGCGGCCAGCGTGATCAACATCATCCGCGGCCTGCCGATCATCGTCCAGCTGTTCTACATTTACTTCGTGCTGCCGGAACTGGGCATACAGCTGACGGCGTTCCAGGCCGGCGTGATCGGCCTCGGCATCGCTTATTCGGTGTACCAGGCGGAGAATTTCCGCGCCGGCATTGAAGCGGTCGACCCCGGCCAGATCGAGGCGGCGCAATCGATCGGCATGCGCATGCCGATGATCATGCGGCGCGTGGTGCTGCCGCAGGCTTTCCGCATCGCACTGCCGCCTTACGGCAACACGCTGGTGATGATGCTCAAGGATTCTTCGCTGGTGTCCACCATCACGGTGCTGGAAATGACCCGCGCCGGCCAGATGATCGCTTCGTCCACTTTCCAGAACATGACGGTGTACACCATGGTGGCGCTGATGTATCTGTTGCTGAGCCTGCCGCTGGTAGTGCTGACGCGGCGGCTGGAAGCGCGCTTTGGCCAGGGGAAACGGAAATGATTGAAGTCAAGCAAATCCATAAATGTTTCGGTCAGCACGAAGTGCTGAAGGGCGTCTCGCTGCAGGTCGCCGCCGGCGAGGTAGTGTGCCTGATCGGGCCGTCCGGCTCCGGCAAATCGACCGTCCTGCGCTGCATCAACGGGCTGGAAACCTATGAGGGCGGCGAGATCCTGATCGAGGGCCAACGGGTCGACAGCAAATCGGCCACCATCCATCAGCTGCGCACCCATGTCGGCATGGTGTTCCAGCGCTTCAATCTGTTCCCGCATCGCACGGTGCTGGAAAACGTCATGGAAGGCCCGATCTACGTCAACCGGATCGCGCCGGCCACTGCCAGGCAGGAAGCGCTGGCGTTGCTGGCCAAAGTCGGCCTGGCGCAACGCGCCGACGCCTATCCGAACCAGCTCTCGGGCGGCCAGCAGCAGCGGGTGGCGATCGCCCGCGCCTTGGCCATGAAACCGAAAGCGATTCTGTTCGACGAGCCGACTTCTGCGCTCGATCCGGAACTGGTGGGCGAGGTGCTGGCAGTCATGCGCACCTTGGCCAACGACGGCATGACCATGATCGTGGTCACGCATGAAATGGGATTCGCACGCGATGTCGCCGACCGCGTCTGCTTTCTGCATAGCGGCACCATCGTCGAAGAAGGTCCGGCACGACAGGTATTAAGCGCCCCGCAACACGCGCGCACCAAGGATTTCCTGCGCCGCGTGCTGGGCCAGCAAACCTCTGATCAGCCTGCATAAATCAAAGCACCGTATGAAAAACATCTCTGCAGGACAAGCACTGCCGCCCTCGCTGTGGGCGGCGACCGCGACAGCGCCATCGGCTACACCACCACTGGCCGCATCGCGCAAAGCCGATGTGATCGTCATCGGCGGCGGCTATACCGGGCTATCGACCGCCTTGCACCTGGCCGAAGCCGGCGCCAGCGTCTGCGTGCTGGAAGCCTCCGAGCCAGGCTGGGGAGCCTCCGGGCGCAACGGCGGCCAGGTGATTCCAGGCTTGAAATACGACCCCGATCAATTGAACGTGATGTTCGGCAGTAAAAAAGGCGAGCTGCTGATCGACACCATCGGCAAGGCCGCCGACACGGTATTCGACCTGATCGCAAAATACCGCATCGAATGCGACGCCGTCCGCAACGGCTGGATCCAGCCGGCGCATTCCGAGCAAGTGATGCGGGTGCTGGTGAAACGCGCCGCGCAATGGGCCGAACGCGGTGCGCCGGTAGAGATGCTGGAGCGCGCCGAGGTGACGCAACGCATCGGCAGCCCGGCCTATGTCGGCGGCTGGATCGACCGCCGTGCCGGCAGCATCCAGCCGCTCAGCTATTGCCGCGGCCTGGTGCGGGCGGCGCAAGCGCATGGCGCCGCCATCCACGGCAATACTTTGGTCAGCGGCCTGCAACGGCAGGACGGACAATGGCAGGTCGATACTGCCGGCGGTGCGCGCGTGACTGCCGAGCAGGTGGTGATCGCCACCAACGGCTACACCGGCGATCTGTGGCCGCGCCTGAAACAATCGGTGATCGCCGCCAACAGCTTCATCGTCGCCACCAAACCGTTGCCGCCGGAACTGGGCGACAACATCCTGGCCGGCCGGCAAGTGGTGTCGGACTCGCGCCGGCTGCTGCTGTATTACCGGCGCGATGCGCAAGGACGCTTGCTCATGGGCGGCCGCGGGCCTTTCTCTGAGCCGCGCGGCGCGCAGGATTTCAGCCATCTGGAACGTTCGCTGGCGCTGTTGTTTCCGCAACTGGCGCAAGTCGGCTATGAATTCCGCTGGGCCGGCAGGGTGGCGATTACCCGTGATTTTCTGCCGCATGTGCATGAGCCGGCCGCCGGCCTGACGATTGCGCTGGGTTACAACGGCCGCGGCATCGCCATGGCGTCGACCATGGGCCGGTGCCTGGCGCAACGTCTGCTGAGCGCAAAGAGCGCGCCGTTCCCATTTCCGATCAGCACCATCCAGCCGATTCCTTTTCATGGCTTGCAACGCTTTTATATTGCCGCCGGGGTCGCTTACTACAGCATCCTCGACAAATTTTCCTAAGGACTCGGATCAGCTCCCCGGATAAATAGCGCCTTGCCTGATCAAGATCCAGGACTAGGCTAGACTGGCAACCTCAAGCTATCACTATCCGGAGCAATCAATGATGAAGCAGCGCAAATTGGGATCGGGCGGTCTGACGGTATCGGCAATCGGCCTGGGTTGCATGGGCATGAGCACCGCATACGGCGCGGCCGACGAGGCCGAATCCGTCGCCACCTTGGAACGAGCGCTGGCATTGGGCGTCAACTTCTTCGACACGGCCGAACAATACGGCCCTTACGAAAACGAGTCGTTGCTGGGGCGCGTCTTCAAAGGGCGGCGGCATGAAGTGGTGCTGGCCACCAAATTCGGTTTCAAGATAGAGAATGGCGTCACCACCGGCGTCACCAGCGAGCTGGGCCACATACGGCGCGCGGTGGAAGGCTCGCTGCGCCGCCTCGGCACCGATTACGTCGATTTGCTGTATCAGCACCGGGTCGATCCGGCGGTGCCGATTGAAGACGTGGTCGGGGTCATGGCGGATCTGGTGCGTGAAGGCAAAGTGCGCTTTCTGGGCCTGTCCGAAGCCGGCGTCGCGAATATTCGCAAGGCACACGCGGTACATCCGATCAGCGCTCTGCAAAGCGAATATTCGCTGTGGGAGCGTAATCTGGAAGCCGATATCTTGCCGATCCTGCGCGAACTCGGCATCGGTCTGGTGCCATTCAGCCCGCTCGGCCGCGGTTTCCTGAGCGGTACCGCGCAGCGTGCGGAAAGCTATCCCGCTTCCGATTTTCGCCATCTCGATCCGCGCCTGCAAGGCGACAATTTCGATGCCAATATGCGGGCGGCAAAGGTGGTCGGCGAAATCGCCGCAGCGAAGGGTGTCAGCAGCAGCCAGATCGCGCTTGCCTGGGTCTTGCAGCAAGGCGACGACATCGTACCGATTCCCGGTACCAAGCGCCGCGCTTACCTTGAGCAAAACGTCGCCGCAACCGAGGTCACGCTGGATCGCAGCGAAACCGCGTTACTGGAGAGTGCCTTGCAGCAGGTGGCCGGCGAGCGCTACAGCAAGGAACGCATGGTCTGGGTCGACCGCTAGCGTAGTGCTACCGGCATGGCGCCGCATTGCATACATTGCGATCGGCGGCGAGCGGTTTCAAATTGGTTTGCGCGGCGTTGTTGTTATTGCCCTTGAACTGGTTGTTGCTAAAGGTGGAGTTGCCATACGCCGCCAGTCCCAGCATCTGATTGCCGCGCAGCACATTGCTGCGCACCTTGAGATCGACGCCGAAGACGCCGTCGCCGCCGTTAGCCTCGGCCACGCTGTTGCTGATCGAGCCGCCAAAAAACACCGCGCCGCCATGAGCGTTCCTGGCAAGTACCACCCGGTCCAGGCTGGCTTTGTTGGTTTCCAGGTAGACGCCGTAATTTCCCATGCCTTGGATGATGCCATTCTTGACCGCGATGCCGCTGTGCCCAACCGTATGCACGCCATTGCCGGTACCGCTCGGCCAGCAGGGCGCGGGCAGTTGCTGGCAGCGGGCCGGGCCCTGGATGGCGTGGCCGTTGAGGTCAAGGGTAACGTTGTCGGCATTGATTTCGATCGCCGTGGTATTGGCGTCCGCTACTTTCAGATCGCCTGCCAGGCGGTAATAGCCGGCCTGCTCGATGACCACCTGGAAACCCGGCTTGTCGGCGCGGCCGGGATCAATCATGGTCACCCGGCCGGCCGCCGCACTGGCGCCCGGCGCCATTTGCGAGATAACCAACACCATCGTCACCAGTTGCTGCAAGCTGCGATTGCCCATGATAAACACCTGTCTTTCTGGATTAGCCTGGCTTCATTGCTCAGGGCTTGCGGTCTCGGACTCCGTGGAAAATATCGACAGTTTCAATGGCCGTACCGCCCCCATCCAGATGGCATGGTCGCGATGATCCAGCAGGTCGTCGCCGGTCAGTGGATGGATGAACACCACCAGACCCGCGCGATGCAAGGCCAGCCATGGAATCAGCTCGTCAAACACGGGAGTTTCGAAGGCCAGCTGGCAGCTCCAGTCCGGATGCGGACCTACTTGCCGCTGATGGACCCGGCCCATGGTCAACGTAAACCGCCGCGCCGCCTCCTCGCACAAGGCTTGCGCCTGCCCCAGCGTGGCGGCGTCGAAATAGATGTGAGCGTGATAGCCGGTGATGCTCGGCGCGGATGATTCGGTCATGCGGGAAACTCCAGGGAGATGATGTATGGATTGCGATCAGATGCGTTTGGCATCGGACTGTTTTTTATCGTTTGTTGCTGTTTGTTGCTGAGTTAGAAATCAAGAATACGCCTTTTTCCATAGCCATGGAAATCGTCTCGAAAAGCGCAAAATTCCGGCTTGTCTTTCTGATCATCGTCGCCCTAGGGCCTGTTAAGGAAACTCTGCAAAAGTCATCCAAGGTGCTTGCTCAATCGTTAAAGAGCGAGCCATTCACCTGAAGACAGGAATAAAACCATGAAGCAAATGACACTTGCCCAAGGAACGTTCGAACTGCATCGCAAACCAACCCGGCGTGAGAAGTTTCTATCGGAAATGGAAAGCACGATACCTTGGACTGACCTATGTCGTGTGCTGGCCCCGTACTATCCGCAGGCGGGCAACGGGCGCCCACCGGTTGGACTGGAGAAGATGCTGCGCCTGCACTTTCTGCAGCACTGGTACAACCTGTCTGATCCCGGCCTGGAAGAAGCGCTGTACGAATCGGAGAGCATGCGCCGCTTTGCGGGTAACCATGCGCTTAAAAAATTATGATGCACATCCCACAGTGCCGGGCCTTGAATACGGCTGACATAAACAAGCAAAAAACAAAGCATTGAGCGGCAGAAACCGAGGCATGGGCTGCCCTTATGCTCAAATGCGGGAAGACGATTCATGCGCTGGCAGCCTCTACCAGTTGCCAGGTCACCAGATGGCTATCTACCGCTATCAGCCAATCTTTATCCGGTTCCGGGAAACGCTGCCCCTGCACTACAGCGGCCTGCCGCCAGCGCCAGTTCACCAGGGATTTCAGCGGATGCTCTGCTGGTATCGTCGGTTGCCAGACGCCGCTGTATGGACACGGCTCGGCGCCGTTGCACAAGGTCATCGCGGCCGGATTGGCCTGCGCCACGCGCCACAGGCCGCCAAGCAGTTGGGCCGGCAATGCCCGTGGCGGCACTTGTTGCGGGAGGCCCATGTAATGCCACATGATGCGGCCGTCATTCTGGGTCAGGCCGGCGCGCAGGTCGGCAAACGGTTCGCCACGCGCATACTGTTGCGGCGCTTGATCTTGATTCCATAAGAGATGGGATTGGGTGCGCGGACTGAGCAGTTGCGGCAGCCAGTAGCCACTGAAGCGAGCGGTGGTGCTTTCATATTGCGACGTGACTTGTCTGCCATCGCTTGTTTCAGCAGCCAGCGGCACGGCCTCTTTCGGCAGCACCCAGCCTTGCGGAATGTGGGCGCGGCCGGAAAGATTGGCCCCCGGCGTGGCTGCCGGCGGTGGCGGTGCAGGCATGACCGGCTTGGCGGCGTTGATCAGGGATTCGATCTTGCTGTCCCATTGGGGGAGCGTTGCGGGAGGCAGCGGCAGGATTTTATCGAGGTTTGGGAAACGCAGATCGGGGTTGTGGTAAAGCGCGTCGCCTAAGGCGCTATAGCGTTCGGAACGGGCGGTGTCGATGAAATTATTGGTAAGAGGGTCATCATGGTGGCGAAAACTGGAGGAAAGATAATTTGCACATTTCTCACATCCCATTTTGACGCCTTCATGTAGAACTTTGAGGGCGCGTGGATAATCCTTGTCTATTACATCTAATGACACACCAAGCTCTAAGGCTCCTTTGCCATAACCTTGCGTAAAAGCGCACTCCAGCATTTTGCGCCCTACTTTATCATTCGCCCAAAACCCTTCTTGCGGATTGTCATAGGAAGCATCGAATGCTTTCCCTAAAAATGTCTGCGCACTGGGGCTGCCCTTGTCCGCCGCCAATTCCCACAAGCCATAGGCGCGGCTCATATCGCCAGTGACACCCGCGCCGTTTTGATGGAAGCTGCCCATCAGATCAAAGGCCGCCGGAATACCCAGCAGCATTCCTTGCTCCACGATTTGCACCGCTCGCTCTGGATCGGCAGCGACTTCGTAAGGCGCAAAGCCATCGCTATTAATCAGCACTCCCGCCAAGTTCATCATCGCTTTCCAGTGTTTCTTATTCGCGGCTTGCTGCCACAGTTCTACTGCTTTCGGGTAGTTGCGCTGCTTCGGCGGCAAATCACGGCTGGTAATACGCAAACCTTCCTGAAACCAGGCTTCCGCCTGGGCGTCAATCGGCGGCACGTTGTTCATTTCGTACTGACAAGTAAAATCTTTGCGGTGTGGGTCGAAGGCTTTTAAAGCCATGTTGCGCGGTAAAGTGGGTTTCATTGAGCAGGCAGTCAAAGTAAAAGTAGCGAGTAAAAAGCAGGTCATCAAGCGGCGTAAGTGATGCATGGTTTGTCCTTAACCGTGCCGGAACGTGACTTCGCGCAGATCGCGGAAGGGAATTAAAAAACCAGTGATAGGAGCATTGGCTGTTACGTTTTCTTCATTTTTAAGCATCAATTGTTGCCAATCCTTAAAGGCATTAGCAATCGCCGTTTCACTACCGTCCCCGCCATTGCAGTCTCCAAATCCCCCTGCATGCTGCCCCCACACCCGCTTGCGTAATTCAGCGGCCTTGACCGCATCATCGGTCGTCATATTGATCTCGCTATCCCCTGACATGCTGCGCACATTCATGTTGGCGCTACCCAGCGTGATGAACGAATCGTCAATCACCATGAGTTTGCTGTGGATGTAGACTTGCCGGTAATTGGAGACTTGCTTAGGCAAAGGGCGGCCATTGTTGCGGGTGATCAGCCGTGCCAGCAGCACTT